>DASQAW010000596.1:0-4333 GCA_035635495.1 Burkholderiales bacterium
CCAGCGGCGACCTCGTCGCCGGGTTCGCGCTCGTCGCGCTGGTGATCGAGCTCTGCCGCCGCTCGGTCGGCTGGGGCCTGACCTCGCTCGTCATCGTGCTGCTGGCATTCACCGTCTGCGGGCGCTGGATGCCCGGGCCGCTCAGGCACGACAACTTCGGCGTGCCGTACTTCATCGAGATGATGACGATCATGGAGAACGGCATCTTCGGCGCGCCGCTCGAGGTGGCGGCGACCTATGCCTTCCTCTTCGTGCTCTTCGGCAGCTTCTACGAGAAGGCGGGCGGCGGGCAGCTTTTCTTCGAGCTGGCGAGCGCGGTCACGGGACGAATGCGCGGCGGCGCGGCCAAGGCCTGCGTCACCGCGAGCGGTCTCTACGGCTCGATCTCGGGCAGTCCGACCGCGGACGTCGCCACCACCGGGCCGCTCACCATCCCGATCATGAAAAAGATGGGCATCCCGGCGGCGCGCGCCGGCGCCATCGAGGCCACCGCGTCGAGCGGCGGTGCGATGCTGCCGCCGGTGATGGGCGCCGTGGCGTTCATCATGTCCGACCTCACCAACATCCCTTACGCGAGCATTGCCCGGGCGTCCATGCTGCCGGCGCTCCTTTACTACTACTCGATCTACCTCCTGGTGCATAACGAGGCGGTGCGCAACAACGAGGCGCGCCTGCCCGAGGACCAGATCGTGCCGCTCGGCCGGGCGCTGAAGAACGGCTGGCGCCATCTCCTGCCGATCGGCGCGCTGATCGCGCTCCTCGTCGCGGGCTATACGCCGGTCTACGTCGCCGCCGGCGCGACCGCCGCGGTGATCGTGCTTTCATGGTTCCACCCTCCCACCGCCATCGGCCCGCGCCGCTTCGTCGAGTGCTGCACCGATACCATCAGCCAGCTCGTGCCGCTGGTCGGCGCGGTCGCGGCGGCGGGCGTCGTGATCGGCGCGATAGAGATCAGCGCGCTGGCCGGCAAGTTCACGCTGCTCATCAACATGCTCTCGGGCGGGCTGCTCGTGCCGACGCTGCTGCTCTCGGCCGTTTTCCTGGTGCTGCTCGGCATGGGCATGCCGACGCCGGCGGTCTACATCATGGGCGCGGCGCTGCTCGCGCCGGTGCTGCGCGGCGTGTTCAACCTGCCGGAGATGCAGGTCCATCTCTTCATGCTGTACTTCGCCTGCCTGTCGGCGGTTACGCCGCCCGTGGCGGTGGCCAACTTCGCCGCCGGCGCGATCGCGGGCGTGAATCCGATGGCGCTCGGACCCTACGCAGTGAAGCTCGCCATCGGCGGCTTCATCCTGCCGTTCTATTTCCTCTTCAACCCGGGGCTGAACATGGAGGGCGGGCCGCTCTACATCCTGCAGTGCGTCGTGTTCGCCGTGGCGATGGTCACCTTCGCGTCGTTCGCGATGCAGGGCTATCTTGGCCTGCGTGGCATCGCCTGGCCTTTGCGCCTCGTGCTCTTCGCCTGCGCGGTGGCCACGGTTTTCCCGCGCTTCGACGTCACGCTCGCCGCCACCCTCGTCGGCGCGGCGGCCTTAGTGTTTGTTCAGCTGCGCGGCCGCCCAGCGAAGGTCGACGTTACCGCCGGATAGGATGACGCCCACCTTGCCGCGCGCCGGCAGCTTGCGGTGGAAGAGCGCGGCGAAGCCCAGCGCGCCGGTCGGCTCCACCACGATCTTCATGCGCTCCCATAGCCAGAACATCGCCGGCAGCAGCTCATCGTCGGTGACCGTCGTCATCTCGTTCACGTAGCGCTTCACCAGCGCGAAGGTGATGTCGCCCGGCGCGGTGGTGCGCGCGCCGTCGGCGATGGTGTCGGGCACCGGGATGGTCACGATCCTGCCGGTGCGAAACGACTGCGTGACGTCGTCGCCCGCGGCGGGCTCCACGCCGACCACATGACAGCGGGGCGCCAGGTGCCTGGCGGCCACGGCACAACCGGACAACAGCCCTGCACCGCCGCAGGGCACGACGAGCATGTCGAGCGGCCCAGTTTCTTCCACCAACTCTTTGGCCGCGGTGCCCTGCCCCGCAATGATGTGCGGATGGTTGAAGGGCGGGATCGTCACCATGCCGCGCTCTCTTGCCACGCGCGCCGCGACGCCCTCGCGGTCCTCGTCCTTCCGGTACGTCACCACCTCGGCGCCGTAGCCGCGCGTCGCTTCGAGCTTTACCCGCGGGGCGTTCTCCGGCATCACGATCACCGTCTTGATGCCCAGCAGCTTTCCTGCGAGGGCGATGGCCTGCGCGTGGTTGCCCGAAGAGAAGGCGAGCACGCCGCGCCGCTTTTCCTCGGCATTCAGCTGCGACAGCGCGTTGTAGGCCCCGCGGAACTTGAACGCGCCCATGCGCTGCAGGTTCTCGCACTTGAAGTAGAGCTGCGCACCGACGAGCGCATCCACCGTGGTGGACGTGAGCACCGGTGTGCGCCGCGCCGTGCCCTTGATGCGCTCGTGCGCCGCCGCTACGTCGTCGTACGCAACCATGCGTTCATCACCTCGTCGCCCCATTCCTGCAGGAAGTGCCCGCCGTTCTCGATCACCACCGGCTCGGGGCAGCCGCGGATCCAGCCGCGCAGCAAGTTCATCACTGGCGGCCCGAGGACTGGGTCCTTCGCGCCCACCGCCATGAACGTCTCGCCGCGCCATGCGGTCGATAACCACTGGCGCGCCCTGCGCGACAAGGCGGCTCCGGGGGAATCGTAACGCTCCGGCACCAGCTGCGGAAAGCGCCGCACGCCCGCCTTGCTGGCAACGGTCGGAAACGGCGCGTCATACGCGGCCGCTTCGGCCGCGGAAAGATGCGGGCAGGCGCGGGCGAGCAGCTTGCCGCACGCGAGGTCCGGATTCTTCGCCACATGGGCGCGCCAGGCGATGAAGCCTTCGGTGAGCGGCACGTCACCTGTGGCGAGCGCCGTGTTCATGATGAACAGGCCTTCGATCGCCGGCAGCTCCATCGGCAGCGTGAGGCCGAGCAAGCCGCCCCAGTCCTGCACCACCAGCGTGATGCGCTTCAACTCCAGGTGCCCGACGAAGTCCAGGAGGAACCGGCGATGAAAATCGAAGGTGTACAGCGCCTCGTCTTCGGGCTTGTCGGAGCGGCCGAAGCCGACCATGTCGGGCGCCACCACGCGCGCGCCGCGCGCGAGGAAGTACGGGATCATCCGCCGGTAGAGATAGCTCCAGGTCGGCTCGCCGTGCAGGCAGAGGAACGTGCGCTCGCCTTTGCCTTCGTCGATGTAGTGGACGCGCCAGTCGCGCCAGGCCAGGTAGCGCGGTGCGTACGGGAAGCCGGGGAGATCGGGCACGGCTGAATTGTAGAATGGGCCGATGGATTACTCCGAGTACAAAGAGCTGAAGGTCAAGCGCCTCGAGGCCGGCATCCTCGAGATCGTGATGCGCGCCGAGGAGGGCAAGCTCTCCGTGACGAACGCGCGCATGCACGCCGAGATGGCGCGCATCTGGCTCGACGTCGATCGCGATCCGGAGACGCGCGTCGCCATCCTGCGCGGCGAAGGCCGCGGCTTCTCGGCCGGCGGCGATCTCGCCATGGTCGAGGAGATGACCCGCGACTTCGCGGTGCGCGCGCGCGTCTGGCGCGAGGCGAAGGACCTGGTCTACAACCTCATCAACTGCTCGAAGCTCGTCGTCTCGGCCATGCACGGCCCCGCCGTCGGCGCCGGGCTGGTCGCGGGGCTGCTGGCGGACATATCCATCGCCGCGCGCAATGCCCGGTTGATCGATGGGCACACGCGCCTGGGCGTCGCGGCGGGCGACCACGCCGCCATCATCTGGCCGCTCCTCTGCGGCATGGCCAAAGCGAAGTACTACCTCCTGCTGTGCGAGCAGATCAGCGGCGAGGAGGCGGAGCGGCTGGGCATCGTTTCGCTGACGTGCGACGAGAGCGAGCTGCAGGCCAAGGCGCTCGAAGTGGCGCGCAAGCTCGCCGCCGGTGCGCAGACCGCGCTGCGCTGGACCAAGTATTCGCTCAACAACTGGCTGCGGATGGCGGGCCCGGCGTTCGATGCCTCGCTCGCGCTGGAGGTGCTCGGCTTCACCGGGCCCGAGGCGAAGGAAGGCGTCGCCTCGCACCGCGAGAAGAGAAAACCGGCCTTTCCTTCCGAACCGAAGGACTTTTGAACTTCGCGCTACAGATAGGCTTTGTCGACATAGCACCACGCCCACTTGCTGTCGGGAAACGACCTCATGACCGGGTGCCCGGTCTGTGCGAAGTGGGCGGTGGCGTGTCGGCCGGGCGTTGAATCGCAGCAGCCTACGTGGCCGCAAGTCTGGCAGATCCGGAGCTCAACCCATTTCTGCCCTAACTTGAGGCATTC
>DASQAW010000597.1:0-12044 GCA_035635495.1 Burkholderiales bacterium
CTGCACTGGGCGAAGGACGGCGTCGAGGCGATGGAGTTCCTCTACCGCCGCGGCAAGTTCAAGGACGCGCCGCGTCCCGACATCATCCTGCTCGACCTGAACCTGCCGAAGAAGGATGGCCGCGAGGTGCTGCAGGACATCAAGTCCGACGAAACCCTCAAGCGCATCCCCGTGGTCGTGCTCACCACCTCCAAGGCGGAGGAGGACGTGCTAAGGACGTACAACCTGCACGCCAACTGCTACGTCACGAAGCCGGTGGACCTGGAGAAGTTCATCGTCGTGGTGAGATCGATCGACGTCTTTTGGCTTACCGTGGTCACGCTGCCGCCGAATGGCCACTGAGGCGCTCTCCTGCCGCCCCCCTGTCAAGGGGGGAAGCGAGCTGCTGTTGCGAGCGGGGGGTTCTCGTTTTTCCAAAACCAACCCCCCGCTGCGCCTTCGGCTCACGGCCCCCTTAACAGGGGGCCAAAAAGCGTGATCCACAACGTCCTCCTGATCGAGGACAACCCCGGCGACGCTCGCCTGATCCGCGAGATGATCGCCGAGGACCCGCGCGCGCCGTTCACGGTGCACTTCGCGGACCGGCTGACGACGGGACTGGAGCATCTCGCCGCGGGCGAGACCGCGCTGGTGATCCTGGATCTCTCGCTGCCCGACAGCCACGGCCTGGAGACCTTCACCAAGGTCTACGCGCATGCGCCGGCGGTGCCGATCATCGTGCTCACCGGCCACGACGACGACTCGCTTGCGCTGTCGGCGGTGAAGGGCGGGGCGCAGGACTACCTGGTCAAGAGCCGCCTCGACCGCGAGCTCCTGCTGCGGTCCATGCACTACTCGATCGAGCGCAAGCGCTACCAGGTGCAGCTCGAGCACCAGGCGAACTACGACGCGCTCACCGGCCTGCCGAACCGCAACCTGCTGCACGACCGCCTGCGCCAGACGGTGTACTCGCAGCGGAACCCGCGCAACATCGCGGTGGTGTTCATGGACCTCGACCATTTCAAGTTCGTCAACGACAGCCTCGGCCACTCGACCGGCGACAAGCTGCTGAAGGCGATGGGCGAGCGGCTGCGCTCGGTGCTGCGCGAAGGCGACACGGTCGGACGCGTCGGCGGCGACGAGTTCGTGCTGATCCTCAACGACCAGTCGAACGAGGAGGTGATCTTCCGCGCCATGCAGCGCATCACCGCCAAGGTAGCCGAGCCGATCACCATCGACGGCAAGGAGCTGTACGTCACCTGCAGCGCGGGCATCTCGCTCTATCCGCAGGACGGGCGCGACGTCGATACGCTGCTGAAGAACGCCGACGCGGCGATGTACCGCGCCAAGGAGCACGGGCGCAGCAACTTCCAGTTCTATACGTCGGAGATGAACGAGCGCGTGAACGACCGCCTGGCGCTCGAGCACGCGCTGCGCCGCGCGCTCGAGCGCAAGGAGTTCATGCTGCACTTCCAGCAGAAGGTCGACCTGCGCCTGGGAGCGATCATCGGCGCGGAGGCGCTGGTGCGCTGGAGCCACCCGGAGTGGGGCCTCGTGCGCCCGGCGCGCTTCATCCCGATCGCCGAAGAGACCGGCCTCATCGTGCAGCTCGGCGAGTGGGTGATCCACGAGGCGGCGCGCCAGGCGCGAGCCTGGCTGGACGCGGGACTCAAGCCGGGCGTGGTCTCGGTGAACCTCTCGGCGCGCCAGTTCCGCGCCGAGGGCCTGGTGCGCGCGGTGTCGCGCATCCTGCAGGAGACCGAGCTCGATCCCTCGCAGCTCGAGGTCGAGCTGACCGAGAGCATGGTGATGCACAACGTCGAAGCGGCGATCGCCACGCTGCAGGGCCTGAAATCGCTCGGCATCAGCCTGTCGGTGGACGATTTCGGCACCGGCTACTCGTCGCTCTCCTACCTCAAGGACCTGCCGATCGACACGCTCAAGATCGACCGCTCCTTCGTGCGCGATATCCGCGGCGGCTCGGAAGCCGAGGACGGCATCCTCGCCCAGGCGATCATCTCGCTCGGGCACGCGCTGCACCTGAAGGTGATCGCCGAGGGCGTCGAGACGGACGCGCAGCTCCATTTTCTCAAGCGGCACGGCTGCGACCAGGTGCAGGGCTTCCTCTACGGCGAGCCGGTGCCGCCGGAGCAGTTCGCGCAGCTGCTCGAGCGCGCCAGGCGAAAAGGAAAAAGGGCATGAGGCTGCTATTGCTGGCGGCGCTGCTGCCGCTGACGGTGTGGGCGCAGGAACTGCGGGTCCTGTCCGGTGGCGCAGCCAAGTCGCTGGTCGATCCGCTGGCGGCGTCGTTCCCGCAGGGCAAGGTGCAGGTGCAGTACCAGCCGATGGGCAAGCTGGTCGAAGCGCTGGCGCAGGGCGCCGAGGTCGACCTGGTCATCGTCACCGAGGAGACGGTGCCGCGCCTCGAGAAGGAAGGCCGCGTGCAGCGCGGCGCGAAGCCGATCGCGCGCGTCGGCATCGGCGTGGCGGTGAACGAGAAAGCGCCCTCGCCGGACATCTCGACCGCCGAGGCGTTCAAGCGCACGCTGCTGGCGGCCAAGTCGATCGTGTACATCGACCCGAAGGTGGGCACGAGCGGCAAGCACCTGGCCGAGGTCTTCGCGCGGCTCGGCATAGCCGACCAGGTCAACGCGAAGGCCAGGCTGGGCTCGGGCGGCTACATCGTCGAGCCGGTCGGTCGCGGCGAGATCGAGCTCGGCCTCCACCAGATCAGCGAGATCATCCCGGTAAAGGGGGTGAAGCTCGTGGGCGAGCTGCCGCAGGAGCTGCAGAAGTACACCACCTATGTCGCCGTGCCGGTGAAGTCTTCGCGGACGGTGCTCGACTTCATCGACCATCTGACGGGCCCGCAGGCGCGCAGCCGCCTGGCGCAGGCCGGATACACGGCGCCGGAGTGAGCGCGAAAGACCGCCCGGTGATTCTCGCGGTCGACGACTCGCAAGACCTGCTCGCCCTCATGGCGAGAGCGCTCGGCACGGTCTACACCGTGGTGACCGCGGAGGATGGCGGCGCCGCGATCATCGCCGCGGAGGGCGAGCCGCGGCCCGACCTCATCCTGCTCGATGTCGACATGCCCGAGGTTTCGGGCTTCGAGGTGTGCCGCGCGCTGAAAGGCGATCCGCGCACCGCCGACATTCCTGTGGTCTTCCTCACCGGAAAGGCCGAGACGGAGGCGCAGGTCGAGGGATTCGAGTCCGGCGCGGTCGACTACATCACCAAGCCGATCAACGGCAAGGTGCTGATGGCGCGCGTGCGCCTGCACCTCGCGCTGTCCGACCGGCGCCATGAGCTCGAGCAGCTGGTGCAGGAGCGCACCGCGCAGCTCGAGAAGACGCGCGCCGAGCTGATCCGGCGGCTCGGCCGCGCCATGCAGTTGCACGAGAGCTCGGCGGTCGGCAACCGCGTGATGCGCCTCGCGCAGTACGCGAAGCTGATCTCGCAGGCGGCGGGCGCGAAGCCGCAGGTGTGCGAGATGATGTCGATCGCGGCGCCGCTGCACGACGTGGGCAAGCTGGGCATTCCGTCGGAGATACTGCAGAAAAAGGAAAAGCTGTCGGCGCCGGACTGGGAGCGCATCCGGCGCCATCCCAAGATCGGCGCCGAAATCATCGGCGAGCAGGACGACCCGCTCCTCAAGCTCGCGCGCCAGATCGCGCTCACCCATCATGAGAACTGGGACGGCTCGGGCTACCCGGACGGCCTCAAGGGCGAGGCTATACCGTGGCCGGGGCGCGTGATGGCGGTGGTCGACAGCTTCGAGGCGATGACCGCCACGCAGTTCTACCGCGGGCCGCGCACGCCCGACGACGCCTCATTCGAGATCGAGAAGCTCTCCGCCAAGCGCTACGATCCCGCAATCGTCGAGGCCTACAAGAAGGCGCTGCCGGCGATGCTCAAGGTGCGCGAGGCCTTTGCCGATGCGCTCAGCGACATGATCAATCTGGACTTCGCCAAGACCGTCGTGAAGCCGGCCGCCAAGCCGGCGGCGGCGCCGGCCAAGCCCGCGCCGGTAGCACCGAAGCCGGATACGCCGACGAAGGCTACCAACAGGACCGACGCACGACGCAAATGAGCAAGCTCTCCGACCAGCTGCAGGGCGTGGAGCGCGAGAAGATCGAGCGCGAGAAGGCCGCCGAGCAGGTAGCGAGCGCGCGCGTTGCCGAAGAGAAGCGCGGCCTCGACCTTGCGCGCGAGCGCCAGGCGGCCGAGGTCGAGTTGCGGCGCATGGCCCACGCGCGCGCCGAGGCTGAGGCCAAGGCGGCGCGGCTGGTCGCCGAGCGCGAGCGCGCCGAGGCGCAGGCGCTCGCCGAGGCGAAGAATCGCGAGGAGGCGGAGAAGAAGGCCGCGGCGCTCGCCGAGCAGCGCCGGCAGAAGGAGGAGGAGGCTTCGGCGCACGCCCGCGAGCGCGCCGAGGCGCAGGTGCAGGCCGGCGCGGCCATGCGCGAGCGGGCGGTGGCGGAAGAGCAGGCGCGCCGCGCCGTGCGCGAGCGCGTGCAGGCCGAGGCGCGCGCGCTGGAAGCGGCGCGCGAGAAGAAGGCCGCCGAGGAAAAGCTGCGGCGCGAGACCGAGGAGAAGGTCGCCGCCGAGGCCGAGGCGGGGCGCCTGGCACGCGAGCGCGCCGAGACCGAGCGCGCGGCGCTCGAGCAGGCGCGGCTGCGCGGCGAAGCGGACAGCGCGGCGAAGGCGCTCGCCGAGGAGCGCCGCAACGTGGAGGCGCAAGCCGCGGAACTCGCGCGCTCGCGCACCGCGGCCGAAGAGCGCGCGCGCGGCGCAGCGCAGGCGCGCGCGGCCACGGAGCAGGCAGCACGCGCAGCGGCCGACGAGCGTGCGGCGAGTGAGGAAAAGCTCAAGCGCGAAGCCGAGGCGCGCGCCGCCGCCGACACGGAGGCCGAGCGCCTCGCGCGCGAGCGTACCGCTGCCGAGCAGACGGCGCTCGAGCAGGCCCAGGCGCGCCTGGCGGCCGAAAGCCGCGCGGCGGCGCTCGCCGAGGAGCGCCGCGCGGCGGAGAAGGCGGCCGAGGACAAGGCGCGCCAGCGCGCGCATGCCGAGGGGCAGGCGCTGGAGGCGGCGCGCGAGCGCGAAGCGCGCGAGGAGAAGCTGCGGCGGGAAGCGCAGGCGCGAGCCGGCGCCGAAGCGGAAGCGGCGCGCCTCGCCGATGAACGCACCGGCGCCGAGGCCGCGCTCAGGCTGGCGGCGGAGCAGCGCCGGGAGGTCGAGCAGGCGGCGGCAGCGGCCGCGAGCCAGGCGGCGGAGGCGAAGGCGCGGGCGCAGGCTGAGCTGGAAGCGCGCGCCGCGGCGGATCGCAGCTTGGCGATTGCCGCCCTGGAGCGAGCAAAGGCGGAGGAAACGGGGGCGCAACGCGCCCGCGCCGCCGAGGCGGCGGAGCAGGCGGCGCGGCAGGCGGCCGATGCTCGCGCCAGCACGGAGCTCGAGGCCGAGCGCCTGGGGCGCGAGCGCGCGGGCGCCGAGCTTGGGCTGAAGCGCGCCGCGCAGGAACGCGGCGACGCCGAAGCGAACGCCGCGCAGGCCGCCCGTGAGGCGGCCGACGCCAAGGCCAAGGCGCGCGCCGCGGCCGCGGAGCGCGCGCAGGCCGAGAAGACGCTCGCCGCCGCCGGGCGCGAGCGCGCGCGCGCCGAGGAGACGCTCGCCGCCCGTTCGCGCGACGCCGCCGAGACCGAGGCGGCGGCCGCGGTGGCGGCGGAGGAGCGCCGCGCCGCCGACGAGATGCTGCGCCTCGCGGCGAAGGCGCGCGCCGAGGCGGAAGAGAAGGCCGGGCGGGCCGCACGCGAGCGCGAGCAGGCCGAAGCGCGCGCCGGGCACGAGCTGGCGGAACGCCTGGCAGCGGAAGAGCAGCGCCGCGCTGCGCTGGAGGAACTGGCCGCCGCCGAAGCGGTTGCGGCGGCGGAGCTGCAGGCGCGCATCGCCGCCGAGAGCGCGATCAGGGCGGAAGCCGAGCGCACGGCGCAGGCCGAGAAGCGCGCCACGGAAGCGGCGCGCCAGCGCGCGGCGCTCGATGCGGAGCTGCGCCGCGGCGGCCAGGCGCGGGCGCAAGCCGACGCCGAAGCGCTGCGTGCGGCGCGCGAGCGGGAAAAGGCCGAAGCCGAGGCCGCGGCGGAGCTGCACGGGCGCCTGGAAGCCGAGCGCCGGAGCGAGGCCAATTCCGCCGAGCGTGCCGAGGCCGAGTCGCGCGCCACCACCATTCTGCAATCACGCATCGCGGCCGAGGAGGCGCTGGCGCGCAAGAGCGCGGAGGCCGCTGCCGCCGGCGAGCGCGCGGCCGAGGCGAGGCGCGGGCGCGCCGCCCACGAGGGCCGGCTGCGCCAGGTGCTGGCGAGCCGCCGGCCGGCGCGCCGTTTCGTGCTCTGGGTGCCGGCGGCGCTCATCGCCGCCGTCGTGCTGGGTTATCTTTGGGGCTCGCGCCCGCAAGGGAGCGCGGCCTTGGTCGAACCGCTGCAGCTGCGCCTAGAGCGCTCGCTCGTCACCTACAAGCCCTGAGCTTTTTGGAACGCGACAGCCGCCACCGCAGGTCCTCGCTCGCCGCGTTGACGCTCGCCGCGCTCGGCATCGTCTTCGGCGACATCGGCACCAGCCCGCTGTACGCGGTGAAGGAGACCTTCTCCCCGGACCACGGCATCCCGCTCACGCACGACAACATCCTCGGCGGGCTCTCGACCATCTTCTGGGCGCTGATGGTCGTCGTCTCGCTGAAATACGTCGTGCTGATCATGCGCGCCGACAATCGCGGCGAGGGCGGCATCATGGCGCTGATCGCGCTCGCGCAGAAGGCGATCAAGCAGCACCAGGAGTGGCGCATCGCGATGCTCCTGATCGGTGTCTTCGGCGCCTCGCTCTTCTACGGCGACGCGGTGCTCACGCCGGCGATCTCGGTGCTGTCGGCGGTCGAGGGCCTCGAGGTCGGCACCAAGGCGCTCAAGCCCTATGTCGTGCCGGTCGCCGTGTTCGTGCTGCTCGCGCTGTTCGCGCTGCAGGCGCGCGGCACCGCGGCGGTGGGCAAGCTCTTCGGCCCCGTGACCATGGCGTGGTTCATCGCCATCGGCGCGGCCGGAATCCACGGCGTGGTGCAGGCGCCGGCGATCCTCGCGGCGCTGAACCCGCTGCACGCCCTCGGCTTCCTCACCAGCCACGGCGCCGCGTCGTTCGTCGTGCTCGGCTCGGTCGTGCTCGCCGTCACCGGCGCGGAAGCGCTCTATGCCGACATGGGCCACTTCGGCAAGGGCGCGGTGCGCATCGCCTGGTTCAGCCTGGTGGCGCCGGCGCTGGTGCTGAACTACTTCGGGCAGGGCGCGCTGCTGATGGTGAATCCGCGGGCGGTCGAGAACCCGTTCTACCTGCTGGTGCCGGCCTGGGCGCTCTACCCGATGGTGGCGCTCGCCACCGCGGCCACCGTGATCGCGTCGCAGGCGGTGATCTCGGGCGCCTTTTCGCTCACCAAGCAGGCCGTGCAGCTCGGCTTCCTGCCGCGCATGACCATCGTGCACACCTCGGCGCGCGAGGTGGGGCAGATCTACATCCCGTCGATCAACTGGATCCTGTGCGCGGTGGTGATCGCCGCGGTGATCGGCTTCGGCTCCTCCTCGCGCCTGGCCGGCGCGTACGGCGTGGCGGTGACCGCGACCATGCTGGTCGACACGCTGCTCACCTTCTTCGTCATCCGCTACATGTGGAGCTACCCGCTGTGGCTGTGCATCCTCGCCACCGGCTTCTTCGCCATCATCGACCTGTCGTTCTTCATCGCGACGCTGCTGAAGATCGCCGACGGCGGCTGGTTTCCGCTCGCCATCGGCGCCTGCGTCTTCGCCACCATGACGACCTGGCGCCGCGGCCGCGAGATCCTGTTCAAGCGCCTGGAGGAGGGCGCGGTGCCGCTGAAGGGCTTCCTCGAGTCGCTGTTCAAGGACCCGCCGATCCGCGTGCCGGGGACGGCGATCTTCCTCACCGCGACGCCCGACGCCGTGCCGCACGCGCTGCTGCACAACCTCTCGCACAACAAGGTGCTGCACGAGCGCGTGGTGTTCCTGACGGTGGAGGTGCGCGACGTGCCCTGGATCGCTTTCTCCGACCGCGTCACCTGCGAGGCGATGGGCCACGGCTGCTGGCGCATCCGCGTGCGCTACGGCTTCATGAACCGCCCCGACGTGACGCGCGCGCTCGAGCTCTGCGGCGCGCTCGGGCTGGAATTCGACCTGATGGAGACCTCTTTCTTCCTCTCGCGGCAGAAGATCGTGCCGGTGCACGGCGGCGCCGGCATGGCGTTCTGGCGCGACCGCATCTTCGCCGCGATGGCGCGCAACGCCGGCAACGTCACCGATTACTTCAACATCCCGACCAACCGGGTGATCGAGCTCGGCTCGCGCGTTCAGATCTAGGGCGGGTGTGAACTAGTTCCGCTCCGGGCATAGATTTTTGCGTAGGTCACACATTTTCTGTCGCTTCGTCCCTTACGCGCGTCATCTTGCTCGCGCACGATGCGCACCATGCTGTTCAAGTGGTCCATCGAACAAGTCCGATCGCAGGGCGCCGCGGCCGCCAACGAGCCGTGGCTCGCTTTTTCGCCGCGCCAGGAAGTCACCATCACGCGCCTCGGCGAATACACGAAGGTTGTCCTGACCAAGTTCGACGCCGACGCGCTGCCCGCGCCGCAGCAAGCCTGGGCGTAGCCCAAGTCCCCTAAGTTTCGTCTGCCAGCAGCCGGTAGCCGACGCCCGTCTCGGTGACGAGGTAGCGCGGCCGCACCGGATCCTCCTCCAGCTTGTCGCGTAGCTGCTTCATGTAGATGCGCAGGTAGTGCGTCTGCTCGACGTGCGACGGGCCCCAGACCTCGCGCAGGAGCTGCCGGTGCGTGACCACCATGCCGAGGTGCTGGGCGAGGCAGGTGAGGAGCCGGAATTCCAGCGCCGTGAGATGCACCTCGGCTCCTTCGCGGCGTACCAGGTGCTTTTCGAGATCGACGCTCACCTTGCCCATCCCGAGGAGCGGCTTGCCCGCCGCCGAGCGCGCCGTATGGCGCAAGGCAACGCGCACGCGGGCGAGGAGCTCGCCGACGCCGAACGGCTTGGTGACATAGTCGTCGGCGCCGGCGTCGAGCGCCTGCACCTTGGCCTGCTCGAGCGCGCGCGCCGAGAGCACGATGATCGGCATCGGCGACCAGGCACGGATGCGCCGGATCACCTCGACGCCGTCGAAGTCGGGCAGCCCGAGGTCGACGATGGCGAGGTCGGGCTTGTGCGTGCCGGCGTCGATCGTGCCGCGCTCGCCGGTGCCGGACTCGACGACCTTGTAGCCCTCGGCGCCGAGCGAGGAGCGCAGGAACTGCCGGATGTCTGGCTCGTCCTCGACAACCAGGATGGTGGTCATGCCGCGGCCCGCTCCGCGGGCACGCGGGGCTCTTCCTCCAGCGGCAGCGTGAAGCGGAAGGCCGCGCCTCCCTCGGTACGGCGCTCGGCCCAGATCTTTCCGCCGTGCAGCCGCACGATCGCGCGGCAGATCGCGAGCCCGAGGCCCACGCCGCCGACCGAGCCTTCGGTGGTGCCGCGGTGGAATTTAGCGAAGAGCCGTTCGGGATCACCGTGCGGAAGCCCCGGCCCGCCGTCCTCCACCGAGACGAGCAGCGCGTCGTCGCGCCGGTCGACCCGCAGCGTGATGCGCGTGTCGGGCGGCGTGTACTTGACCGCGTTCTCCAGCAGGTTGGCGAGCACCTGCTCGATCAAGGCAGCATCGACGCGCACCAGCGGCAGCTCGAGCGGCAGATCGACCTGCACGGCGTGGCTGCCCAGGCGCTCCTCCAGGCGGCGCAGCACCGAGCCGGCGATCTCGCCGATCGCGTGCCAGTCGCGGTTGAGCGCGATGGCCCCGGCCTCGAGGCGCGTCATCTCCAGCACGTTGCCGACGAGCTCGCCCATCTCGCGCGACTGCTCGAAGATGGAAAGCGCGAGCGCCTTCCTTTCCTCCGGCTTCAGGCGCTCGCCGCGCTCGGCGAGGCTCGACGAGGCGCCGGCGATGACCGCGAGCGGCGTGCGCAGGTCGTGCGAGATCGAAGCCAGCAGCGCGTTGCGCAACCCCTCGGTCTCCGCCTGCACTTGCGCGCTCTGCGCCTGCTCGGCGAGGTGCGCGCGCTCGAGCGCGATCGCGATCTGCCCGGCGAAGGTCTCGAGCAGGTGGAACTGCTCGGGCAGCAGCACGCGCCGCGGATTGGCCGGCAGCACCGCCACCACGCCGAGCACGGCTTGCGAGCCCTTGAGCGGCAGATACACCGCCTCGTTCGCCGGCAGCGTGTTGGTGCCAAGGCCGGCCGGCTCGCCGTGGTCCTGCACCCATTGCGCCACCGCGAGATCCGCGCCGTGCAGCGACGCGGGCAGGCTCTCGCCCTTCGGGTAATGCAGCCGGCCCGCGGCGTCGGGCAGCAGCACCACCACCTGGCTGTCGAACACCTCGCCCACGTGGCGCACCGCGACCCGCGCCATCGGCTCCTGGCCGCGGGTCGCGGCGAGCTCGCGCGCCATCGCGTAGAGCAGCGCCGTGCGCCGCTCGCGGTGCCCGGCGACGTTGGCTTGGAGGCGCACGCTCGCGGTCAGGTTCGAGATGACCAGCGCCACCAGCAGCATGATCCCGAAAGTCAGCAGGTACTGCGCGTCGGACACCGCGAACGTGAGCTGGGGCGGCACGAAGAAGAAGTCGAACGCCGCCACCGCCAGGATCGAGGTGGCGACCGCCGGGCCGCGGCCGTAGCGCATGGCGATCAGCACGACCGCGAGCAGGTAGACCATGGCGATGTTCACCAGCTCGAACCGCGGGCTCATGGGGAAGCCGAGCACCGTGCACAGCGAGGTCGCGGCCGCGCCCCACGCGTACCCGGGCCAGCGCTTCTTCCGGCTCGGCGGCGCCGCGCCGAAGTAGGCGCGCGTGCGCGCGAGGAACGGACTGCGCAGCACGGCCGCCTCGTCGGCGCCGCCGACGACGTGGAGATCGATACCCTCGGCACGGGCCAGGAGCTCGCCGTAGGTCGAGGCTCGGAACAGCCGCCGCCAGAGCGGCCGGCGCGGCCGTCCGATGACGATGCGGGTGACATTGCGCTCGCGCGCATAGTCGGCGAGCGCCTCGCCTGCGCTCGAGCCGGAAAGCGTTACCGTTTCCGCCCCGAGCGACTCGGCCAGGCGCAGCAGCGCGATGCGCTCGTTGCGCTTCTCATCCGAGAGCCGCAGCAGATCCGGCGTCTCGACGTACACCGCGATCCAGCCGGCGTGCAGCGCGGTGGCGAGGCGCTTGCCGGCGCGGATCAGCCGCTCGCCCTGCTCGTCGGGGCCGATCGCCACCATCAGGCGCTCGCCCGCGGCCCAGGTCGCGCGGATGCCCTCGCCCTCGCGGTACTCGCGCATCGCCTTGTCGACGCGGTCGGCGGTGGTGCGCAGCGCCATCTCGCGCAGCGCGATGAGATTGCCCTTGCGGAAGAAGTTCTCGATCGCGTTCTTCGCCTGCTCGGGGATGTAGACCTTGCCGGCGTGCAGGCGCTCGAGCAGCTCGTCGGGCGGGGTGTCGATCAGCACCACCTCGTCGGCGTTCTCGAACACCGCGTCGGGCACGGTCTCCTTCATGCGCACGCCGGTGATGCCCGCGACCACGTCGTTCAGGCTCTCGATGTGCTGCACGTTGACCGTGGTGTAGACGTCGATGCTGGCGGCGAGCAGCTCTTCCACGTCCTGCCAGCGCTTGGCGTGGCGCGGCGCGGGCTCGGCCTCGACCGGGTTGGAGTGCGCCAGCTCGTCGACCAGCAGCACCTCGGGCCTGCGCGCGAGCGCGCGGTCGAGGTCGAAGTCGCGCAGCTGCTTTCCACGGTAGCCGAGCTGCAGGTAAGGCAGGCGCTCAAGGCCCTCGAGCAGCGCCTCGGTCTCGGCGCGGCCGTGCGGCTCGACGTAGCCGACGACCACGTCGGCGCCCTTCGCTTTGCGCTCGTGCGCCGCCTCGAGCATGGTGAAGGTCTTGCCGACGCCGGCGGTGGCGCCGAAGAAAATGGTCAGCCTGCCGCGCTT
>DASQAW010000598.1:0-11583 GCA_035635495.1 Burkholderiales bacterium
CGATGTGGGCGATGATGGAGAAGTTGCGGATGTGGTTCTGAGCCATATAACGAAAGAGGGTGCCGCCAGCGGTGGCACCCTCCTCGGGGCGCTATTTTATTGGATTTGCTCGAGCACCGCCGGGTCGAGGCGCCCGTGGCAGAGCTCATTGCCCGCGGCGTCCGTCAGGACCGGGACGCGGTCACCATAGCGGCCAACCAGGGCGGCGTCGGCGTCGACATCGAACTCCTCGAACGCCACGCCGAACGCCCGCAGCGCGCGGGCCATCTGCTCGCACAGATGGCAGCCGGCGCGCCCGTAGAGCCTAGCCTGCTTTGCGGCGCGTTTCCTGCGCTGCTTACCCTTTATCAGTCAGGCCCGAGATGGTGACGAAGGCCATCGTCTCGCCGCGCTTCACCTGCAGCGTGATGACCGCGTTCTTGTCCAGGCCCGCGAGCAGCTTATTGAACTGGTCGACCGACTTGAGCTCGGTGTGCTGGCCCTTGTGCACCAGCGTCAGCAGGAGGTCGCCCTTGCGCACGTCGGAGGCGCGCGCATCGGGGCGCACCTCGGTGACGACCAGGCCGCCCGACACCTTCAGCTCCTTCTTCTGCTCGGGGGTGAGCTCCGCGACGACGATGCCGAGGCGGTTGGCCTGCGCCTGCTCGGACTTCTGCGGCCGCGGCTTGTCGGCGGCGGCGACGCGGTCCTCCTGCAGCTCGCCCACCGTCAGCGTGAGCTTCTTGGTCACGCCCTTGCGCCACACCTCGACCGTGGAGGTCGAGCCGGGGCGCGTCGAGCCGACGATGCGCGGCAGGTCGCTCGAGGCATCCACCTGCTTGCCGTCGAAGGACAGGATGATGTCGGTCGCCTCGATGCCCGCCTTGTCCGCGGGGCTGCCCTTCTCCACCGAGTTGACCAGCGCGCCGCGCGGCTTGTCGAGCCCGAACGAGGTGGCGAGATCGCGCGTCACCTCCTGGATCACGACGCCGATGCGGCCGCGCGCCACGCGGCCTTTCTCCTTCAGCTGCTTCTGGACGTCGAGCGCGACGTCCGCGGGAATGGCGAACGACAGGCCCATGAAGCCGCCGGTGCGGCTGTAGATCTGCGAGTTGATGCCGACCACCTCGCCGCGCATGTTGAACAGCGGCCCGCCCGAGTTGCCCGGGTTGATCGCCACGTCGGTCTGGATGAACGGCACGAAGTTCTCCTGCGGCAGCGAGCGTCCTTTCGCGCTGACGATGCCCGCGGTGACCGTGTTCTCGAAGCCGAAAGGCGAGCCGATCGCCACCACCCATTCGCCGACCTTGAGCTTGGAGGGGTCGCCGAAGCGCACCGCCGGCAGGCCGGTCGCGTCGATCTTGATCAGCGCGATGTCGGTGCGCTTGTCGGCGCCGATCACCTTCGCCTTGAACTCGCGCTTGTCGGTGAACTTGACCGTGATCTCGTCGGCGCCTTCGACGACGTGCGCGTTGGTGAGCACGTAGCCGTCCTGGCTGATGACGAAGCCCGAGCCGAGCGAGCGGCTCTCCGAGCGCGGTCCCGGTCCGGGCCCGGGCTGCCCGGGCCCCGGCTGGCGCGGGATGAAGCGGCGGAAGAACTCGAGCACTTCCTCGTCCTCCATGCCCGGCACCTGTGGCATCGCGCCGCCACCGGCGCGGCGCACCGCCTGCGTGGTGCTGATGTTGACGACCGCATTGCCCTGGTCCTCCACCACGCGCGTGAAGTCGGGCAGGTCGCGCTGCGCCTGGGCGGTCAGGGCCGCAGTCAGGCCGAACGCCGCCAGCCACAGCGTGGCGACGGCTCTCATCGTTTTCATGCTTCTCTCCTAGTTCTTGGGTACTCGGTACTCGACGGCATTGGCGATGCGCTGCACGCTCGCCGCAGGTGCTTCGCCCACGACGGTCACCATGTGGTTGGCGACCTCGCGAGTATAAAAGTGGATCGCGCCGAAGCTCGCCAGCCCGGTGCGCGCGGGCTCCCGGCGCGCCTGCAAGGGCTCGATGAACACCGAAACCGCGGCCAGCCCGTCGGAGTAGACCACCTGCCCGACCGGCCTCGACTCGCCCATGCGCCGCGTCAGCTCGACGATCTTGTGGAAGCCGGGCAGCTCGGCGGAGAGGCTCCAGCCCGCCAGCCGCGCCGGCACCGCCTCGGTGTCCTCGACGCGCCAGGACGCGGCGGCGTGCCTCGACCTCACCATCTCGGGCGTGACGCGGCGGAAGTCGAGCTGCGTGAACTTGAACTGCTCGATCTGGTTGCCGGCGGCATCGACGGTGACCGCGCGCACCAGCATGCCGGTCGAGGTGTCGGCATAGAGGCGATAGCCGTAGCGCAGGTTGTCCTTGGGCGTGAGCACGACCGCCTGGCAGTCGAAGCCGCCCACCCGCAGCGTCTCGCCGAGCGAGATGTCGTAGTGCTGGGCGATGGCGCCGAGCCTCTCCGGCAAGAGCGCCGGGAAGCTGCGGTCCGCCGTGCGGCGCTCGACTTTGACGACCTTGCTCTCGGGCAGGTAGCAGCGCACCGTGTCCTTCGTGCGCACCAGCTCACGCGGCATGCCGTCGAGCACTTCCAGCCGCTCGGTATCAGCGCTCGCGAGGCGCGTGATGCGCGAGGTCTCGGTGCGGCCGCCGTGCTGGTAGACGAATGTGCCGGTGTAGGAAAGGTTGCGCGTCGCGTCCTGGATCTTGCGCAGCCAGGCCAGGCTTTCGGGTGATTGCGCCGCGGCGGTCCCCGCGAGGAGAACCAGCAGCGCCGGCCAGGCGCGCGATGCGATCACTTGCCGGGCTCGTCGGCGCGATCGGCCACCGTGCGCACGTAGGGCGCCATCCCCTGGAGCGAGACGCGCGGAGAAAATCCCTGATGGGCGAGGAGGTAGTCCTGAGCCGCGCTCGGCAGCGGCACCATCACCGCTGGCGTGACGGCTGTCGGTGCCTTGGCGATCGGCGCGCTAACCTCGGGCTGCGGCGCAAACGCCAGCCAGCCGACCAGCGCGACCGCGGCGACGCTTGCCGCAGCGGCGTAGGCGAAGCGCTGGACCGGCGTGCGGCCGGGCAGGCTGGAGGGCGCCAGCACGGCCGGCTCGGCCGCCAGGCGCTCGCTCAGGCGGGCGGTGAAGCCCGCGGAGAGCAGCCGCGTATCGCGCATGCCGTCGCTGATCAGGTGGTAGACCCGCCAGGTCTGGAGCGCCTCGCCGCTCGCGCGCAGCCGCTCGATCGCTTCCCCCGCGGCGCGCTGGTCGAGCTCGCCGTCCATCAGTGCCGAAATCTGTTCCTTCATCGCCCCTGCCTGCCTTTCACCAACGCCTGTCCTTACCCGTATCCAGCAACGGCCTCAATTGCTCGGCTATGGCCTCGCGCGCCCTGAAGATCCGCGAGCGCACGGTGCCGATCGGGCAATCCATGGCCTGCGCGATGTCCTCGTAACTCATCCCTTCGATCTCGCGCATCTGAATCGCCTTCCTCAGCTCCTCGGGCAGCCCCTCGATCGTGGCGTTCACCGTCTCCGCGATCTCGTTCGACAGTAGCACGCTCTCGGGCGTATTGATGTCGCGCAGCTGCTCGCCTTCCTCGAACCCTTCCGCCTCTTCGGCCTCCACCTCGGTCGAGGTCGGCGCCCGCCGACCCATGGCCATGAGGTAGTTCTTGGCCGTGTTGATGCCGATCCGGTACAGCCACGTGTAGAAGGCACTGTCGCCACGGAACGCGGGGAGCGCGCGGTAGGCCTTGATGAACGCTTCCTGCGTCACATCTTCGACCTCGGCCGGATCGCGGATGAACCGCGACAGCAGCCGTCCCAGCTTGCGCTGATACTTCTCAACGAGCATCTCGAACGCTCGCTTGTCGCCACGCTGCGCCCGCTCGACCAGCTGGCGGTCGATATCGCGGTCAGACATCGCGCGGCGAGGGCTCCCCACCCCCGGACTCAGCAGTCCGTCTGCAACGTCTATGTGCCATAGACGCGCACGCTATGAAATAGTTCGGGGCTCGCCACGGCATCTCCTCAGGTTTGGAGTTGCTTCGCCGCCACGCCGGGCATGCGGTTCCAGAGCGCCCAGATGCGAAGACGACGGAACTCCTGCGCGCCGAGCATGTCCCCGGTGACGAGCAGCGTGCGGCTGAGGGGTGCGCCCACGGGAAGCGCGACGACATGCCGGGTGACGTAGCGGCGCTCGGCGACCGCAGCGGGAAAGCTGTCACCGTTCGCAAGCTCGAAGACCGGCTGCGCACCGCCGAGCTGGATCGCGCGTACCGAGCCCGGGGCGCGAAGCAGCGCCCGGCTCCACGCCGCCGCCACTCCCAGCGCAACCAGCAGCGCGGCCAGCGCCGCGGCCATCAATCCGGGCACGACGAGACAGGCGGCCCCCGCCGCGGCGCCGTGCGCGACGACGATCAGGGCGGCGAGGGCCGGCGAGGGTCTTAGCTCCAGGCGCGCCGCGGCGCTCACATGCGCGCCAGGGCGATGGTGCCGTTCGTGCCGCCGAAGCCGAACGAGTTGGACAGCGCGATGCGAATCGGCATGCGGCGCGCAGCGTTCGGCACGTAGTCGAGATCGCACGCCGGGTCGGGCGTGCGCAGGTTGATGGTGGGTGGCGAAACTTGGTCGCGCAGCGCCAGCGCGGTGAACACCGCCTCGACGCCGCCCGCAGCGCCGAGCAGGTGCCCGGTCATCGACTTGGTCGAATTGACCGCGACCTTGTGCGCGCGATCGCCCAGCAGCCGCTTGACCGCGATCGTCTCGGCCACGTCGCCGAGCGGCGTCGAGGTGCCGTGCGCGTTGATGTAATCGATCTGCGAAAGGTCGATGCTGCCCTCGCGCACCGCGTTGCGCATCGCGCGGAAGCCGCCGTCTCCGTCCTCGGGTGGCGCGGTCATGTGGTGGGCGTCGGCCGAGACGCCGTAGCCGATCACCTCGCAATAGATGCGCGCGCCGCGCTTCTTCGCGTGCTCGTACTCCTCGAGCACCACCGCGCCGGCGCCCTCGCCGAGCACGAAGCCGTCGCGCTCCTTGTCCCACGGCCGCGACGCCGTCGCCGGGTCTTCATTGCGGGTGGAAAGCGCGCGCGCGGAGGCGAAGCCGCCGATCGAGAGCTCGGTGACCACGGCCTCGGCGCCGCCGGCGATCATCACGTCGGCTTCGCCGTAGCGGATCGACTTGGTCGCCTCGCCGATGCAGTGCGTGGAGGTGGTGCAGGCCGTGACCATCGCGAGGTTCGGCCCCTTCGCGCCGATCTCGATCGACAGCAGCCCCGCGATCATGTTGATGATGCTGCCCGGGATGAAGAAGGGCGAGATGCGGCGGGGGCCGTTCTTGTCGAGCTCCTCCTTCATCGACTCGATCAGCGGCAGCCCGCCGATGCCAGAGCCGAAGTTGATGCCGACCTGCTCGGCGTTCGCCGGCGTGATCGCCAGGCCGCAGTCGCGCCAGGCCTGCAGCCCCGCCGCCATGCCGTAGTGGATGAACAGGTCCATGCGCCGCGCTTCCTTCGGCGACATGTACGGCGCGACGTCGAAGTTCTTCACCTCGCCGGCGATCTGACTCGACAGGCGCGAGGGATCGAAGCGCGTGATGCGGGTGATTCCGGACCTGCCGGCGAGCGCGCTGTCCCAGGCTTCCTGGACGCTGTTGCCGATGGGACAGACGATGCCGAGGCCGGTGACGACGACTCGCCTACGGCTCACGGTGATTTACCTTCGGGCGGACTCTAGGCCTTGGCGTGCGCCTTGATGTAGTCGATGGCCTGCTGGACGGTGGTGATCTTTTCCGCTTCTTCGTCGGGAATCTCGGTCTCGAATTCCTCCTCCAGCGCCATCACGAGCTCGACGGTGTCGAGCGAGTCGGCGCCGAGATCGTCGACGAACGACGAGTCGTTCTTGATCTCGGCCTCGTTGACGCCGAGCTGCTCGGCAATGATTTTCTTGACCGCTTGCTCGATGTTCTCCGCCATCGACTTCTCCTTGAAAAGGGGGCGTATTTTACGCCATGTACATGCCGCCGTTGACGTGCAGGACCGTGCCTGTGACATATCCGGCAGCGGGCGACGCGAGATAGGCGACGGCGGCGGCGACATCGGCGCCCGAGCCGAGGCGGCCGAGGGGAATCTGGGCGAGGAGCGCGCTCTTCTGTTCTTCGCTCAACGCCCGCGTCATGTCGGTGTCGATGAATCCGGGCGCCACGCAGTTCACCGTGATGTTGCGGCTGCCGAGCTCGCGCGCCAGCGACTTGGTCATGCCCACGACTCCGGCCTTCGCCGCGGCGTAATTCGCCTGTCCGGCGTTGCCCGACTCGCCCACCACCGAGGTGATGTTGATGATGCGGCCCCAGCGCGCCTTCATCATGCCGCGCATCACCGCCCTGGACAGGCGGAACACCGCGCGCAGGTTGGTATCGATGACTTCATCCCAGTCCGCGTCCTTCATGCGCAGCGCCAGGTTGTCCTTCGCGATGCCGGCGTTGTTGACGAGGATCGCAATGTCGCCCGCCTGTTTCTGCACCTCGTCGATGAAGGCATCGACGGCGCCCGCATCGCGCACGTTCAGCACCTTGCCGACGCCCGGCACCTTGGCCGCGCCCTCGGCGCTGGTCGACGTCCCCACGACCTTCGCGCCCTGCTTGCCCAGCTCCTCGGCGATCGCGCGGCCGATGCCGCGCGAGGCGCCGGTGACCACCGCGACTTTGCCTTCCAGCATGCTCATCCTTTCAGCGCTTTCACGGCGGCTTCCAGCGATGCGCGGTCGTGCAGCGTCAGCGACTGCACGCTCGGCGCGATGCGCTTCGTCATGCCGGCGAGCACCCGGCCGGGGCCGCATTCGATGATATGCGTGGCGCCCTGCTGCACGAACGACCGGATCGTCTCGACCCACCGCACGGGCGACGCCGCCTGCCGCACCAGCGCGTCCTTGATGCGCGCCGGATCGCGCTCGGCCTTCACGTCGACGTTGTTCACGACCGCGAACTGCGGCGCGGCCATCCGCACGCTCCGGATATGCCCCTTGAGCCGCTCGGCGGCCGGCCGCATGAGCGTCGAGTGGAACGGCGCGCTCACCGGCAGCGGCATGGCGCGCTTCGCGCCGCGCGCCATGCAGTTCTCGATCGCGCGGTCCACGGCCGCCTTTTCGCCGGCGATGACGACCTGTCCGGGCGCGTTGAAGTTCACCGCCTGCACGCTGCCGCCGGCCTCGGCGCACGCGGCGACGACGTGCTCGTCGTCGAGGTTGAGAATCGCGGCCATCGCGCCCTGCCCCGCCGGCACCGCCTCCTGCATCGCCTGGGCACGGAAATGCACGAGCGGCAGCGCGTCGGCAAAGGACAGCGCGCCGGCCGCCGTCAGCGCCGTGTACTCGCCGAGGCTGTGTCCCGCGGCGAGCTCGGGCGCCGGAGCGCCGAGCGCGCGCCACGCGCGGTACGCGGCGTAGCCGGCGGTGACCATCGCGGGCTGCGTGTTCACCGTCTGGTTCAGCGCCTCGGCCGGCCCGTCGTCCAGCAACGGGAGGAAATGGTCCCCCAGCACTTCGCGCGCCTCGGAGCGCACCTCCTCGATCGCGGGCAGGCCGGCGTACGCCTTCAGCATGCCCACGGACTGCGAGCCTTGCCCGGGAAAGACCATCGCAAGCTTCATAGCGTCACCAATGAAGAGCCCCAGGTGAAGCCGCCGCCGACGCCCTGCAGCAGCACGCGCTGCCCGGCGCGGATTTTCCCGGCGCGGACGAACTCGTCCAGCGCGAGCGGCACGGATGCCGCCGAGGTGTTGCCATGATGGTCCACGGTGACCACCAGCCTGTCGCGCGCGAGGCCGAGCTTGCGCGCGGTCGCTTCCAGGATGCGCACGTTGGCCTGGTGCGGGATCAGCCAGTCCACGTCCTCGAGCGTCATCCTCGCCGCGGCGAGCGTCTCGCGCGCCGACTCCTCCAGCACGCGCACCGCGAACTTGAACACCGCCTGCCCGTCCATCTTCAGGAACGGCGTGCCGAGGATCGCGCCGCCGCAGACGTTGCCCGGCACCGAAAGGATGTCGGCGTACGAGCCGTCGGCGCGCAGGATGCTGGCGTGCACGCCCGGCTTCGCGTCGGCCGCCAGCACCACGGCACCGGCGCCGTCGCCGAAGAGCACACACGTGCCGCGGTCGTTCCAGTCGAGGATGCGCGAGAACACCTCCGCCCCCACGACCAGCGCGCGCTTGCATTGGCCCGAGCGGATGAAGCTGTCGGCCGTCGCGAGGCCGTAGACGAAGCCGCTGCACACCGCCTGCACGTCGAACGCCGCGCTGCCCTTCACGCCGAGCTTGGCCTGCAGCAGGCAGGCCGTGCTGGGAAAAACGTAGTCCGGCGTGGAGGTGGCGACGACGATCAGGTCGATCGTGCTCGCCGCAACGCCCGCGGCATCCAGCGCTCGTTGCGAAGCGTGCAAAGCAAGATCGCTCGACGATTGCGACTTGTCGGCTATGTGCCGCTGGATGATGCCGGTGCGCTCGCGGATCCACGCGTCGCTCGTGTCGAGCCGCGCGGCGAATTCGTGGTTGGTCATGACGCGCGCGGGCAGGTAGCTGCCCGTGCCGATGAGGCGCGAGTAGGTCATGCCGCGGGCGCCGCGACGACGGGATGAACTTCGGCCATCTGCTTGGCGATGCGCTGCGGGACATCGTTGCGCACCTCGTCCACCGCGCGCTCGAGCGCGAAGCCGAAGGCGCGCGCGTCGGCCGAGCCGTGGCTCTTGATGACGATGCCGCGCAGGCCGAGCAGGCTCGCGCCGTTGTATTTCGCCGGGTCCATGCGCGCGCGCATCGCGTTGAGCACCGGCTTCGCGGTGAGCGCGGCGAGCCTGTTCCAGGGGTTGCGCTTGAACTCCTGGCGCAGGAAGCCGACGATCATCGTCGCCACGCCCTCGGAAGCCTTGAGCAGCGCATTGCCGACGAAGCCGTCGCACACCACCACATCGGTCGTTCCTTTGTAGATGTCGTCGCCTTCCACGTTGCCGTGGAAATTGAGTCCGCTCGCGCGCAGGAGCTCCGCCGCGCGCTTCACCGTCTCGTTGCCCTTGATGTCTTCGACACCGATGTTGAGCAGTCCCACGCTCGGCCGCTCCTTGTGCTCGGTCGCCGCGACCAGCATCGCGCCCATCACGCCGAACTGCATGAGCTGCTCTGCGGTGCAATCGACGTTGGCGCCGAGATCGAGCACGGTCGTGTAGCCGCCGTTCATGTTCGGCAGCAGGGTCGCGATCGCCGGGCGGTCGATGCCATGGATGGTCTTCAGCACGAAGCGCGAGATCGCCATCAGCGCGCCGGTGTTGCCGGCGCTCACCGCGGCATGGGCCTCGCCCTCCTTCACCAGGTTGATGGCGACGCGCATCGAGGAGTCCTTCTTGTAGCGCATCGCCTGCGCCGGCGGCTCGTCCATCGCCACCACCTGGCTCGCCGGCTGCACACGCAGGCGCGCGCCGGCGGCGGCGCCGCGCGCCGCGAGCTGGGCTTCGAGCGCATCGCGCACACCGACGAGCACGATCTGCACATCGGAGAGGCGCGCCTGCAGGTCGAGCGCGGCCGGCACCGTCACGTGAGGGCCGTGGTCGCCCCCCATGCAATCCACGGCGAGGGTGACCAGCGGGATTACTCGCCCTTGTTGCGGACGACTTTCTTGCCGCGGTAGAAGCCGGTCGGGCTGACGTGGTGCCGCAGGTGCGTCTCGCCGGTCGTCGGCTCGATCGCCACGGCGGGCGCGGTCAAATGGTCATGCGAGCGGTGCATGCCGCGTCGCGAGGGGGATTTCTTGTTCTGCTGCACTGCCATGGTGAAACTCCTCTGTAATCAATGCTTGCGCTGCATCATGCCGCGCAGGCCGGCAAATGGCGAATTCGCCACGCTCCCGAGGTCCGTGCCTTCAGGGCGCGCCTCGCAGCCTTCGTGCCGCGGTGCGTACGGCAGCGCGAGAATCAGCTCGTCCTCGACCAGATCACGCACCGCCATCTCCTTGCCGGCGAGCACGCGGTCCGGCGCGTCCACGCTGGCCGGATCGGCGTCGATCTCGGCCTGAGACGCGGCGAGCACGAGCACCTGTTCGGCCTGCACCTCATGCGCCAACGGTCCCAGGCAGCGCTGACAGCGCAACTGCAGGGTGGCGTGCACGCTGAGCAGCAAGCTCGCACGCCCGCGCTCGTCGCGCACGCCTCGCAGCGCGTACGCCACGTCGCCGGTATCGGAGACGAGCACATCCTGAAGACGAGGAAAGCTCGAAAGCGGCAGCTTTCCTTCCTGCGTCGCGCCGGCCGTTGCGAATTCAAAGCCGTCGATTACCGGCTGGTGCGACATAAGGGGGCGGATGATATCATCGTTGGAATTCCTGCGTCAAAACAAAGCCATATCCAAGATGCGGGCTCAGCCCCGCCAGCTCGTCCTGGCATCCGCCTCCAGCTACCGGAAGGCGCTTCTCGAGCGCCTCGGCCTGCCCTTCGACGTGGCGCCGCCCCACACCGACGAGCGGCCGCTCGCGGGCGAAGACGCGGCCGACACCGCGCTTCGCCTCGCCGGGCTCAAGGCGCAGTCGGTGCGCGCCGCGCACCGCGACGCGCTCATCATCGGCTCCGATCAGGTCGCGACCAGCGCAGGCCGCATCCTCGGCAAGCCCGGCGATCACGCGAACGCCGTCCGCCAGCTGCGCGCGCTCTCCGGCAAGAGCGCCGATTTTTTTACCGCCGTCGCGCTGCTCGATAGCGCGAACGGCAACCTGCAGACGCGCGTCGTGCCCTGCCGCGTGCATTTCCGCCAGCTCGACGACAAGAGGATCGAGCGTTACCTCGAGCGGGAAAAACCGTACGACTGCGCGGGAAGTGCGAAGGCGGAGGGCCTCGGGATTGCGCTCATTGCGCGCATCGAGACCGACGACCCGACCTCGCTCATCGGCCTTCCGCTGATCGCGCTCACCGAGATGCTCGAGCGCGCCGGGCTCGGCGTCGTTTGATCCTTTACGCGATCCCGGCGCCGCTTGGCGGCGCGCCGCAGGATGCTTTGCCGGCGCCCGCCCTCGCGACCGTCCGCGGCCTGAGCGACTTCGTCGTGGAGAACGCGAAATCGGCGCGCGCGTTCCTCGGCGGCCTGGGCATGCCGGTGCGCGAGCTCAACGTCGTAGCGATCGACGAGAAGCGCGATCTCCTCGCGCCGCTCCGGGAAGGGCGGCCGCTCGGCCTGCTCTCCGAGGCCGGCTGCCCCGCGATCGCCGATCCCGGCGCGGCGCTGGTCGAGGCGGCCCACCGCGAAGGCTTCCGTGTCGTGCCCCTCGTCGGGCCTTCGTCGATCACGCTCGCGCTGATGGCCTCGGGGCTTGAAGGCCAGCGCTTTGCGTTCTGCGGCTACCTGCCGCGCGACGCCGCCGAGCGCGCGAAGCGCATCCGGGAGTTGGAGTCCCGG
This sequence comes from Burkholderiales bacterium, assembly GCA_035635495.1. Lineage (GTDB taxonomy): Bacteria > Pseudomonadota > Gammaproteobacteria > Burkholderiales > SG8-39 > SCGC-AG-212-J23. The sequence goes on from DASQAW010000598.1 coordinate 11,378, forward strand.
TCGCGCCGCGAGCGCGAGACCGAGATCTTCATCGAGACACCCTACCGCAACGAGGCGCTCTTTTCCGCTTTGCTCGAGGGCTGCGCCCCCGCGACGCGGCTGTGCGTCGCCGCCGATCTCACCCTGAGCACGGAGTCGATCCGCTCGCAGACCATCGCCGAATGGCGCCGGGCGCGCGACGCGATCGGCAAGCGACCGGCGGTATT
>DASQAW010000599.1:0-15208 GCA_035635495.1 Burkholderiales bacterium
GCCTTCTCGGCCTTCTTCAGCGCTTCGAGCAGCAGGCTCACGGAGCGCGTATCGGCCGGTCGCCCGGACCGAGCGGCGGCTCGAGCTTCCCGGGGTTGGGCTTGGAGAGGAAGTCGGCGCCCGGCAGCTGGTTGCGCAGGCTGCGGAAGTCGCCGTCGATGCTCGGGTCGTGGATCACGGTGGCGCGGAGGAAGATCACCAGCTCGGTCTTCGTGCTGAGATCGCTGCGGTTCGCGAAGAGGTCGCCGATGATCGGGATGCTGCGGATGCCGGGGATGTTGGCCTCGGTGTTCTGCACGACGTCCTGCATCAGGCCGGCGAGCACGCCGAGCTGCCCGCTCTGCAGGCGCAGGATCGAATCGAACTCGCGCGTCTCGAACACCGGGATGATGTTCTCGGTACCGGCCGCCTTGAGCGCCGGGTTCGGGTCGGAAGCGGTAGAGACCTGGCGGCGGATCGTCGGGCGAACGTTCAGCACGACGGAATCGGTGCTGTTGATCTGCGGCAGCACGGCCATCATGAAGCCCTCGGCCGCGATGTTGGGCGTGGTGGTGAACTGCGGGCTGATGATCGCGGTGCCGCTGCCGGCCACGCCCACGTTCGTGCTCGCCGGGATCATCGAGAAGTAGATGATGTCGCGCGTGACCCGCAGGATCGCCGTCTGGTTGTTCATCACCGCCAGCTTCGGGCTCGACAGCACCTTGACGTCGCCGAACTGCTCGAGCAGCTTCAGCGTGATGGTGACGTTGCTGCCCGCCGAAAGGAAGCCGAGGGTGAACGGGCCGGTGGCGAAGGTCGGGCTGAAGGTGGGGAAGGTGCCCTGCGAGGCGGAGATGCCCGACTGCCCGGGCGCGCGCAGCCGCTCCCAGGAGATGCCGCGCTGGTATTCGTTGCGCAGCTGGACCTCCGCGACGGTCGCCTCGATCAGCACCTGGCGCTTCGCGCCGGTCATCACCTGGTCGAGGAATTCCTGCACCCGCTCGTGCTGCTTCGCGGTGGCGCGTACGTAGAGCACGCCGCTCTCGCGGTTCGCGATCACGGCAGCCGCCTCCTGGTAGGTGGAGGTCGGCTGCGCCACCGGCAGCGGCTGCCCGCCCGGCGCGGTGGGCGGCTGCCCGCCGGGCGCGGCGGGGGGCGCCGCGGGCGCGCTTCCCGGTGCCCCGGGCAGCGGCGTCGGCACCGAGGCCGCCGCCGGGATGATCTTGTCGGTCTCGCGCAGGATTTCCTTCACGTTCTGCACGATCGAATCCCACAGGTTGTTCTGCGCCGCGACGTCGATCTGCGAGATCGCGCCGGTCGCGGCCGGGCCGCTGGTCGCCGAACCGGTGCCGAACTGCGTCGACGCAGTCGACTGCATCTTCACGTTGCGCGAGGCGCTCAGGTAGTCGATCTTGTAGGCGCGCAGGAAGGGCGAGTCGCGCATCACGACGAGCGTCTCGCCGTCCATCTCGTAGCGCATGTCGACCTGGCGCGCGATGCGGTTCAGGAGCTGCGGCAGCGTCTGGTCGATGGCGTTCAGGGTCACGCTGCCGATGAGATTCGGGTCGATGTCGATCTGCAGGCGTGCGTCGCGCGCGAGCGCGAAGAGCAGCTCCTGCGCGCGCACGTTGCTGACCACCACGCTGTAGGTCTCGGGGCGCGGCGCCGCCTTCGGCTTGGGCAGCAGTGGCGTCACCTGCACGGGCGGTGGAATCATTCCCGCCGCCTGCGGCTCTTCCGCCTGGAGATGGTTTGCCGAAGGCTTGAGCGGCGCGTGCCCGCAGCCTGCGAGGGCGCACGATGCGGTAGCTACGACAGCCCAGCTTCCCCAGTTCATCCCCAGCGCACTCCCTCCGTGCCGAAGGATAACACGGACGCCCTCTGAGGAAAGTGGCGTAAGCGCCTGTCGCGCAGGCGTTTTCGGGAGTCTTACATTTGCTTGCGCAGCTCGGCGAAGCTGCGCGGCGAAGTACGGAAAGCCTGCTGGTATTTCGGCGGCAGGCGACGCTCGGCTTCGTGGGCCTGCTGCGCGTTATCGAAGCTGCCGTAGACCACGCGCAAGCGCGGCGCGTCGGATCCGCCCATCGGAATGAGGAAAAGTTCCGATAGCGGCACTATGTCGCGCGCCCGCAGGAGGAAGCGCTCCATGCGCGCCGGCTGGGGATTCCCGGTGACGAAGAGCTCGATGGCGTATTTGTCGTCGGGCGCACGCTCGAGCAGCTCGCGCGTGGCGGCGAGGCGCTCGGAAAGCAGCTTGTGCCCGCCGGCCGAATAGGCCTCCAGGCGCTGCCGCTGGCTCTTGGACAGCAGAGCCTCGCGCGTCTCGGCGGCCTCGGCCTGGGCAATCGCCTCCGCTTCCTCTTGCAGAGCGAGCTCGGACTCCAGTTCTGGCGCGTTGCCCGGCGGCGGCGCGGCAGCGGGCTTGGCCGGCGGCGCGGCAGGCGGCGCCTGGACGAGCGAGGCCCGCGGCGTGGCGATGAGCCGCTGGATGCCCAGGCCCACGACGACGCCGAACGCGACCGCCAGGCCGAGGAGCACCGCCGGTCGCCAGGCGCGAGCGAGCGGCGCGGCGGCGAATTCCGAGTCGGCGATCGCGGCCCTGACGTGCCGCTCGGTGACCGCGTGGCTCGATTCGCTGTAGGCGGCGAGCAGCGACTTGTCGGCGAGGATGTTGATGCGCCGCGTGAGTCCGTCCGAGGCGCGCGCGAGGATCCGCGCGGCGCGCGGTGCAAACACGTCCGGTCCGCGATAGCCGGCGGCGCGCATGCGGAAGGCGAGGTATTTCGCCACTTCGGGCGCGGGCAGCGGCCGCATGCGGAAGCCGTGCGTGATGCGGTCGCGCAACTGGCGCAGCGACGGCTTGGCGAGCGTCGCGTCGAGCTCGGGCTGGCCGAAGAGCACGATCTGCAGCAGCTTGTGCCGGCTCGACTCGAGGTTGGAGAGCAGCCGCACCTGCTCGAGCGTGTCCTCGGGCATGACGTGCGCTTCGTCGATCAGGATCACCACCCGCCGGCCCGCGCCGTAGAGCGTGATCAGGTGCTCCTGCAGCTCGCGCAGCGCAACGGTGCGCCGCTCGGGGAGCCTGAGCTCGAGATCGTCGGCGATGGCATGCAGGATCTCGTCGCGCGCGAGCGAGGGCGTGGCGAGATAGATGGTGGCGGCCTCGGCCGGCAGTCGCTCCATCAGCATGCGGCACAGCATCGTCTTGCCGCTGCCGACCTCGCCCGAGACCTTGACGATGCCCTCGTCGTGCAGCACGGCGTAGGCCAGCGCCTCGAGCGTCGCGCCGCGCTCCGCGCCCTCGAAGAAGAAATCGGTGTGCGGCGTGATGCGGAACGGCGGCTCGTTCAGCCCGAAGTGCTCGAGGTAGAGCGCCACCGCCTACTTCTCCTCGCCGGCGCTGCTCATCCGGCTGTACAGGGTCGTGCGGTTGATGCCGAGGAGTTTCGCCGCCTGGCTCACGTTGCCGCGCGTCAGGCGCAGCGCCGCCTCGATGTAGCCGCGCTCCCAGGCCCTCAGCGTCTCGTCGAGGTTGAAGCTGCCGGCGCGCTCGAGCTGGCGCAGCGCCTGCTCGACGATGGCGCCGCCCCCGGCGCCCGGCGCAGGCGCCTCGAGGTCGAGCTCCGGCTCGAGCTCGGCGACCGAAAGCCGCTGCCCGGGGTACTTCGTCGCGAGGCGAATCACGATGTTGCGCAGCTCGCGCACGTTGCCCGGGAAGTCGTAGCGCTGCCAGCGCGCGCTCGCCGTGGGGTCGAGCTCGAAGGGCTGCGTGCCGGCCTGCGCGGCGGCGAGCCGCCGGAAGTGCTCCAGCAGCACGAGCTTGTCGCCTTCCATGTCGCGCAGCGGGGGCACGCTCAGGGTAAACACCGACAGGCGGTGGTAGAGGTCGGCGCGGAAGCCGCCCTTCTTCACCTCGCGCCGCAGGTCGCGGTTGGTGGCGGCGATCACGCGGCAGCGCGCGGTGTGGCGCTGCGTCTCGCCGACGCGCTGGTATTCGCCGTTCTCGAGCACGCGCAGCAGCTTCGCCTGCAGCTCGAGCGGCAGCTCGCCGATCTCGTCGAGGAGCAGCGTGCCGTCCTCGGCATCCTCGAAGTAGCCCGACTTGTTGGTCGCGGCGCCGGTGAAGGCGCCTTTCACGTGGCCAAACAGCGTCGGCTCGACCAGCGTGGGCGCGATCGCCGCGCAGTTGAGCGTGAGATACGGCCGCGCCGCGCGCGGCGAGAGCCGGTGGAGGCTGCGCGCGGCCAACTCCTTGCCGCTGCCCGACTCGCCCTCGATCAGCACCGGATAGGGCGAGGCGGCGAACTGCGCGATCTGGCTCTTGAGCTTGGCGAGTGCGGCGCTCTCGCCGACGAGATCGGCCTCGTCGCCCGCCGGCGCCTCGAGCGCGCGCGCGAGCAGGCGCTTGAGCAGCGCCGGGTCGCTCGGCTTGGCGACGAACTCCCAGGCGCCGAGCGCGCGCGCGTGGCGCGCGTTGGCGGCGTCGTTCTGCCCGGAGAGCACGAAGATCTTCATGCGCGGCGAGTGCGCGAGCAGGTCGGCGATCAGCTGGAAGCCCTCGTCGGGCGCGTGCGGCGCCGGCGGCAGCCCGAGGTCGACGAGCGCGAGCGGCGGCGGCGCTTCGAGCTGGCGCAGGAGATCGATCGCGCTCGCGCGCGACTCGCAGGCGTAGACCTCGAAGTCGGCGCCGAGGGCGAAGGCGAGCGTGTCGGTGATCAGCGCGTCGTCGTCGACGACGAGCAGCGCCGGCCGCGCGTCAGGCGCCACGGATGCACTTCATGAAGGCGCGCTCCAGGCTCGCTTCGCCGTAGCGCGCGCACAGCTCGCCCGGCGCGCCGCGGAAGCACAGCCGCGCGCGCTCGAGCACGGCGATCGAGGAACAGAGCTCGTCGACGTCGGCGAGCACGTGCGAAGTGAAGAACAGGGTGCGGCCCTCCGCGCTCAGGCGCTGCAGCAGCGATTTCACCGCCACCCGCGCGGCCGGGTCAAGGCCGCTCATCGGCTCGTCTAGCACGTAGAGCTCGCGCTCGAGCGAGAGCGCAGCGGCGAGCCCGAGCTTCTGCGTCGTGCCCTTCGACAGGCTCCTCACCGGGCGCGCGAGCGCTTCGCGCTCCAGCTCGAGCTCGGCGGCGAGGCGCGCCGCGCGCGCCTCGTCGTAGCCCTCGCCGGCGAGCGCCGCCAGCGTGCGCAGGAACTCCGCGCCGGTGAGATAGTGCGGCGGCACGAAGCGCTCGGGCAGGTAGGCGAGCCGACGCCTTGCCGCGGGATTCCTCGCGGCAACACCAAATATCTCGATCGTCCCCGCGTCGGCTGCCGTGAGATCGAGCATGCAGCGGATGAGCGTGGTCTTGCCGGCGCCGTTCGCGCCCAGCAGTCCGAACGCCTCGCGTCGTGCGACGCTCAAGCTCACGCCGTCGAGCGCGGTGGCGCGGCCATAGCGCTTGACCAGCGCGTCGATGCGCACCGCAGGTTCCTCCCTCATGCGGGATAATATTACGCTGCAGTGCAAGCCATCGTTGAAATCCGCAAGCTCGCCTTCGCCTACGATCCGGCGCATCCCGTGCTGCGCGACATCGACCTTTCGATCGAGCGCGGCTCGGTCGTCGGCATCATGGGGCAATCGGGCTGCGGCAAGACGACGCTGCTGCGCGTGATCATGGGCGCGCTGCGGCCCTCGGCCGGCGAGGCGCGCGTGCTCGGCCACGACACGCGCACGCTCGATACCGAGGGGCTCTACGCCATGCGCCGCAAGATGGGGATGCTGTTCCAGTTCGGCGCGCTGTTCACCGACATGTCGGTCTACGAGAACGTCGCCTTCCCGCTGCGCGAGCACGTCAAGCCGCCCGACGAGCTCCTGAACGACCTCGTGCTGCTCAAGCTGCAGGCGGTGGGCCTGCGCGGCGCCGCGCACCTCACGCCGACCGAGCTCTCCGGCGGCATGGCGCGCCGCGTCGCGCTCGCGCGCTCGATCGCGCTCGATCCGCAGCTGATCCTCTACGACGAGCCCTTCACCGGCCTCGACCCGATCTCCTTCGGCGTGATCGTGCGCTTGATCCGCAATCTGAACGACTCGCTCGGCGCGACCTCGATCATCGTCACGCACGACGTGCAGGAGGCGCTCGGCGTCGTCGACTACGTCTACTTCATGGCCGCCGGCCGCGTCATCGCGCAGGGCACGCCCGACGAGATCCGCCGCAGCAGCGAGCCTTTCGTGCGTCAGTTCGTCAACGGCGCCGCCGAAGGGCCCGTGCCGTTCGACTATCCGGCGCCGCCTTACGATGCCGATCTCGAGCTCACGTCTTCCTAGATGCGCGTAGCGGACCTGCGCGCGCGGCTCGAGCGCCTCGGCTCCGGCGTGACTTCCCATGTCTGGCGCCTGGGTTTCGCCAGCCGCTTTCTCGCCTATCTGGTGGTGCACTCGGGCACCGCGCTCAGGCGCTTCCGGCTGACGATCGCCGAGATCTACTTCGCCGGGGTGCTCTCGCTCATCATCATCCTGGTGTCGGGCCTGTTCGTCGGCATGGTGCTCGCGCTGCAGGGCTACGAGACGCTGCAGCGCTTCGGCGCCTCCGAGTCCCTGGGGGTTCTGGTCGCGCTGTCCCTCGTTCGCGAGCTCGGCCCGGTGGTCGCCGGGCTCTTGTTCGCGAGCCGCGCCGGTTCGGCGATCACCGCGGAGATCGGCCTGATGAAGGCGACCGAGCAGCTCTCGGCGATGGAGATGATGGCGGTCGACCCGATCGCACGCGTGGTCGCGCCGCGCTTCTGGGGCGGCGTCATCTCCATGCCGCTGCTCGCCGCGCTCTTCTCGGCGATGGGCATCTTCGGCGGCTACATCGTCGGCGTGCAGCTGATCGGCGTCGACGCCGGCGCGTTCTGGTCGCAGATGCAGGCAGCGGTCGACCTGCGCAACGACATCCTGAACGGCGTCATCAAGAGCGTGGTGTTCGGCATCGCGGTCACCTGGATCGCCGTTTTCGAGGGCTACGATGCGCCGCCGACCGCCGAGGGCGTGTCGCGCGCGACGACGCGCACCGTCGTCACCTCGTCGCTCGCCATCCTGGCGCTCGACTTCATCCTGACCGCACTCATGTTCACGGGAGGCAACCATCAATGAACCGCTCGACCATTGACCTGTGGGTCGGCGCTTTCGTCGTCGCCGGCATCGGGGGGCTGCTGTTTCTCGCCCTCAAGGTCGGCAACCTCGCCTCGTTCTCCACCTCGCAGATGTATCAGGTGCAGGCCAAGTTCGCGAATATCGGCGGGCTGAAGGCGCGCGCGCCGGTGAAGAGCGCGGGCGTGGTCGTCGGCCGCGTCGCCGACATCCGCTTCGACAACGAGAGCTATGAAGCCATCGTCACCATCAACCTCGGCTACGAATACCAGTTCCCGCGCGACACCACCGCCAAGATCCTCACCTCCGGCATCCTCGGCGAGCAGTACGTCGGCCTCGAGGCCGGCGGCGACGGCGTGATGCTGAAGAACGGCGACCGCCTGCGGCTCACGCAGTCGGCGGTGGTGCTGGAGAACCTGATCAGCCAGTTCCTGTTCAACAAGGCGGCCGAAAGCAAGCCGGAGGCGAAGGAACCGGCGAAGTGACCCGCACGCTCTTGCTGGCTGCGGTCGTTCTCTGCGCCGGCTGCGCCAGCACCGGCGAGCGCGATCCGCGCGACCCCTGGGAGCCCTTCAATCGCGGCGTCTACAACTTCAACGACCAGGTCGACACCGCCATCGCACAGCCGGTGGCGCGGACCTACCGCAAGGTCGTGCCGGGCGAGATACGCGACCGCGTGCGCAACTTCTTCGGCAATATCGGCGACGTCTTCATCGGCGTGAACAATTTCCTCCAGGGCAAATTCGGCGACGGTGCCAGCGACTGGGCGCGCTTTGCGTTTAATACCACTATCGGCCTCTTCGGCATCCACGACGTCGCCACCGACATGGGCTATGAAAAGCATGACGAGGACTTCGGCCAGACCTTCGGCCGCTGGGGCGCGGGGCCCGGGCCCTATCTCGTGCTGCCGATCCTCGGCTCGAGCACGGTGCGCGACGGCATCGGCAAGGGGCTCGACTTCTATACCGACCCGATCAACGAAACCAGGCCCTTGGACGTGCGCTGGGGCCTGGTCGCCCTGCGCCTCACGCAGACGCGCACCGATCTGCTCGACGCGAGCCGCATCCTCGAGGAAGCGGCGCTCGACAAGTACGTGTTCCAGCGCGACGCCTACCTGCAGCGCCGGCGCAGCCAGATCTACGACGGCAGTCCGCCACGGGAAAAAGACCCTGAGGCGGAGGCCGGTGAGAAGGACCAGAAGCCTGGCTCAGAAGAGAAGGGGGCTGAGGATGACGAAGATAAGAAATCTCGCTAGCGCCGCGCTATTGGGGGCAGTGCTGGCAGCCGCCGCGCCGGCGCGCGCTGAGGATGTACCGCCCGACCAGCTGGTCAAGACCGTGACGCTCGAAGTGGTCGAGCTCATCACCAAGGACAGGGAAATCCAGGCAGGCAACCGGGCGAAGCTGGTCCAGCTGATCGACGCCAAGGTGCTGCCGCACTTCAACTTCGCCGCGATGACCGCGCTGGCCCTCGGACAGAGCTGGAACAAGGCGAACCCCGAGCAGAAGAAGCGGCTCATCGAAGAATTCCGCACGCTGCTCGTGCGCACCTACGCGAGCGCGCTCGCCGCGTACAGCGAGCAGAAGCTCGACTTCCGTCCGCTGCGCGCGAAGCCTACTGACACGGACGTCACCGTGCAGGTGCGCGTGCTGCAGCGGGGCGCGCAGCCGGTGCCGATCGACTACAGCATGGAGAAGACGGCGGCGGGCTGGAAGGTGTACGACGTGATGGTCGGCGGCGTCAGCCTGGTGGCCAACTACCGCACCGAGTTCAACAACGTGGTGCGCGAAGCGGGCATCGACGGCCTGATCAAGAACCTCGCAACCAAGAACCGCGCGCTCGAAGGCGCCGGCCTGGAGAAGAAGTGATCCGGCGCGACGGCGCGCGCCTCGTGCTTTCCGGCCCGGTGACGCTCGGCAACGTCGCGGCGCTGCTCGAGGAGGGCCGGCGCCACCTCGCCGAAGGCGTGCAGACGGTCGATCTCGGCGAGGTGACCGAGATGGACTCGGCGCTGCTCGCGCTGCTCCTCGCCTGGCTGCGCGACGCGCGCGCGCGCGGGCAACAGCTCAAGTTCACCAACCTGCCGGAGTCGCTGCGCACCATTGCGCAGCTCTACGGCGTGGACCGCCTGCTGCCCGCAGCCTGAAAGCGATAGAAGTCCGCGACGTCGAAAAGCGCTATGGCGCGCTGCGCGCGCTCGCCGGCGTGAGCCTCGAGGTCGAAGAGGGCGAGTTCTTCGGCCTGCTCGGCCCGAACGGCGCCGGCAAGACGACGCTGATCAACGTGATCGCCGGCCTTACGCGCGCCGATGCCGGCGCGGTGCGCGTCATGGGCGCCGATGTGCGCGCCGAATATCGCCGCGCCCGGCAGGTGCTGGGCGTGGTCCCGCAGGAGCTGGTGTTCGATCCGTTCTTTACCGTCCGCGAAACGCTGCGGCTGCAGTCAGGCTATTACGGCCTGCGACGCAACGACGCCTGGATCGACGAAGTCATGCACCACCTCGACCTCACGGCCAAGGCCGACGCCAACATGCGTTCGCTTTCCGGCGGGATGAAGCGGCGCGTGCTGGTGGCGCAGGCGCTGGTGCACAAGCCTCGGGTGATCGTGCTCGACGAGCCGACCGCCGGCGTCGACGTCGAGCTGCGCCAGGGCCTTTGGCACTTCGTGCGGCGGCTGAACCGCGACGGCCACAGCATCGTGCTCACCACGCACTACCTCGAGGAGGCCGAGACCCACTGCAGCCGCATCGCCATGCTGAAGGAGGGACGCATCGTGGCGCTCGACACGACGCGCAATCTCCTCGGCAGCTTTTCGGGCCTCGAGCTGCGCCTGCACCTCGACCGCGCCGACCTGCCGCCCGGCCTGCCGGGGCGGCTGCTCGAAGCCGAAGGCGCGCAGTTCCGCCTCCGGCTCTCGAATTACCAGGAGCTTGAGCAGGCCCTCGCGCTGCTGCGCCAGGCGGACGCCGGCATTCGGGAGATGGCAGTGCACCCGCCGGACCTCGAAGAGGTGTTCCTGCGCCTGACCGGGCGCGGCACATGAACCGCTTTGCCACGCTCTGCTACAAGGAGCTCCTGCGCTTCTTCAAGGTCAGCATCCAGACCGTTGCGGCGCCGGTGCTCACCACGCTCCTCTACCTCGTGATCTTCGGCCATGCGCTGGCAGGGCGACTCGAGATCTATCCCGGCGTTCGCTATACCGCCTTCCTCGTGCCGGGGCTGGTGATGATGAGCGTGCTGCAGAATGCCTTTGCCAACAGCTCCTCCAGCCTGATCCAGTCGAAGATCACAGGCAACATCGTCTTCGTGCTGCTCGCGCCAATCTCCTACGTCGAGTTCTTTGCCGCCTACGTCGTCGCCTCGGTGGTGCGCGGACTGGTCGTGGGACTGTGCGTGCTGGTCGTGGCGCTCCTTTTCGTCGAGCTGCCGCTGCACGCGCCGTGGTGGGCGCTCGCCTTCGCGCTCCTTGGCGCGGCGCTGCTCGGCACGCTGGGGCTCGTCGCCGCGGTGCTCTCCGACAAGATCGACCAGGTCGCCGCCTTCCAGAACTTCGTCATCGTGCCGTTGACCTTTCTCTCGGGGGTCTTCTACTCCATCCATACGCTGCCGCCCTTCTGGCAGCGGCTTTCGCACGCCAACCCGTTCTTCTATATGGTGGACGGCTTCCGCTACGGCTTCTTCGGTGCCTCCGACTTTCCACCGCTCGCCAGCGTCGCGATAGTTTTTGCCTCGCTCTTGGCCGTATCCTCGGCCACACTCGGGCTCCTGAAATCGGGCTACAAGCTAAGGTACTGATGGTCACGCCGGACAGCATCAAACAAGGCATCGAAGCGCGGCTGGCCTGCGAGCACGTCGAGGTGATCGGCGACGGCCAGCACTTCCAGGCGGTGATCGTGTCCGCGGAGTTCGCCGGCCGCAGCCGGGTGCAGCGCCACCAGCGCGTCTATGCGGCGCTCGGCGAGCGCATGCGCGAGGAGATCCACGCGCTGTCGATGCGCACCCTCACGCCCGAGGAGTGGCGCGCTCGTGGATAAGCTGCGCATCCGCGGCGGCCGGCCGCTCGAAGGCGAAGTGCGCGTCTCGGGGGCGAAGAACGCCGCGCTGCCGATCATGTGCGCCGCGCTGCTCACCGACAAGCCGCTGCGGCTTTCCAATGTCCCGCAGCTCATGGACGTGCGCACGATGGCCAAGCTCCTGCGCCAGATGGGCGTCGTGGCCGAGCCGCCGGTCGACGGTCGCCTGGGGCTCCATGCGGCGCGCATCCGCGAACCAACCGCCGGTTATGACCTGGTGAAGACCATGCGCGCGTCGGTGCTCGTGCTCGGACCGCTGCTGGCGCGCTGCGGCCAGGCGAAGGTGTCGCTGCCCGGCGGTTGTGCCATCGGCCAGCGTCCCGTCGACCAGCACGTCAAGGGGCTGCAGGCCATGGGCGCCACCATCTCGATCGAGCATGGCTACATGCACGCCTCCGTCGAGCGGCTGCGCGGCGCGCGCATTCTCATGGACATGGTGACGGTCACCGGCACCGAGAACCTGATGATGGCGGCCACGCTCGCCGAGGGCACCACGCTTCTCGAGAACGCCGCGCGCGAGCCCGAGGTGGTCGACCTCGCTCGCGTTCTGGGCGCGATGGGCGCGCGCATCCAGGGCGCCGGCAGCGACGTGATCCGCATCCAGGGCGTCGGCTCGCTCGGCGGCGCCGAGCACGCGGTGATGCCGGACCGCATCGAGACCGGCACCTATCTCGCCGCCGCCGCGGCCGCCGGCGGGCGCATCCGCATCCTCGGCGCCGCGCCGGACTCGCTCGACGCCACGCTGGAGAAGCTCCGCGAAGTGGGCGCGAAAATCAGCGCTAACGCCTCGACCATCGAGATCGAGGCCGCGGGCCGGCCGAAGTCCGTCAGCGTGCGCACCGCGCCCTTCCCGGGCTTCGCCACCGACATGCAGGCGCAGTTCATGGCGCTGGCCAGCATCGCCGAGGGCGCGGCGGTGATCACCGAGACGATCTTCGAGAACCGCTTCATGCACGCGCTCGAGCTGCAGCGCCTGGGCGCCGACATCTCCATCCAGGGAAACAGCGCTATGGTCCGCGGCGTCGAGCGCCTGCAAGGGGCGAGCGTGATGGCCACCGACCTGCGGGCGTCAGCGGGGCTGGTGATCGCCGGGCTGGTCGCGGAGGGCGAGACCGTGGTCGAGCGCATCTACCACCTCGACCGCGGTTACGAGGCGCTGGAAAAGAAGCTCGGCGCCCTCGGCGCGCGCATCGAGCGCGTCAACTAGAAGCGCGGCCCCCTGGGAAAGAAGCGTCAGCAGCCGCTCGGCGCTCCACCGCGTGTCGAATGCTGCGCCACACGCGACGATAACCACCACGAACGGCAGGGCGAGGATGGCGAGCAGGTGCCGCAGGAGCATCAAGCTTGCTGTAGAATGCGCCCCCCTAGCCGATTTCGACCAGACGGCGCGTTCACCGGGCAACACACGATGGAACATGGCGAGCATAAGCATTGCGTTGTCGAAGGGGCGGATCTTCGACGAGACCGCTCCGCTGCTCGCGCGCGTCGGTATCCGGCCTAGGGCGAACCCCGCAACCTCGCGCAAGCTGGTCATCGCCACGAACCGCCGCGACCTGCGGCTGATCGTGGTGCGCGCCGCCGACACTCCCACGTACGTGCAGCACGGCGGCGCTGATATCGGCATCGCCGGCCGCGATGTTTTGGTCGAGCACGGCGGCGAGGGCCTCTATCAGCCGGTGGACCTCGGCATCGCGCGCTGCCGCATGGTCGTGGCGGTGAAGAAGGGCTTCGACTACCGGCGCGCCGTGGCCCAGGGCGCTCGCCTGCGAGTGGCGACGAAATACGTGAACACCACGCGCGAGCACTTCGCGGCGAAGGGCGTGCACGTCGACCTGATCCGTCTCTACGGCTCGATGGAGCTGGCGCCGATCATCGGCCTCGCCGACGCCATCGTCGACCTCGTCGCCACCGGCCGCACGCTGCGCGAGAACGGCCTGGTGGCCGTGGAGGACATCCAGCCGGTGTCCGCGCGCCTCATCGTCAACCAGGCCGCGCTGAAGACGAAGCGCGCCGCACTGCAGCCCCTGATCGACGCCTTCGCGCAGGCGACCCGGCCATGAAGCTGCGCCGCCTTTCGACCGCGGGAAAGGGCTTTGACGCCAAGCTCGCCGCCTTGACGCGCTACGAGGCCTCGGCCGACCCCAAGCTGCAAAGGACCGTCGCCCGCATCCTTGCCGACGTGCGCGCGCGGGGCGACGCCGCGTTGCTTGCCTACTCTCGGCGGTTCGACAAGACGACCGCGCGCTCGGTCGCCGAACTGGAGCTCGCGCCGCGCAGCGACGTGCCGGCCGCGCAGCTCGAGGCGCTGCGCGCGGCGCACGCCAGGATCCGCGCTTTCCACGAGCGGCAAGCGCAGGCGTCGTGGGAATACACCGAGCCGGACGGCACGCGCCTCGGCCAGCGCATCACGCCGCTCGAGCGCGTCGGCATCTACGTGCCGGGCGGCAAGGCGGCGTATCCCTCTACCGTTCTCATGAACGCCGTGCCCGCCAAGGTCGCCGGCGTCGGCGAGCTGGTGATGGTGAGCCCCAATCCCAATCCATTGGTGCTCGCCGCGGCGGCGCTCGCCGGGGTCGACCGCGTGATCGGCATCGGCGGCGCGCAAGCCGTGGCGGCGCTCGCCTACGGCACGCGCTCGGTGCGGCGCGTGGACAAGATCGTCGGCCCGGGCAACGCCTACGTCGCCGAGGCCAAGCGCCAGGTGTTCGGCACGGTGGGCATCGACATGATCGCCGGGCCTTCCGAGATTCTCGTCATCTCGGACGGCACCGCCCCCGCGGAGTGGCTGGCGATGGACCTCTTCTCGCAGGCGGAGCACGACGAGGACGCGCAGGCCCTGCTTCTTTCGCCCGATGCGGCGCATCTCGATGCGGTCGAGACGGCGATGGCCCGGCTGCTGCGCGAGATGCCCAGAAGGCAGGTGATCGCGGCTTCTCTCAAGGCGCGCGGAGCGCTGATCCAGACACGCGATCTCGACGAAGCCTGCACGCTGGCCAACCGTATCGCGCCCGAACATCTGGAGCTCTGCGTGGCGCAGCCCGAGGTTTGGCTGCCGAAGCTCCGCAACGCAGGCGCGATCTTCCTCGGCCGCTACAGCTCCGAGGCGATCGGCGACTACTGCGCCGGCCCGAACCATGTCCTCCCCACCTCGGGCAGCGCGCGCTTTTCGTCGCCGCTCGGCGTGTACGACTTCCAGAAGCGCTCGAGCATCATCGCGGTTTCCCGCATTGCCGCCGACCATCTGGGCCGTATTGCGGCAACGCTTGCGGAAGGCGAAGGCCTCGCCGCGCATGCGCGCGCCGCGCAGATGAGGATCGGCAAATGACGCCCGACAAGCTCATCCGTCCAGAGGTCCTCGCCCTGTCGGCCTATCCCGTGGCCGATGCCGAGGGCATGGTGAAGCTCGACGCGATGGAGAATCCGTACCCGCTGCCGGAAGAATTGCGCCGCAAGCTGGCGGATGTTCTTGCGCGCGTCGCCCTGAACCGCTATCCGGAGCCCAACCCGCGCGCGTTGCGCGAGCTGATCCAGCGCAAGATGCGCGTGCCGACGGGCATCGAGCTCCTGCTCGGCAACGGCTCCGACGATCTCATCCAAGTCCTGGCGCTGGCGCTGGCGCGGCCGGGAGCGACCATGATGTATCCGTCGCCGACGTTCGTGATGTACAGCATGAACGCCATCTTCTCGCGGATGCGCGCCGTGCCGGTGCCACTGCGCGAAGACTTCTCCTTCGACGCCGACGCCTTCATCGCTCGCATGCGCGCGGAAAATCCGGCGCTCGTCTTCCTGGCCTACCCGAACAATCCGACGGGCGTGCTCTATCCAGAAGCCGATGTCGTGCGCGTGATCGAAGCCGCGCCGGGCGTCGTGGTGCTCGATGAGGCCTACCATGTCTTCGCCGGCAAGACGTTCATGGACGCGCTGCCCAAATACCCGCACCTGCTCGTGCTGCGCACGGTGTCGAAGCTCGGGCTCGCCGGCATTCGCCTCGGCTACCTCGCCGGGGCGCCGCAATGGCTCGCAGAGCTGAACAAGGTGCGCCAGGT
>DASQAW010000600.1:0-4741 GCA_035635495.1 Burkholderiales bacterium
CGCAGCACCTCGCGCATCGCCTGGATGACCTGGCTGCGCTGCAGGAAAACATCCTTCGATTCCGGCGTGACGATCAGGTCCACGTAGCGCTGGCGGTAGCGCATCTCCTGGTCGGCGAGGCCGTGAAACTTCTCGGGCAGCGGCCGCAGCGCCTTGGCGAGGAGCCGCAGGCTTTTCGCACTTACCGTGAGCTCGCCCTTCATCGTCTTGAACACCGTGCCTTCGGCGCCGACGATGTCGCCGAGGTCCCAGTGCTTGAAGTGCTCGTAGCCGGGTGTGTCCTGGGTGATGTAAAGCTGGATGCGGCCCGAGCCGTCCTGCAGCGTGGCGAAGCTCGCCTTGCCCATGACGCGCTTCAGCACCATGCGCCCGGCAACTACCGCCGCGGGCCTTGCCTGCTCCAGCTCCTCCTTGCTCTGCGCGCCGTAGCGCTCGTGCAGCGCGGCGGCCAGATCCTTGCGGCGGAAATCGTTCGGATAGGCCGCGCCCGCCGAGCGCAGCGCTTTCAGCTTCTCGCGGCGCTCTTCGATCAGCTTGTTGTCTTCTTGCTCCATCAGCGGACCTTGTCGCGCGCGAGGTCCATGACGAGGCGGGCGGCGAGATACAGGCGAGGCTCGATCGAGGACACCAGCACGTATTCGTCCTCGGTGGAATGCGCGCCGTAGCCGCGCAGGCCGAACCGCTCGACCACGGCGTTCTTCGTCTCCAGCGCGGCAAAGGCGGCATCGGTGCCGCCGCCCTCGGCCACGGTGTCGATCACGAGATCCAGCCCCAATTCCTTGTAGATCGCTTGCCCGTGCCGCGCCAGGGCGGTAGAGGCCGGCGAGGCCTCCAGCGGCGGGCGGCGCCGCTCGAACAGCATGTCCACCTTCGCCTCGGGGATCAGCTGCTGCTTGATGCGCCCCCTGACCGCGCGCTCGACGCCGTCGTAATCCGCGACGCGCAACACGCGCACGTCCGCGGTGGCTTCGGCGGATTCCGGGATCACGTTGCGGTTGGTGCCCGCGTGCGCCACCGTCCAGTTCATCTTCACTCCGCTCGACCGATCCGAGAGATCCCGCATCTGCAGGATCTGGTGCGAGAGCTCGTAGAGCGCGTTCACGCCGCGCTCGGGCGAGCTGCCGGCGTGCGATGCCTTGCCCTGCACGCGCAGCACCACCGAGGCGATGCCGGCGGTGGCGAGCGCGAGTTTGTCGGCCTCGACACGCGAAGATTCGAACGACAGCGTGGCATCGTGTTCCTTGCCCAGGCGCGCGATGAGCGAGCGCGAGCCGGGCGAGCTGATCTCCTCGTCGGCGTTGATCAGCGCGGTCAGCGTGCCGTACTCGGCGAACCCAAGGCTCTTCAGCATGGCGATCGTGTGCAGGATCACGGCGATGCCCTGCTTGTCGTCCGCGATGCCGAGGCCGTAGGCGCGCTCGCCGTCGACGCGGAACGGCTGCCTGGCGAGCATGCCGCGCAGATACACGGTGTCCATGTGCGCGATCAGCAGGAGCTTCTTCTTGCCGCTGCCCTTGAAGGTGGCGCGCACCATTTTGCCGATGCTGGCAGGCGTGTCTTCCATCTTGTAGATGTTGGCCGGCTCGACCAGCTCCACTTCGGCGCCGAGCTGCCTGAAGCGCGCGGCGATCAGAGCGGCGAGCTTGGTCAAGCCCTCGCTGTCGCGGCTGCCGGACTCGACCGAC
This sequence comes from Burkholderiales bacterium, assembly GCA_035635495.1. Classification (GTDB taxonomy): domain Bacteria; phylum Pseudomonadota; class Gammaproteobacteria; order Burkholderiales; family SG8-39; genus SCGC-AG-212-J23. Next base: position 1,686 of record DASQAW010000600.1, read on the forward strand.
ACGAGGTCCTTGAGTGTCGCGAGCAGCGGCTCCTTGTTGGCGCGCGCCTGCTGCAGGACGGCGTCGACCGGCTCGGCGCCGGCGCAGGCCGCGACCACCATCAGAACCAGCGCAATGAATAGGCGCATCGCTTCTACACTCCCTGTTTGAGGCTGGCCTCGATGAAGTCGTCCAGATCGCCATCCAGCACGCGCTGCGTGTCGCCCTTCTCCACGCCGGTACGCAGGTCCTTGATGCGTGACTGGTCGAGCACGTACGAGCGGATCTGGTGGCCCCATTCGATGTCGGTCTTCTGCGAGGCGAGCTTGTCCTGCTCCGCCATGCGCTTCCTCAGCTCGAGCTCGTACAGGCGCGATTTGAGCATGGCCATGCATTCCGCGCGATTGCGGTGCTGCGAGCGGTCGTTCTGGCTCTGCACCACGATGCCGCTCGGCAGGTGCGTGATGCGCACGGCCGACTCGGTCTTGTTGACGTGCTGCCCGCCGGCGCCCGAGGCGCGGTAGACGTCGATGCGGAGATCGGCGGGGTTGATGTCCACCTCGATGGACTCGTCCACCTCGGGGTAGACGAAGACGCTGGCGAACGAGGTGTGCCGGCGGGCGTTCGCGTCGAACGGGCTCTTCCTCACCAGGCGGTGCACGCCGGTCTCGGTGCGCAGGTTGCCGTAGGCGTAGTCGCCCGTGACCTTGAGCGTCGCGCTCTTGATGCCTGCCACCTCGCCCGGCGTGTGCTCGAGCACCTCGGCGGTAAGGCCCTTGCGGTCGCAGTACTTGAGGTACATCCGCTCGAGCATCGAGGCCCAGTCCTGCGCTTCCGTGCCGCCCGAGCCCGACTGGATGTCGACGAAGCAGTTGTTCGGGTCGAGCGGGTTCGAGAACATGCGGCGGAACTCGAGCGTCGCCACGTCCTTCGCCAGCTTCTCGACATCCGCGGCGACGCCCATGACGGTCGCCTCGTCGCCTTCGGCGCGCGCGAGCTGGAAGAGCTCGGCGGCGTCGCTAAGGCCCGTGCCGACGCGGCCGAGCGTGCCGACGATCGCCTCGAGCTGCTTCTTTTCCTTGCCGAGTGCCTGCGCGCGCTGCGGGTGGTCCCACAGCTTCGGGTCTTCGAGCTCGCGGTTCAGCGCCGCGAGGCGCCGGGTCTTCGCCTCGAAGTCAAAGATACCTCCGCAGCTCCGCCGACCGCGACTGCAGGTCGGTGAGGCTCGAGGCGATCTGGTTCAGTCGTTCCGCTTCCATCTATTGGCCTATTCTCTGCTCCCAATATAAGACTTCGCGGCGGAAATTAGATTCCGCCTCGGCCGCTTCCAGCGGCGTCACTGCCTCCCGGCCCGGGACCGAGACCAGCGCCTTGCGCAGCCCGCCGCGCACGCTCGACAGGTAGAAGTACACCTCGCCCGGCCCCTGCACCATGAAGAGCAGCGTGTCGCCGTCGATCAGCTGCGCGATGCGCAGGATCTGGTCGTCGCGGAAGCCGCGCTGGCGCGCCGCGATCAGCTCGTCGTCCGCGCCGCGCGCGATGCCCATCGCGTCGGCGACGTCGGCGCCGAGAAAGCCTTCGGCGCCGTGCGCCTTGAGCCAGCCCGCGATCGAGCGCAGGCCTGTGGACTCCACCACCGCTTTCGCAGGTGCTGCCGGCGCGCCGATCGCGCCTAGCCAGATGCACGCCAGGACGGCGGCCAGAATGCCGCGCATGGTCCCTCCCTTCCTTCTTGCCCGCTATTTTACGGGCTTGGGCGTGTATTCCTCGGCGATCTTGTCGTCGAAGAAGCTGGTCGGGTTCGGCGCGGCCATGAAGCGCCGGTAGACCTCGGGATAGACGCCGACGTACTGGTAAACCTGCCCGTTCGACATCTCGACTTCGAGGGTCTTGCCCGCTTCGTCGTAGCCGACGGAGCGCAGCTTGGAAGAATTTACGCGCTTTCGCTGCATCACGCCTTCTCCACCCGGATCCTGGCGCCGGCCTTGATGCCAGCCAGCGCTTTCGCATCGCCGACGATGCTGCCCAGGACGTTGCAGCGGCTCGCGAGCTTCGGCCGCTCGTCGGTCGAGATCGGCGTGCGGCCGAACGGCAGCGCAAGGGCATCGCCCTCCGTCCAGAAGCACACCGTGCCCGGTTCCACGACCTGCTTCGCGTCCGCCTCGAGCTTGGCGCTTACCGGGGTCGAGAAGTAGACCTCCTCGCCCCAGGTCTGCGCCGCCGCCTCGAAGGGGAGCGCCTGCAGCAGCGCCCGGGTCGTCGGCGTCTCGCGCAGCTCGGCCTGCAGCGTCACCTTGCCTGCAGTGATGCGAACCCTCATCCGCCCACCCTAGTTGTTAAATGCGGCGTTCCAGGGCGTCTTGCCGTCGAGCATGCCCTCGATGGCGCCGCCTTTGACGGTGCCCGAGAACTCGCCCTTGCGGCCCGCGAGCCGGAACGTGAGCTTGTCGCCGCGCAGCTTCGCCTCCTCGAGGGGTACGTCGCGGCCGTTGACGCGCAGGCTGCCCCACACCTTATTCAGTTGCTGCTTGAACGAGAGCGTGGCGGGCTGCTTGCTGATCGCGGGCGGCATGTGTGCTTCCCATTTGCCGGCGACCTTGGCGGGGACGAGGTAGAGATAGATGAACGTGGTGGTGACGCCGCTGATCTGCACTTTGTCCTCGAGGTCCATCTGCACGTACTTCTCCGGGATCCAGCCGGTGAGCGGATAGTCGTGCGACACGATGCGCGTGCCGGGCTTGAGCTCGGTGAGCAACTTGTCCTTCAGCAGGTTCACCGTGTCCGGCAGCAGGTACATGGTGATGACCGTCGCCTGGGAAATATCCGTCTTGAACAGATCCGCCTTCATGAACTTCACCCGGTCGGCTAGGCCTTCCTTCTGCGCCGCTTCGTTCGCGCGCTTCACCAGGTCTTCCTTGATCTCGACGCCGAAGCCGCGCGCGCCGAACACCTTGGCGGCGGTGAGCACGATGCGGCCGTCACCCGAGCCGAGGTCGATCAGGAAATCGTTCGCGGTCACGTCGGCGTAGCGCAGCATGTCGGAGACCACGCTCTGGGGCGAGGGCACATAGGGCCCG
>DASQAW010000601.1:0-3245 GCA_035635495.1 Burkholderiales bacterium
CACGGAGCTTGCCGCCGCGCGTGCCGCGATCGAGCAGGCCGGACCGCTCGCCGCGCACTATGCGCCGGCCGAGCTCGCGGCAGCCCAAAGCAAGCTGGAGCGCGCCGAGCAGGCACTGGCACGCGACGAGCGGACGCAGGCCCGGCGGCTCGCCGAGGAGGCGCAGGTCGACGCGCGCCTCGCCTCGGCAATGGCCGAGAACGAGCGATCGCGTGCCGTCAGATGAGAGCCCCCATCGTCCTTGTCGCCGTGCTGCTCGCATCCTGTGCGGTGACGCCGCGGAACGACGCAGCGTTCGCGCAGGCGCGCGCCGCCTATAGCGCGGCGCAGGCAGATCCCGAGGTGCTGCGCCACGCCACGGCCGAGCTGGATCTCGCCTCGCGCACCCTCGCCGACGCGCAGCGCGCCAGCGGCGACGAAGCGTCGCACCTGGCGTACCTCACCCAGCAGCGCGCGCGCATAGCCCGGGAGCTCGGACATGCGCGTGCGAACGAGCGCACAGCGCTCGAAGCGCGGCTCCGCGACGCGGAGGAGGCGCGCGGCCGGGCCGAGGCGCGGGCGAAGGAGCTCGAGCAGGAGCGCGACCTGAACGACCGCCTGAACGCCCAGCTCCGGCGCCTGCAGGCGCAGGTCGCAGAGCTGCAGGCGCGCGAGACCGAGCGCGGCCTGATCCTCACGCTCGGCAGCGACCTGCTCTTCGATGTCGGACACGCGAAGCTGAAGCCCGGCGGGCGCCGCGCGCTGGCCAACCTCGCGCGCTTCATGAGCCAGCACCCGGAGCGCAAGATCGTGATCGAGGGCTTCACCGACGCGAGCGGCTCGCCGGAGGCGAACAAGCGCCTCTCCGAGCAGCGCGCCGAAGCGGTGCGCGAGGCGCTGGTGCGCGAGGGCATCGAGCCCGGCCGCATCGAGGCGCGGGGCTTGGGTGCCGCCTACCCGATCGCGAGCAATGAAAACAGCGGCGGCCGCCAGCTCAACCGCCGCGTCGAGATCCTGATCGGCGAGAACACGAGCCGCGCCGCCACCGGAGCCGGTGCGGGCGCCTCACGCGCGCGCGAGCGCTGAGCGCCGGCCGCGCTCGACGTCGATGCCGAGGAGCAGCGCCAGGCCGACGACGAAGTAAATCCCGGTGGCGAAAATGCCGAGGCGGTGGTTGCCGGCAAAAAGCCAGGTCACCAGGCCGTAGGTCAGCGGACCGAAGATCGACGCCGCTTTGACCGCCAGGCCCCACAGACCGAAAAACTCGGCCAGCCGGGCCGGCGGCGCGAGATAGCCGACCACCGCACGGCCGGCGGCCTGCGACGAGCCCATGCAGAGGCCGGCGAGGTTCGCCGCGAGCCAGAACGCGCCGGGGCCTTGCGCAAGGCCGGCGATCAGCACCATCGCGATCCAGCCGACGAGCGTGAGCGCGAGCGAGCGCACGTGCCCGATCGCGTCCTGCAGGTAGCCGAAGCCGAATGCGCCGATGGCGGCGGTGATGTTCACCACCAGGATCAGCGTGATCGTCTGCTGTGTGGTGAACTTCATCGCCTGCTCGGCGTAGATCGCCGCGAGCGCCACCACCGCCGTGATCCCCGCCTGGTAGAAAAGGATGCAGAGGAGAAAGCGCCAGAGGTCGCGGTAGCGGTGCGCCTCGCGCATCGTCTCGCGCAGCCGCACCCAGGGCGAATGCGCCACCGGCTGGGGCACCGCGCGCTCGCGCAGGAAGATGAAGGTCGGCGTTGCCGCGATGGCAAAGAACGCGGCGGTGATGAGCATCGTCACCGGCACGTAATGGCTGGCCGGCTGCCCCTGCTGCGCCAGGATGTAGGCGAGGCAGATGCCGAGCGCCGCGAGCCCGCCGAGATAGCCGAAGCTCCAGCCCCAGCCCGAGACGCGTCCCATCGCCTGCGAATCGGCGAGCTCGGGCAGGAACGCGGCGATCAGGTTCTCGCCCGTGCCGAAAAAATAATTCGACACCGCCACCAGCACCAGCGCCAGCATGACCTCTCCCGGACGCACGAACGCGAGCAGGGCCGTAAACGCTACGCATCCCACCGTGGTCATCAGCAGCAGGCGTTTTTTCGCCGCATGCGCATCGGCCCAGGCGCCGACGATCGGGCCGGTGATCAATATCGCGGCGTAGGAGATCGAGAGCGCCGCCGTCCACGCGAACGTCGCCCACGGTGCGTTATCCGCCACCGCGCCGACGAAGTAGGCGCCGAACACGGCGGTGATGACGACGGTGGTGTACGCGGAGTTGGCGAAGTCGTACATGCTCCACGCCCAGACTTCGCGGAACTTCACGTCGCCGGCGAGCGCGCGCGATCTCATCGGCCGGCTAGTTTGCGCAGGAACACTTGGGCTTCCGCATGATCCCCGGCGATGTTAAGCGCTGCGCGTGCACCGCGCGTTACGATAGTCCTCGCCCTACGCGGTATGTCCTTGGCGGCGTCATCCAGCAGGCCCGGCGTTTCCTCCTCTAGGACGGCGACAAGAACCGCCGCCTGCTCCAGATCCTTGCGCGCCTTGTCACGCTGCGAGCCCCGACGCTGGGACGAAAAGAGCTTATGCAGCGCGAAGCGCTCGGCGGCGGGCAGCTTCACCGGCACCACCTGGTTCGGGCTGAGCACGACGCTGTCGAGCGCGCCGTCCACCAGGAAATCGAGCAGCGGGATCGTTTGCGCGTACGTGCGCAGCTCCTCGACCCGAGCCGCCTCGCCCGCGACGGCGCCGGGCACCAAAAGGTCGATGGCGAGCGCGTCGCGTCCCGGGACCTTGTAAGAAGTCGACGGCCGTCGCGACGGCAGACCCGGCACCGGCACGAACTCCAGTCCCGACTCCTCCAGCAGCTCGGCGAAGCCGATCGCCACCTCGAGCGGTTGCGCGCGGGCGAGGTCGATGTCCTGGGTGCGGTAAGCCGCGGCCATGATGCCGAGATCGTTGAGCAGCGCGCCGTAGGCGTGCGCGCCGGTCAGCACCAGTCCCGCCTCGAAGAGGCCGCGGTTGAACACTGCGCCGAGCACCGCGGCCGGCTTTCGCTCGATGCGCTGATAGCCGAGAAGCCGCAGCTTGGAGGAACCGCCAGCGAGCCCGCGGGCAAGCTCGATCTCGTCTCGCCACTCCTTGACGCGCTTCGCGTCCACCGCCGCCACCGTGCCGATGTGCTCGTCGTCCTTGCGGCCGTCGACGCGGATGTACTCGCGCACCCAGTAGTCGGTGTCGCGCCGCCGCCGTTGCTTGAGCGTCCCGGGCGTGCCGGGCAG
>DASQAW010000602.1:0-9372 GCA_035635495.1 Burkholderiales bacterium
GGCATGCGGCCGCGCAGGCGCATCGCCATGCGCTCGATGTCGCCGAGATAGCGCTCGACCTCGAGCTGCGGATAGGCATCCTGCGCGATCATCAGGCAGCCGTGCGCCAGATCGATCTTCGCGTCGTCGCGCGCGAGCAGCCGGGCGAAAGGCTCGAGCGCCGCCGCCATCAGATCGCGCCGCGGCGCGAGAAATCGCGCGGCCGAAAGCCGAAGAGCGCAAGGCACCCGCCGTAGGCCAGCGTGCCGAGCAGCACCAGGCCGAGCACCGCCGGCACTTTGCGCTGCCAAGGCGCGTGCAGCCACCAGCTCGCTTCACCCATGGTCGTAAAGAGCACTATTGCCATGAATCCGACGGCCGCCGCCACCTTGAGCAGGAACAGCGGCCACCCCGGCTGCGGCACGTAAACGCCGGTGCGGCTCAGGCCGCGGTAAAGAAGCGCCGCATTGAGGCACGCGCCCAGGCCAATGGCCAGCGCGAGCCCCGCGTGCCTTAGCGACCCGATGAAGGCGAGGTTCATGAGCTGCGTCGCGATCAGCGTGAGGATGCCTATTTTCACCGGGGTCCTCACGTTCTGCTGGGCATAAAAGCCCGGCGCCAGGATCTTCACCAAGATCATGCCGATCAGCCCGATGCTATAGGCGACCAGCGCCCGGCAAGTCATCCAGGCATCTTCGGCGCCGAAGCGCCCATAGTGGAAGAGTGAGGCCACCAAGGGCAGCGCGATCACCGCAAGCGCCGCGGCGGCCGGTACCGCGAGCAGGAACGTCATGCGCAGCCCCCAGTCGAGGAGCCGCGCGTATTCCTCGCGGTTGGCGTCGGCATGGTATTTCGACAAGCTCGGCAGCAGGATGGTGCCGAGCGCGACGCCCAGCATGCCCGCGGGCAACTCCATCAGCCGATCGGCGTAGTAGAGCCAGGAAACACTTCCGGTGGGAAGGTACGAGGCGAAGATCGTGTTGATCAGCAATGAGATCTGCGCCACCGATACGCCGAAAGTCGCCGGCGCCATGATCTTCAGCACGCGCCGCACGCCGGGATGCGAAAGATCGAGGCGCCAGCGCGGCAGCAGCCCCAGCCGCACCAGGAACGGAACCTGAAAGGCGAGTTGCAGCAGGCCGCCGGCGAACACCGCCCAGGCAAGCGCGACGATCGGGGGATCGAAGTACCTGGCGAAGAACACCGCCGCGACGATGAAGGCGACGTTGAGCAGCGCCGGTGTGATCGCCGGCACGGCGAAGCGGTTCCACGTATTGAGGATGCCGGCGGCGAGCGCCACCAGCGAGATGAACGCGATGTAGGGGAAGCAGATACGCAGCATCCGCACGGTGAGCTCGAACTTGGCCGGATCCGCGGCGAAGCCGGGCGCCGAGAGGTAGACGACGACCGGCGAGATGGCGACGCCAAGCGCCGCGGTGACGACCAGCGCGAGGCACAGCGTGGTCGCGACGCCGTCGATCAGCCGCCGCGTCTCCTCCGGCGTCTGGCGGTTCTTGTGCTCGGCGAGCACCGGGACGAAGGCCTGCGAGAAGGCGCCTTCGGCGAACAGGCGGCGCAGGAGGTTTGGAATGCGGAAGGCGACGAAGAACGCGTCGGTCGCCAGGCCCGCGCCGAAGGCGCGCGCGATGATGAAATCGCGCACGTAGCCCAGGATGCGGCTCACCAGCGTCAGGCTCGAGACCGCAAACAGGGCGCGCAGCAGGTTCATGCTAATATTTCGCCCCTTTTCCGGGACGTAGCGAGCTCATGGCCAACATCAAATCCGCGCGCAAGCGCGCCAAGCAGGCGCTCGTGCGGCGCGAGCACAACGTGTCGCTGCGCACGAGCGTGCGCAGCGCGATGAAGAAAGTCGTCAAGGCGATCGCCGCGGGCAACAAGGAAGCCGCCCTCGCCTCGTTGCGCGAATCGCAGCGCGTCATCGACCGCGTGGTCGCCAAGGGCGTCATGCATCGCAACGCCGGCGACCGTCACAAGAGCCGCCTGGCGCACGCCATCAAGGGACTGAAGTAGCCTACGCCGTATCCCCGACACGCTGCAGCGCGGCGAGCTTGGTGCGCTCCTCGACCCGCCCGTCGCGCATCCTGAGTTCGTTGTCCTTGGCGAAGTTCAGCAGGAAACGGTAGGCCATCGGCTCGATTTGCTCGAGGCGGATGTCCACCACCACGCAGCGCACGCCGTCCACCGTGATCGGATGCACGAACGGCGAGTACTGCATCCGATGATCGCCGCCGAAGGCGGCCATCACGCCGCACAGCCGCTCGGCCCAGTCGCTCGGACGGAACGCCTTTCCGTCGCGCGTCACTCCCAGAATGACGAACTCCGCGGCCTGCTCGGGCATGCGCGCGATTATAGGGGCTGGCGGTGACCAAGCCGGTTAGCCGCATCCTGGTGATCAACGACGAGTCGCTCGTGCTGCGCGAGTTCGTCAAAGGCCTGAACGCCGCCGCGCGCTCGCTCGACAATCCGCTCGGCATCGGCTTCACCGGCGTCACCACGGCGAAGGAAGCGCTCGACGTGATCGCGCGCGACGGCGACCTGCAGGCGGTGCTGGTCGACGACACGCTCTACACGCTGAAGAACGGCCGGCAGTCCAAGGCGCAGATGTCGGCGCTCGAGCTCGTCCAGCGGATCACGCGCTTGCGGCCGGAGCTCGACGTCTACATCCTGATCGCGCGCGAGGAGGAGGACGACATCGTCGATGCGCTCTTCGCCGAGGCGGTCGACGGCTACTTCTACCGCGAGGAGCGCGACTACCGCGGCATCTACCGCATCCTGAACGCGCAGATCCAGGAGCGCGCGCGCACGCCCTTCTACGACCAGCTGAAGAACTACGTCTGGATGGCGAAGGACCAGTGGCACACCCCGGGCCACTCCTCGGGCGAGTCGCTGCGCGGCAGCCCCTGGGTGAACGACTTCTACGAGTTCATGGGCGAGCACGTGTTCGATGCCGACCTCTCGGTGTCGGTGCCGATGCTCGACTCGCTGATGGAGCCGAAGGCCGTCATCGCCGAGGCGCAGGGCAAGGCGGCGAAAGCCTTCGGTGCGAAGCGGACCTTCTTCGCCACCAACGGCACCTCGACGGCGAACAAGGTGATCTTCCAGACGCTCATCGCGCCGGGCGAGAAGCTGCTCCTCGACCGCAACTGCCACAAGAGCGTGCATCACGGCGTGGTGCTCTCGGGCGCGCATCCTATCTACGTCGACGCCGCGCTCAACCGCAAGTACGGCCTGTACGGGCCGGTGCCGAAGAAGGTGCTCCTCAACGCCATAAAGAAGCACCCCGACGCCCAGGCGCTGATCATCACTTCCTGCACCTACGACGGCCTGCGCTACGACCTGCCGCCGATCGTCGAGGCGGCGCACGCCAGGGGCATCAAGGTGATCATCGACGAGGCGTGGTACGGCTTCGCGCGCTTCCATCCGGCGTTCCGCCCGACCGCGCTCGAGGCCGGCGCCGACTACGCGACGCAGTCGACGCACAAGGTGCTGTCGGCCTTCTCGCAGGCCTCGATGATCCACGTCAACGATCCGGGCTTCCGCGAGCACCTGTTCCGCGAGAACTTCAACATGCACACCTCGACCAGCCCGCAGTACGGGCTGATCGCGAGCCTCGACATCGCGCGCAAGCAGGCGGTGATGGAGGGCTACAAGCTGCTGACGCGCACGCTCGAGCTCGCCACCGAGGTGCGCAAGCTCATCAACTCGACCAAGGTGTTCCGGGTGCTGGAGCTCGAGGACCTGCTGCCGCCCGAGGTCAGGAACGACGGCATCCTGCTCGACCCGACCAAGGTCACGATCGACATCTCGGGCTGCGGCTACACGGTCGAGGACCTGCAGAAGGAGCTCTTCGAGCGCTACAACATCCAGGTCGAGAAATCGACCTTCAACACCCTCACTCTGCTGCTGACGATCGGCACCACGCGCTCGAAAGTGTCCCGGCTGTACGACGCGCTGATGCGCCTCGCGCGCCAGGGCCGGCCGCCGCGGCGCCTGGTGCAGACGCCCGAGATTCCGGCGTTTACAAAATTGAGATTTCTTCCAAGGGACGCGTATTACTGCGGCGGCGAGCTGATTCCGGTGTTCGACGAGCGCGAGCGCGTGAACCGCAAGCTGGTTGGCTGCGTCTGCGCGGACCAGATCGTGCCTTACCCGCCCGGCATCCCGGTGCTGGTCCCCGGGCAGGTGATCACCTCGAAGATCGCCGACTACCTCGGCAACCTGCTGCGCTCGACCCGGCGCATGGAGATGCACGGCGTCGTGCACGAGGGCTACCTGCCCTGCATCCGGGTGCTGAAGCCCGAAGAAGAGAAGGGCCTGCAGCGCCTCGCATAAAAATCAGGGACAGACCCCATTTTTCTTGCTAGGATTTTTCGAACGGCGGCCAGTGCCGCCGTTTTGCATTTTGGGGGTTCCATGTCGCATGTGATGAACACCTACGCCCGGCAGCCGGTCGCCTTCGTTCGCGGCGAAGGCGTGTGGCTGTGGGACGAGGAGGGCAGGAAATACCTCGACGCCCTCGCCGGCATCGCGGTCAACACGCTCGGCTACGCCCACCCGAAGCTGGTGCGCGCGCTCACCGCGCGCATCAATTCCGGCGTCATCCATACCTCCAACCTCTGGCGCATCCCCGACCAGGAGGCGGCCGCCGACCGGGTCGCCGAGATCACCGGCTTGGACGAAGTCTTCTTCTGCAACTCGGGGCTGGAGGCGAACGAGGCGGCCATCAAGGTCGCCCGCAAGTACGGCCACGACCGCGGCATCGCCGAGCCGGCGATCATCGTGATGGAGAAGGCCTTCCACGGCCGCTCCCTCGCCACGCTCTCGGCCACCGGCAGCCGCAAGGTGCAGGCGGGCTTCGAGCCGCTCGTCTCGGGCTTCGTGCGCGTGCCGCTGAACGACCTCGAAGCGGTGCGCCAGGTCGCCGAGCACAACAAGAACGTGGTCGCGGTGTTCATCGAGCCGATCCAGGGCGAAGGCGGCATCAACGTCTCGCGCCTCGAATACCTGCGCGGCCTGAAGGAGATCTGCGAGCGCAAGGAGTGGCTGTTCATGTCGGACGAGGTGCAGTGCGGCCTCGGCCGCACCGGCAAGTGGTTCGTCTACCAGCACGCGGGCTTCCTGCCCGACGTGGTGCCGCTCGCCAAGGGCCTGGGCTCGGGCGTGCCGGTCGGCGCCTGCGTGGTCGGCGGGCGGGCGAAAGGCGTGTTCAAGCCGGGCAACCACGGCTCAACCTTCGGCGGCAACCCGCTCGCCATGACGGCGGTGCGTACCACCATCGACACGATGAAGGAAGAGGGGCTGCTCGCCAACGCCGTGCGCGTGGGCGACCTGATCCGCAACACGTTGCCTCGCATCGACGGCGTCGTCGAGATCCGCGGCATGGGCCTCATGATCGGCATCGAGCTCGCGCGCCCCTGCGGCGAGCTCGTCAAGCAGGGGCTGGACGCGGGCCTGGTGATCAACGTCACCGCGGAGAACGTCATCCGCATGCTGCCGCCGCTCGTGATGAACGAGGCCGAGGGCCGCATGGTGGTCGAGCGCCTGGCGCCCCTGGTGGCGCGCTTCCTGGAGAAGCGAGTCGCGGCCTAAGTGGCGTCGCCGGCGAAGCCGCCGCTGCGGCATTTCCTGCAGTTCAAGGACTTCTCGCGCGAGGAGCACGAGTACCTCTTCGCGCGCACCAAGGCGATCAAGGACAAGTTCAAGCGCTACGAGCGCTACTGGCCGCTCGAGGACCGCACGCTCGCCATGATCTTCGAGAAGCCCTCCACCCGCACGCGCATGTCCTTCGAGTCCGGCATGCACCAACTCGGCGGCGCGGCGATCTACCTCTACACGCGCGACTCGCAGCTCGGCCGCGGCGAGCCGGTCGAGGACGCGGCGCAGGTCATCTCGCGCATGTGCGACGTCATCATGGTGCGCACCTTCGAGCAGGACATCATCGAGCGCTTCGCGCGCAACTCCCGCGTGCCGGTGATCAACGGGCTCACCGACGAGTACCACCCGTGCCAGATCCTGGCGGACATCTATACCTACATCGAGCACCGCGGCGCGATCCGCGGCCGCACGGTCGCCTGGATCGGCGACTCGAACAACGTCTGCAACACCTGGCTCGAGGCGGCCGCGATCTTCGATTTCCGCCTCCATATCTCGACGCCGCCAGGCTACGGGGTCGAGCCGGAGCGCATGAACCGCAATGCCGAGGGGTTCTCCGACCCGATGGCCGCCGCCAAGGGGGCCGACCTCGTTACCACGGACGTCTGGACCTCGATGGGCTTCGAGGCGGAAAACGAGGAACGCAAGCGCGACTTCGCCGACTGGCAGGTCGATGCCGAGATGATGAAGGCGGCGAAGCCCGGCGCGCTCTTCATGCACTGCCTTCCCGCGCATCGCGGCGAGGAAGTGGCGGCCGAGGTGATCGACGGCCCGCAGAGCGTGGTGTGGGACGAGGCCGAGAACCGCCTGCACACGCAGAAGGCGCTGCTCGAGTTCCTGGTGTTGGGAAGGAGGGACGCATGAGGCACGCACAACGCTGGATGGCTGGGCTCCTGTTCGCCGCGGCGGGGCAACTTGCTCTGGCGCAAACCGGGGACTTCGAGACGCGCAAGGGCGTCGAATATGCAACGCACGACGGAGCGAAGCTCGCGGGCGATCTTTACCTGCCCAAGGCGGCGGGCCCGCATGCGGCGATCGTGGCGCTCCACGGCGGCGGCTGGCAGATAGGCGGGCCGTTCGGCTATCAGTACTGGGGCCCGTACCTGGCGAGCCGCGGCTACGCGCTGTTTGCCATCAGCTATCGGCTCTCCAAGCCTGGCCAGAAAACATTTCCCGAAGCGCTGCACGACGTTCGCGCAGCCATCCAGTACCTGAAGGGCCGCGCGAGCGAGCTGCGCATCAATCCCGAGCGCATTGGCGTGATGGGGGATTCGGCCGGGGGTCATCTCGCCGCGCTCGTCGCGCTCGCGGGCGACCACCCGTCGTTCGCTGGCGCGTACAGGAGCGACCCGTACAGCGGCCAGAGCACCAAGGTGAAGGTCGCCATCCCGATTTACGGCGTCTTCGACATGTATCAGCAGTGGTTGCACGACCTGGAGACAAGGCCGCGCGACTCGATCGTCGAAAAGTTCCTCGGCGTTAGCGCGATTGACGACAAGCGGCCGTATTTCGACGCCTCGCCGCTCTCCTACGTATCGGCAAAGAACAACTCGACCTCGTTTCTCGTCGTCTGGGGAACCCGCGACGACATCGTCGACCGCGTGACGCAGTCGGAGGCGTTCATGCTCGCGCTCAAGCACGCGGGCTACTTCGTGCGCCCGGTGCCGGTGGAGGGCGCGCCGCATTTCTGGGTATGGGACCCGGTGGAGGAGCCCGGCAGCCATAACGGCTTCCTCGCGCCGCGGCTGCTGCGCTTCCTCGCGCAGCGGCTCTAGCGGCCCTTTTTCTTCTCCGGGCCGAGCAGCGGCACGCCTTTCCCGTCGCCCAGCAGCCCGGCCTCGCCGTAGAGGCGGAGCTTGTCGCGCGTGTCGGCGATGTCGAGGTTGCGCATGGTGAGCTGGCCGATGCGGTCCGCCGGCGTGAAGAACACCTCCTCGCCTTTCTCCATGGTCAGCCGCTCCGGCCGATAGGTGAGGTTCGGGCTCTTCGTGTCCAGGATCGAGTAGTCGTTGCCGCGGCGGAGCTCGAGCGTCACCTCGCCGCTGATGGCGCCCGCCACCCAGCGCTGGGCGGTCTCGCGCAGCATCATGGTCTGCGGGTCGAACCAGCGCCCGTGGTAGAGGAGCCGGCCCAGGCGCCGCCCGTTGGCCCGGTACTGCTCGATGGTGTCCTCGTTGTGGATGCCGGTCACCAGCCGCTCGTAGGCGACGTGCAACAGCGCCATGCCGGGCGCCTCGTAGATGCCGCGGCTCTTCGCCTCGATGATCCGGTTCTCGATCTGGTCCGACATGCCGAGGCCGTGCCGCCCGCCGATGGCGTTCGCCTCGGCGAGGAGCTTCACGGCGTCGGTGAAACGCTGGCCGTTCAGCGCCGCCGGCACGCCGCTCTCGAACCGTACGCTGACGCGCTCGGGCTTCACCGCCACGTCCTCGCGCCAGAAAGCCACGCCCATGATCGGCTTGACGATCGCCATGCCCTTGTCGAGGAACTCGAGGTCCTTCGCCTCGTGCGTCGCGCCGAGGATGTTGGAGTCGGTGGAGTAGGCCTTGTCGGCGCTCATCCTGTATTCCAGGCCGGCGCCGGCGAGGTACTCGGACATCTCCTTGCGGCCGCCCAGCTCGTCGATGAAGCGCTGGTCGAGCCACGGCTTGTAGATGCGCAGCTCGGGGTTGGCCAGCATGCCGTAGCGGTAGAAGCGCTCGATGTCGTTGCCCTTGTACGTGCTGCCGTCGCTCCAGATGCCGACGCCGTCCTCGCGCATCGCGACGACCAGCATCGTGCCGGTCACCGCTCGGCCGAGCGGCGTGGTGTTGAAGTAGGTATTGCCCGCGGTGCCGATGTGGAACGCGCCGCACTGGATCGCCGCGATGCCCTCCGCGACGAGCTGCGGCCGGCACTCGACGAGCCGCGCCTGCTCCGCGCCGCAGGCGAGCGCCTTGCGCGGAATGGCCTCGTAGTCCGCTTCGTCGGGCTGGCCGAGGTTGGCGGTATACGCGTACGGGATCGCGCCTTTCTCGCGCATCCAGTGCACGGCGGCGCTGGTGTCCAGCCCGCCGGAAAACGCGATGCCGATTTTCTCGCCCTTGGGCAGGGTGCCGAGTATGTTCACCAGCGGAATGATAAGTGATCCCGCTCGAGCGGCTAGAATGCGCAGCGCGTGCGCCTCTTCGCCGTCCTCCTCGCCGCACTTTCGGGCTCCGTGCTCGGCGCGCCGTTCGCGGTGCAGGTCGGCGACACGCGCCTCGCGCTCGACGCGCCGCCGGGGTTCGCCGACGTGCAGGCCACCGGCTCGCCCCGGCTGCTCGACCTCGCCGAGGCGCTGACCTCGGCGTCGAACAAGATCCTGCTCTTCGCCCTCGAGGACGCCGATGTGCGCCGTTTCTCGCTCGGCGACTCGCTCGAGCTGCGCCGCTACGTGATCGCGGTCACGCCGCGCGAGCTGCAGACCGCGCGCGTCACGCTCGCCGCGTTTCGCGGCCTGGTCGCCGACTCGCTGCGCGAGCTCGGCCCGCTGCCTGATCCCAAGGCGGAGCTGCGTCCTTACCTCGATGCGCAGAAGGGCCGCGTGAGCCTGCTCGGCGAGCTGCGCAAGGACCAGGATGTCGTCTCCGTGGTGCAGGGCGCGCGCCTGCCGGACCCGCCGCGCTCGAGGGAGCCGCCGCGCTACCTGCTCTCGAGCACCACCCTCATGCTGATCCGCGGCAAGGCGCTCAACCTCGC
>DASQAW010000603.1:0-2950 GCA_035635495.1 Burkholderiales bacterium
TTCCAGCTCATGCAGGGCAAGCTCGCCGACATGTACACCACGTTCTCCGCCTGTCGCGCGTATGTCTATGCCGTCGGCCAGGCGCTCGACCGCGGCGAAACCACCCGCAAGGACGCGGCCGGCGCCATCCTGTACGCAGCAGAAAAGGCGACGTGGATGGCCGGCGAGGCGATCCAGTCCCTCGGCGGCATGGGCTACATCAACGAGACGCCGACCGGGCGGCTGTGGCGCGACGCCAAGCTCTACGAGATCGGCGCCGGCACCTCGGAAATCCGCCGCTGGCTGATCGGCCGCGAGCTCTTCGCGGAGAGCGCATGAGCGCCGAGCTGATCGAAACCTATCGCGGTACGGTGCAATCGTGGCATTGCGACCACATGGGACACATGAACGTCATGTGGTACGTCGGCAAGTTCGACGAGGCGACCTGGAACCTGTTCGCCGCCGCCGGCGTGACCGCCGCGGTGCGCTCCGCGTTCCTCGAGGTGCGGGAAAAGGTCGCGCGCTTCGTGCACGAGATGCGCAACGCGCAGAGCGGCGAAATCTCGGCCATCTGCGTCCTCACCGGCGTTTCGATGGATGCCGAGACGCGCAAGTCCTGTCCCTTACCCCCTGAGGTGCTGCAACGCGGCCGCGCCCTCGTGTGCGCGTACGATCTGCCGGCCTGATTCGGATTCCGAGGAGCGAACCATGCAAAGCGACCCCATCGTCATCGTCTCCGCAGCGCGCACGCCGATGGCTGCATTCCAGGGCGAGCTGAAGAGCTTCGCCGCCCCCGAGCTCGGCGCCGCCGCGATCCGTGCGGCGGTCGAACGCGCCAGGATCGGCGCCGACGAAGTCAGCGAAGTGATCATGGGCTGCGTTTTGCCCGCCGGCCAGGGCCAGGCGCCCGCGCGCCAGGCATCGCTCGGCGCCGGGCTGCCGCTCGGCACCGGCTGCACGACGGTGAACAAGATGTGCGGCTCGGGGATGAAGGCAGCGATGCTCGCGCACGACATCCTCGCCGCCGGCAACGCCGACGTGATCGTCGCCGGCGGCATGGAGTCGATGACCAATGCGCCGTACCTGCTGCCAAAAGCGCGTGGCGGCCTGCGCATGGGCCATGGACAGGTGATCGACCACATGTTCTACGACGGCCTCGAGGACGCCTACGACAAGGGCCGCCTGATGGGCACCTTCGCCGAGGACTGCGCGCAAAAATATGCCTTTTCGCGTGAGGCGCAGGATCACTTTGCCGTCACGTCGCTGCAGCGCGCCCAGCAGGCGAACAAGGAAGGCTGGTTCGCCTGGGAACTGACCCCGATCGCGATCAAGGCCGGCAAGGAGGAGCGCTTCGTCGAGAACGACGAGCAGCCGTTCAAGGCGAACTTCGAAAAGATTCCGACCCTCAAGCCCGCGTTCCGCAAGGACGGTACCGTCACCGCGGCCAACTCGAGCTCGATCTCCGACGGCGCAGCCGCGCTCGTCATGATGCGCCGCTCGACCGCGGAGCGCCGCGGCCTCACGCCGCTGGCCATCGTCATGGGGCAGTCCACGCATGCGCAGGAACCCGGCTGGTTCACGACGGCGCCCGTGGGCGCGATGCGGAAGCTCTTTGACCGCACGGGCTGGACGCCGAAGCAAGTGGACCTGTTCGAAATCAACGAAGCGTTCGCCGTCGTCACCATGGCCGCGATGAAGGAGCATGAGCTGCCGCACGAGAAGGTGAACGTGCACGGCGGCGCCTGCGCGCTCGGCCATCCGATCGGCGCCTCCGGCGCCCGCATCCTGGTCACCCTGATCGGCGCGCTGCGCAAATACGGCCTGAAGCGCGGCGTCGCTAGCCTGTGCATCGGCGGCGGCGAAGCGACGGCCATGGCGATCGAGCTGGTTTGATGAAGCGGCAGCTCCAAGCGCTGCTCGACAGGTCGCGCTTCCTGCGCCCCTATGGTTTCCGCGTCGTGAAAGTCAAAGGCGGGGAATGCACGCTCGAGCTGCCGCACCACAAGAACCTCGAGCGCCCCGGCGGCATCATCAACGGGCCGGCGCTGATGGCCGCGGCCGACTGCGCCATGTGGCTCGCCATCAAGGCGAAGCTCGGCGTCGACGGCGACGCGCTCACTTCCGAGCTGAACACCGCGTTCCTCGCGCCGGCGAAGAGCGAGCACGTCTACTGCACGGCCCGCATCCTGAAGTTCGGCCGCCGCCGCATTTACGGCGTAGCCGAATGCCACGGCAAGAAGGGCGGCCTTTTCACCCACCACACGCTCACCTATGTCCGGCCAAGCTGAGCACGCCGAGATTCGGGAAGCGGTGCGCCGCTACGCAAAGGAGCAGCTCGCGCCGCATGCGGCACGCTGGGATCGCGACAAGGAATTTCCGCGCGAGGCGCTGAAGGGCCTGGCGGCGATGGGCCTCCATGGCATCGCGATCTCCGAGGAATGGGGCGGCGCCGGCCTCGACTACAGCGCGATGGCGATCGCCTGCGAGGAGATTGCCGCCGGCGACTGCGCCACCGCGACGATCGTGGCCGTCAACAATCTGGTCGCCGGCATCCTCAATGGGTATGGCAGCGCCGCGCAGAAGGAAAAGTATTTGAAACCGCTGGCGCGAGGCGAGATGCTCGGCGCCTTTGCGCTTACGGAGCCGCAGGTGGGCTCGGACGCGGCGGCCATCACCATGCGCGCGGAACGCAAAGGCGAGCACTACGTACTCAACGGGGTGAAGCAGTTCATCACTTCGGGCAAGAACGCCGACATCGCCGTGGTGTTCGCGGTGACCGACAAGGGCGCCGGCAAGAAGGGCATCAGCGCCTTCCTGGTGCCGACGAAGACTCCGGGCTACGTCGTGGCGCGCATCGAGGACAAGACCGGCCAGCGCGCGTCCGATACGGCGCAGATCGCATTCGAGAACTGCAAGGTGCCGGCGGATCATCTGCTCGCGCAGGAAGGCGTCGGCTACCGCATCGCGCTCG
>DASQAW010000604.1:0-4880 GCA_035635495.1 Burkholderiales bacterium
TTAACGCAGTACCGGGGCCGGCTTCAGCGTGAAGGGCAGAGCATCGCGCTTCACGCACCGGGTTCCAGACCGAGAGCGCCGTGCGGCGCCCGCGGGCGATGCGGCACCAGCTCGTACACGTGCTGCCGTTTTCCCCCGCGAGCGCGGCGGAGCCCGTCGGGCGCCCGGGAGGCCGGTGCCGTTTTTTGAACGAAGGAGAAGAAGCGAAAGGAGAGGTGTCGTGGAACTGAACGTGCGTCTCACCGCAAGGGAAGCCGATGTGCTGCGCCTGCTCGCGCACGGCCGGACTTATGCCCAGGCAGCCGAGGAGCTCGGCACGTCGACGCATACGGTGTGCTCGCACGTCAAGAACGCGTACCGCAAGCTCGACGTGCACAGCGCGGCCGCTGCCGTGCTGCAGGCCGTCCGGCTCGGACTGATTTTGTAGCTGAACTGACGAAAGGAAAGCAAGAAAGGAGAACAACCATGATTGTGCTGCGCAAGTTTCACGTGAAGAAGGACGAACGCGCGCTGCTGTTCGAGCGCGGCGACTTCGTCGAGATCCTGCGCCCGGGCGAGCACCTGCGCTTCGACCCGCTGCGCCGGCTCGCCGTCGAGAAGTTCGACCTGGCGAAGCCGCGCTTCGAGCACCGGCTGGCGGACTTCCTGCTGAAGGAAGAGCCGGCAGTCGTGGCGCGCGAGTTCCACGTGGTCGAGCTCGGCGCGGCCGAGGTCGGCCTACGCTACGAGAACGGCGTGCTCGCCGAGGTGCTGGCGCCGAACACCCGGCGCCTGTACTGGAAGGGCTACATCGAGCTCGCCTTCGAGCGCGTCGACATCGCGACCGAGTTCGCGGTCGAGCCGAAGCTGGTACCGCAGCTCATTACCCTGACTGCGAGCGGCTTCAAGGCGAAGGTGACCGGCGCCGACGTATACGGCGTGCAGGTGCCGCAGTTCAACATCGGCGTGCTGTACGTCGACGGCAAGCTGCACGCCGTGCTCGAGCCGGGCCTCACTGCGTACTGGCGCTTCGGGCGCGACCTGCGGGTCGAGTTCGTGGACCTGCGGCTGCAGGTGATCGAGGTGGCGGGACAGGAAATCCTGACCAAGGACAAGGTCCCGCTGCGCGTGAACCTGAACGCAGGCTACCGCGTGACCGACGTGGTGACCGCCTTCGGCAAGCAGGCCAAGCCGGTGGACTACCTGTACAAGGAGCTCCAGTTCGGCCTGCGCGCCGCGGTGGGCACCCGTACCCTGGACGAGCTGCTCGAGAACAAGGGGCTGATCGACCAGGTCGTGGCGGAGCACATCGCGCGGCGCGTCGCAGGCTTCGGCCTGGAAGTCGACTCGGTCGGCGTGAAGGACATCATCCTGCCGGGTGAAATGAAGGTGATCCTGGCGAAGGTGGTCGAGGCCGAGAAGGTCGCGCTGGCGAACGTGATCCGCCGCCGTGAGGAAACCTCGGCGACCCGCTCGCTGCTGAACACCGCGCGGGTGATGGAAGACAACCCGACCGCGCTGCGCCTGAAGGAGCTGGAGACTCTGGAGAAGGTCACCGAGAAGATCGACAAGATCTCGGTGTTCGGTGGCCTCGACGCGGTGCTGAAGGATCTGGTGAAGATCCGTTGACCGGCTGGCCGGGAAATCCGGCCGGCCGGCTTTTTTTGAGAGAACCCAATTGAGCAACACCGAACAATTCATCGGCGTCACCAAGCAGGTGCGTTCCCTGGTGGGGCTGACGCTGGACAACCGCCTGGCGCACGCGCTCAGCGAGGGCGTGTCGCGCTATCCGATCTACCGCATCGTGCGCTTCGCCGCGCGCGTCGAGCTCGACGTGCTGTTCGATGCCATCGCGCTCGACCCGGCATGGCGCGGGGAACGGCTCAATGACGAGTCGATGCTGATCGACGGCGACGGCGTGTTCATCTCCGCATACGGCAGCCGCAAGGCCGACTACTGCTCGTGCTGGTTCTATGTCTGGGCGGCGGACGTCGCGCGCGCGGAAGAGGCGAAGGCACGCCTCTTGGCCAAGGCCGGCTCCACGCGCATCACCGAGCCAATGTTCACCATCGAGTGGACCTTCCTCACTTCAGGCGGCCTGCAGAGCGCCTGGATCGAGGAGGTGGCCGACGACGTGCTGTACGACCTCGCCTACCCGGAGATCCAGGGCGGCGTGCGCAGCTTCGTCGAGCGCTACCTTGCCGCGCCGGAGATGGTGCTCGTCCTGCAGGGACCGCCGGGCACGGGCAAGACGCGCCTGATCCGCGCGATCCTCGGCCAGCTGTCGCGCCGCAAGGGCGAGCCGGCGAGCGCGCTCTACACCGGCGACATGCAGGCGCTCGGCTTCGACGAGATCTTCGCCAAGTTCATCACCGGCACGCACGACGCGTTCGTGGTCGAGGACGCCGACCACCTGCTCAAGCCGCGCTGCGACGGCAACGAGCACCTGCACCGCTTTCTCACCATCGCGGACGGGGTGGTGCGCTCGCAGGGTCGCAAGATCATCTTCTCGACCAACCTGCCGAACGTCGGCGACCTGGACGATGCGCTGATCCGCCCCGGGCGCTGCTTCGCGCGCATTCACGTGCGCACGCTCACGCCCGCGGAGGCGCAGGCGCTCGCCGAGGAGCTCGCGGCCGGGGATGCCGAGAAGCTCACGCGGGTGTCGCTGGCGCTCGCGGCGGGAGACAGCCGCAAGCGTTCGCTCGCCGAGATCTACCGCGCGATCGCCTGAATTCGGGGTCAGGACCGGAATTGATTGTGGTCCTGACCCCGAATTGGGCGTGTTGCGGCGCTAGCGCGGCGCTGCAGGTAGCGGCGCACGGCCGGATCGGCTTCCAAGCCGATCGCGCGCGTGTACGCCTCGGTGGCCGCGGCGCGGTTGCCCAGACGTGACAGAAGCTCAGCGCGCGCCGCCCAGAACGGCTGGTACTGCGCGAGGCGTTGATCCTTTTCCAACGTATCAAGTGCAGCCATGCCGGCGGCGGCGCCATCGACTTCGGCGAGCGCGACGGCGCGGTTGATCGCCACCACCACCGATCCCGTGAGCGTGAGGAGCGCGTCGTAAAGCGCGACGATCGCGCCCCAATCGGTGCGTCCGCTCAGCCGGCGAATGGCGTGCGCCGATTGCACCGCGGCCTCGAGCTGGAAGCGTCCAGGCGATTTCATGCGGCTTGCGGCCATGAGCAGCGTCTCGGCTTCCTGGATCAGCGCGCTGTCCCAGCGCGAAGGGTCCTGCTCGCCGAGCGGCACGAATTCTCCTTGGGCATCGCGGCGCGCGCCACGCCGCGCTTCGGCGTGCAGCATGAGCGCCAGCAGTCCGAGCGCCTCTGGTTCCTGCGGCAGCATCGACGCGACGAGGCGCCCGAGCCAGATCGCCTCCTCGGCTAGGCCACGGCTCTGCGCCTGCGTGCCGGAGGGATCGGACCAGCCCTCGGCGAAGATGGCGTAGATCGCGTCCAGCACCGCATCGAGGCGCGGGCCGAGCTCGTCGCGCCCGGGTACGCTGAACGGGATCCCGGCCTGGCGGATGCGGTTCTTCGCGCGCACCAGCCGCTGCCCCATCGTCGCCGGCGCGACGAGGAACGCCGAGGCGATCGCCGCCGCGTCGAAGCCGAGCACCCCCTGCAGGATGAGCGGCGCGCGCACCGCTTCGTCGATCGCCGGATGCGCGCAGGCGAACATCAGACGCAAGCGTTCGTCGGGAATCTCCGCCTCTTCGACCTCCGAAAGCAGCTGGACCACCTCGACGTTGTCTTCGGTGGTGCGCCGGCGGCGGGCGGAATCGATCAGCTTGCGCCGCGCCACTGTCAGCAGCCACGCCTCCGGCGTGCGCGGCACGCCCCTTGCCGGCCACTCCGCAAGCGCGGCGGCGAACGCTTCAGCGAGCGCGTCCTCGGCGCCGGCCACGTCGCGCGTGCGCGCGGCGAGCATGGCGACCAATTTGCCGTAGCTGCGCCGCGCGACGGCCTCTGCGGTCTCCTTTACGTCCAGACGGGACGCACCTCTACTGCGCCGTATGCCGCGGTGGGAACGGCGAGCTGCTCCTTGGTCTCGGCGAACGGGCCGTCGAGGACGTTCGTCTTCCTTACGGTGCGCGCCTCGCCCGTCGGCCGGAGCCCGTTGTTGGCGACGAGCACGCCGGCCTTCTTGAGCGCATCCACGTAGGCGACGAAGGCGCCGTGGATCCGGCCGAACTCCTCCTTCGGGAGCCGCTGCATCGCCTTCTCGTCCTGGTACATCAGGAGCAGGACCTGCATGGCTACATCGTCCAGATCGGCCGCACTTCGATCGAGCCGTGCGCGGCGCCCGGGCAGCGCGCCGCCCAGGAGAGCGCGGCGTCGAGGTCCGGCGCCTCGATCAGGTAGTAGCCGCCGAGCTGCTCCTTCGTCTCGGCGAACGGGCCGTTGATCACGTTTTTCTTGCCGTTCGGATTGCGCACGGTGGTCGCCTCGGAGGTGGGGCGCAGGCGATTGCTGCCGACCAGGGTGCCGGACTTCTTCAGCGCCTCGGTGTAGGCCATGTAAGCGCCGAGCATCTGGCTCGAGGCCTCCTTCGGCGCGTTCAGCATCGCGTTCTCGTTACCGTAAATCAGCAACAGGTATTGCATGGCGGATCCTTTCGATGGCGCGGGCCAAAGGGCGCCGCTATGACAATGACGTCCGGCCGGGCGCGATTTCGACAGCCTTCGCCTGCATCTTGCCCCGATTCCGCCCCGACCGCGCCAGCGTTGGCAGCCAAGCTGGGCGCCATGAATCGCTCACTGCTGGTCAAGACGGTGCTCATGGGCGCCCTGGCGCTCGTCCTGATGATCCCGGTCGGCATGATCCGCGACCTCGTCGCCGAGCGGCAGGCGCGCCGCAACGAAGCCGTCGCCGGCATCGCCGAAGGCTGGGGCAAGC
>DASQAW010000605.1:0-6996 GCA_035635495.1 Burkholderiales bacterium
GATCTCGTCGACCAGATGCTGCGGAAGGCGCGGCTCGAGCTGCGCGCAAAGCGCACCTGATAACGTCTCGCACCAATCCGCAGGTCAAACGCTGGTCCAAGTTGTTGCGCGACGGCCGCCTGCGCCGCGCCGAACGCCGCGCAGTCATCGAGGGCCCGCACCTCGTCGCCGCCGCTCTCGCGGCCGGCGCCAAACCCATTTCCATGCTGGGCACCGAAGCCGCGCTCGCCAAGCCCGAGATCGCGACCCTGGTCCGGCAGTCGCGGCTCACGCCGATCGTGCTCTCGCCCGCGGTGTTCGGCGCCATCGCCGACGCCGAGACCCCGCCGGGCATCGCCGCCGAGATCGCGCTGCCCGATATCCGGCGCGCCGGTCCGGCCGTGTACCTGGAAGGGGTGCAGGACGCGGGCAACGTCGGCGCCATCATCCGCAGCGCCGCCGCGTTCGGCGTGGGCACCGTGGTCGTCGACCGGCAGTGCGCCGACCCGTGGTCGCCAAAAGTGTTGCGGGGGGGTATGGGCGGGCATTTCGCCATTGGCATCCGGCAGGTGGATGACCTCGGCGCCGCCATTGCCGACCACGGCGGCAGGCTCATTTGCACCGTGGTACATGGCGGCCGGCCGCTGCGCGAGGCGGACCTGTCGGGCCGCGTTGCCTGGGCGTTCGGCGCCGAGGGGGCGGGATTGAGCACCCAACTGCTGGCGCGGGCCGCCGAGCGGGTGACCATCCCCATGGCCGGCGGTGAGTCGCTGAACGTCGCCGCGGCGGCGGCGATCTGCCTCTACGAAGCCTTCAGTAGACCTGGCGCTGGATCCTGAGCTCGCGCAGGATCGTGGTGGCGATCTCCTCGATGGACTTGGTCGTCGAGTTGATGCTGTGGATGCCTTCGCGGCGCATCAGCGCCTCGGCCTCAGCGACCTCGTAGCGGCAGTTGTCGAGGGCGGCGTAGCGGCTGTCGGGCCGGCGTTCCTTGCGGATCTCGTGCAGGCGCTCGGGGGCTATGGTCAGGCCGAAGAGCTTGGGCTTCTGCGGCCGCAGCGCTTCGGGCAGCTTGCCGCGGTGGAAATCCTCCGGGATCAAGGGGTAGTTCGCCGCCTTCACGCCGAATTGCAGCGCGAGGTATAGGCTGGTCGGCGTCTTGCCGCTGCGCGAGACCCCGATCAGGATCACGTCCGCCTGTCCCAGCTCGCGATGAGATGCGCCGTCGTCGTGCGCCATGGCGAAATTGATCGCCTCCATGCGCTGCTGGTACTCCTTCTTGTCCATGGCGCTGTGCGAGCGCCCGATCGTATGGCTCGACTTGACGCCCAGGCCGGCTTCGAGCGGGTCGATGAAGGTCTCGAAGAAATCCACGAACAGCGCGTTGGCGCGCCGGATCACCGCGCGCACGTCCTGGTTGACTAGGGTCGAGAAGACGATCGGCTGCCCGCCGCCGTTGGCGGCTTCCGCCTCGATGCGGCCGAGGCATTCCTCGGCCTTCTCGGCGCTGTCGACGAAGGGCAGGGTGACCTGATTGAACTCCAGACCCTCGAACTGGGTCAGGAGGCTGTGGCCCAGCATCTGCGCTGTGATGCCGGTGCCATCGGAGACAAAGAACACCGTGCGGCGCTGCGTCATGGAACTAAAATACTAGGCTGCACTTACGATTGCTAGATAAATGCGCGTAGCGTGGCTAAAAGATCTGCGGTTGGCGGATCTCCCGCGGGTCGGGGGCAAGAACGCTTCGCTGGGCGAGATGACGGCCGCATTGTCGAGCGCCGGCATCCGCGTGCCCGGCGGCTTCGCCACCACCGCGGATGCCTTCCGCGAATTCCTCGCCGCCAACCAGCTGGGCGGGCGGATCGACCAGAAGCTGAAGAGCCTCGACTGCGACGATGTCGACGCGCTTTCGGCGTGCGGCAAGGAAATCCGCTCCTGGATCGAGAAAACCCCCTTTCCACCCGATCTTGAGCAAAACATTCTGTCTCATTATCAGAAGCTTGAGTCTCAAACCTCAGGTGACACGTCATTCGCCGTCCGCTCCTCGGCAACGGCCGAGGACTTGCCCGAAGCGTCCTTCGCCGGCCAGCAGGAGACCTTCCTCAACATCCGCGGCGCGGACAACGTGCTTGCCGCCATCCGGCATGTCTTCGCCTCGCTCTACAACGACCGCGCCATCTCCTATCGCGTCCACCAGGGCTTCGCCCATGGCGATGTGGCGCTCTCGGCGGCGGTGCAGCAGATGGTGCGGAGCGACCTCGGCTCGAGCGGGGTGCTCTTCACGCTGGACACCGAGTCCGGCTTCCGCGACGTCGTGTTCATCACCTCGTCATTCGGTCTGGGCGAGATGGTGGTCCAGGGGGCCGTCAACCCCGACGAGTTCTACGTACACAAGCCGCTCCTCGAGCGGGGCAAGTCCGCCATCGTGCGTCGCGCGCTCGGCTCCAAGCTGCAGAAGATGGTCTTCGGCAGCTCGCGCGAAGCGGGCAAGTCCACCCGCACAGTGGACGTACCGGAGGCCGAGCGGCATCGCTTCTCGCTGACGGACCCGGAGGTGCTCGAGCTGGCGCGCTACGCGCTAGCTATCGAGCGCCACTACGGCCGGCCGATGGACATCGAGTGGGGCAAGGACGGCAACGACGGCAAGCTGTACATCCTGCAGGCGCGTCCCGAGACGGTGAAGTCGAGGAAGCGCGACGTCGAGGAGCGCTTTGCGCTGAAAGGCAGCTCCCGCGTGCTGGTGACCGGCCGTGCGATCGGCCACAAGATCGGCAGCGGCACGGTGCGCATCGTTCCGGACGCATCGCAAATGAACCGCGTGAAGCAGGGCGATGTGCTGGTGACGGACATGACCGATCCCAATTGGGAGCCGGTGATGAAGCTCGCTGCCGCTATCGTCACCAACCGCGGCGGCCGCACCTGCCACGCCGCGATCATCGCGCGCGAGCTGGGCATCCCGGCGGTGGTGGGTTCTGGCGATGCCACCCACCGCCTTAAGGACGGGCAGCAGGTGACCGTCTCGTGCGCCGAGGGCGACACCGGCAGCGTGTACGAGGGCCTGCTGCCGTTCGAGGTCTCGAGCCGCGAGCGCGGCGAGATGCCGCGCATCCCGGTGAAGATCGCCATGAACGTCGGCAACCCGCAGCTCGCCTTCGAGTTCGCGCAGCTGCCGAATGCCGGCGTCGGCCTGGCGCGGCTTGAATTCATCATCAACAACGAGATTGGCGTGCATCCGCGCGCCTGCCTCGACTACCCGAAGCTCGACGCCGCGCTGAAGAAGAAGGTGGAGGAGGCGGCGCGCGGCTACGCCGATCCGCGCACGTTCTTCGTCGAGAAGATGGTCGAAGGCGTCGCCACCATCGCCGCCGCCTTCTGGCCGAAGCCGGTGATCGTGCGCCTCTCCGACTTCAAGTCGAACGAGTACCGCAAGCTGCTGGGCGGCGAGCGCTACGAGCCGGAGGAAGAGAACCCGATGCTCGGCTTCCGCGGCGCCGCGCGCTACATCGCGCCGAGCTTCCGTGAATGCTTCGAGATGGAATGCGCGGCGCTGTGCAAGGTGCGCGACACCCTCGGGCTGACCAACGTCGAGCTGATGGTGCCTTTCGTCCGGACGATCGGCGAAGCCAAGCAGGTCCTGGCGCTGATGGAGCAGAACGGCCTCAAGCGCGGCCAGCACGGCCTGCGCATCGTGATGATGTGCGAGCTGCCGTCCAACGCGGTGCTCGCCGAGCAGTTCCTCGAGCTCTTCGACGGCTTCTCCATCGGCTCGAACGACCTGACGCAGCTGACGCTGGGCCTCGACCGCGACTCCGGCCTGGTCGCCGAGACCTTCGACGAGCGGGACGCCGCGGTAAAGGCGATGCTCGCCATGGCGATCCGCGCCTGCCGCAAGCAGGGGAAATACGTCGGCATCTGCGGCCAGGGACCCTCGGACCATCCCGACCTCGCCCGCTGGCTGATGGAGCAGGGGATCGAGAGCCTGTCGCTCAACCCCGATACGGTCGTGGCGACCTGGCTGGCCCTGGCGGAGCCCCAGCCCCCAGCCCAAAAATCAGCGACTGCGTAGCAGTCGTTGTTTTTCCCGGTTCCACTCCCGCTCGCGCTGGTCGGCGCGCTTGTCGTGCTGCAGCTTGCCCTTGGCCAGCGCCACCTCGAGCTTGATCCGCCCCTTCGCATAGTGAAGATTGAGCGGGATCAGCGAATAGCCGCGCTGCTCGACCTTGCCGATGAGGCGGCGGATCTCCTCGGCGTGCATGAGGAGCTTGCGCGTGCGGGTCGGGTCGGGAGTGTAGTGCGTCGACACCGTGGGGAGCGGGCTGATGTGCGCGCCGATCAGGTAGAGCTCGGCGCCGCGCACCATGACGTAGCCATCGCCGATCTGCGCGCGGCCGGCGCGGATCGCCTTCACCTCCCAGCCCTGGAGCGCGATTCCCGCCTCGTAGCGCTCCTCGATGAAATAATCGTGGGACGCCTTGCGGTTGTCGACGATGGACATAGCGAATTTTAGTGCATGAAGGAAATCAGCCGATCGGCGATCGTCGAGCATTCGGCGGCCGAGATGTTCGCGCTGGTCGACGACATCGACTCGTACCCGCGCTTCCTGCCCTGGTGCCAGGACGCACGCGTCGAGTCGGTCGGCGACAAGAAGCGCGCCACGCTCACGGTCGGCTTGCGCGGCCTCCGGCAGTCGTTCACCACGCTGAACGAGAACCGCCCGGGGGAGTCGATCGACATGCGGCTGGTGGAAGGACCCTTCAAGCAGTTCACCGCGGCGTGGCGCTTCACGCAGCTGTCGGAGCAGGCGTGCGAAATTGCGTTTTCGCTGCGCTACCAGTTCGCCAGCCGGGCGCTCGGCAAGCTGCTCGAGCCGCTCTTCGACGAAATCGCCGACACCATGGTCGACGTCTTCACGCGCCGCGCCGATGAGCTCCATCCGCGTTGAGGTAGTGCGCGCCCGGCGCGACGGATTCGATGCGGTTGCGCTCCAGCTGCCGGCGGGCGCGACGGTCCGGGATGCATTGGAAGCCGCTGGCGTCGGCGCCGGTGCGCCAGCCGTCGGCGTCTTCGGCAAGCAGGTGCGGCTGGACACGCGTCTCGCCGACGGCGACCGCGTGGAGGTCTACCGGCCGCTGGCGCTGGATCCGAAGGAGCGGCGCCGGCAGCGCGCGCGTATCCGGGAGCGAAAGCCGCGGTAAGCGACTCGCGTATAATGCTGCTTTGCGAGAACGATCCATGCGGGTAATCCAGAAGGCGCTGACCTTCGACGATGTCCTCCTCCTTCCCGCCCACTCGCGCATCCTGCCGCGTGACGCCTCCCTGAAAAGCCGGTTCAGTCGCAAGCTCGAGCTGAATATTCCGCTCGTCTCGGCGGCCATGGATACGGTGACCGAAGCGCGCCTCGCCATCGCCATCGCGCAGGAAGGCGGCATCGGCATCATCCACAAGAACCTGAGCGAGCAGGCGCAGGCTGCCGAGGTGGCGAAAGTGAAGCGGTTCGAGTCGGGCGTGCTGCGCGACCCGATGACCATTCCGCCGGAGATGAGCGTGCGGCAGGTAATGGAATTGCAGCGCGCCCACAAGATCTCCGGCTTCCCGGTACTGAAGAACGGCGGCAAGGTCGTCGGCATCGTCACCAACCGCGACCTGCGCTTCGAGACCGAGCTCGACCAGCCGGTGAAGAACATCATGACGCCGCAGAAGAAGCTCATCACGGTGCGCGAGGGGGCGAGCCGCGCGGAAGCGATGAAGCTCATGCACCAGCACCGTCTGGAGCGCGTGCTGGTGGTGGACGAGGAGTTCCACCTGAAGGGCCTGGTGACGGTCAAGGACATCCTGAAGGAGAGCGAGCATCCCAGCGCCTCCAAGGATGCGCACGGCAAGCTCCGCGTCGGCGCAGCCGTCGGCGTGGGCGAGGGCACCGATGAGCGCGTCGCCGCGCTGGTCGAAGCCGGCGCCGACGTGCTCGTGGTCGACACCGCCCACGGGCATGCCCAGGGCGTGCTCGACCGCGTGAAGTGGATCAAGACGCGCTACCCGCAGATGCAGGTGGTGGGTGGCAACGTCGGCACCGGCGACGGCGCCCGGGCGCTGGTCGACCACGGCGCGGACGGCGTGAAGGTCGGCATCGGGCCCGGCTCGATCTGCACCACCCGCATCGTCGCGGGAGTCGGCGTGCCGCAGATCACCGCGATCCAGAACGTCGCCGAAGCGCTCGCCAAGACGGACGTGCCGCTGATCGCCGACGGCGGCGTGCGCTACTCGGGCGACGTCGCCAAGGCGCTCGCCGCCGGCGCCCACGTCGTCATGCTCGGCTCGCTCTTCGCCGGCACCGAGGAGTCGCCGGGCGAGATCGAGCTCTACCAGGGCCGCTCGTACAAGGCCTACCGCGGCATGGGCTCGCTCGGCGCGATGCAGAAAGGCGCGGCGGACCGGTATTTCCAGGATTCGGATATGAACGTGGACAAGCTGGTCCCCGAAGGGGTCGAAGGGCGGGTCCCCTACAAGGGCAGCGCGGTCTGGGTGATCCAGCAGCTCGTCGGCGGCCTGCGGGCAAGCATGGGCTATACCGGCAACGCCACGATCGAGGAGCTGCGCACACGCAGCCAGTTCGTGGAGATCACCGCCGCGGGCATCCGCGAGTCGCACGTGCATGACGTCCAAATCGTGAAGGAGGCGCCAAATTACCGAGTCGAGTAGGCACCAGAAAATCCTCATCCTCGACTTCGGCGCCCAGTACACCCAGCTCATCGCTCGTCGCGTGCGCGAAGCGCGCGTGTACTGCGAGATCCACCCGTGCGATGTCAGCGATGCCTCGGTGCGCGCGTTCGGCGCGACCGGCGTGATCCTTTCCGGCAGCCACATGTCGGCGTACGAGGAATCGACCGGGCGCGCCCCGCAGGCGGTGTTCCAGCTCGGCGTGCCGGTGCTCGGCATCTGCTACGGCATGCAGACCATGGCGCAGCAGCTCGGCGGCCGCGTCGAGGCGGGCAAGATCCGCGAATTCGGCTATGCCGAAGT
>DASQAW010000606.1:0-7286 GCA_035635495.1 Burkholderiales bacterium
ACGCCGCGCCAGCCGCTGCGCGTGGTCGTCGACAGCCGTCTCGAGACGCCGCCGAATGCGCGCGTACTTCCCGCGCTTGTTTTCACGGCGCGGCAAGGCGAGCTGCCCAATGCCGAGGTCGTAGCGCTGCCGAACGCGGCCGGCAAGGTAGACCTGCCGCGCATGCTCGAGGTGCTGGCGACGCGCGGCATCAACGAGCTGCACGTCGAGGCCGGCTTTCGCCTCAATGGCTCGCTCGTGCGCGAAGGCTGCGTCGACGAGTTCCTCGTCTACCTGAATCCGAGTTTCCTCGGCGACGGCGCGCAGGGCATGCTCGACCTGCCGGTGCCGGGCTCGCTCGACGCCCGGCTGCGGCTGCGCGTGATTTCGGTCGACCGGCTAGGCGACGACCTTCGGGTGCTGGCGCGCCCCACAGAGAGCGGCTCTTAGGATCTCGACCGCCACGCGGGCGGTGCCCCGGCCGGGGTCCAGCCGCGGGCTGTACTCCACGAGCTCGATGGCCGCGAGATCGCTGCGCTGGCCGATGCCTTCGAGAGCGCGCGCAAGCTCCGCTCCCGAAACGCCGTCGGGGACCGGCGTGCCGACGCCGGGGGCCTCGTCCGGCGTCACTACGTCGAGATCGATGCTGACGCCGAAGGCGGCGGTGCCGCGCGTGGCGATCACGATCGCCTCGTCGAGCACCGCCTGGAAGCCCCGCTCGCGGACTTCCTCGATATAGAAGACGCGCACACCGAGGTGATCCAGCCGCACGCGCTCCTCGGGCTCGAAGCTGCGCACGCCGATCAGCGCGACATGCCGCGGCTCGAGCACGCCGGTGGCGAGGCCGTAGAGGGGGTCGTCGTCCTCGCCGAGGAGCCACGCGAGCGGCATGCCGTGCAGGCGCCCGGTGTGGCTGGTGCGCGGCGTGTGCGCGTCCATGTGCGCGTCGATCCAGACGAGCCCGAAATCGCCTTCGACGGCACGCGCGACGCCGGTCCAGGTGCCGCCGGCGCAGCTATGGTCGCCGCCAAGCACGCAGGGCAGGTGCCCGCGCTGCATGGCGTCCGTCACGGCGGAGGCGAGCAGTCCGCAGAGCTTGCTCACTGCCAGCTGCTTGCGGCGCTCGGTGCGCGAAGGCGAGAGGATCGGTCCGGCGCGCAGCGGCACGCCGCAACGCTCGAGCTCGCCCATCACCAGCGGCATGAGCACCGCCGGCGCCTCGGCGCAGCCGGGCTCGGGGCCGCCGAGCCCCCACGCCGCGCCGATCAATTCGATCTGTCGTTGCATATCTACGCCGTGCTCGATGGACCGCTACACCGCGCGCCCGAACGGGCCCGCAAACTGCATTGTCCAAGGAAAGGCGCCCGATGGCGCGAGGTGGAGACGGCATGCAGGGAAGTGCGGCCGAGATGCGGCGGTGGCAGGACTGGGCGAGCTTCGCGCTCGGGCTGTGGCTCGCGGTCTCGCCATGGTTCGCCGATTACGCGGGTCACGACGCCGCCACGACGAATGCCGCCGTCTGCGGCCTCGCGCTCGCGCTGACGGCGCACTTCGGCTTCAGCTGCGATCACCTGAGCACCGAATGGGTCAACCTCGCCGGCGGCCTGTGGCTCGTCGTCGCGCCGTTCGTGCTCGGCTTCGAGGCGAATCACGTCGCGGCGGTCAACGCGATCGCGGTCGGCGCCTTCGTCACGCTGCTCTCGGCGTGGGCGCTCCAGCTCGATCGCGAGCTCGGCCGGATCTGGCATAGGCTGAACGCCGGGCATTAGCCCTCATTAGCCGGTTAGACCGCGCTTTTGCGCTACCCTCCGCGCCATGTTCACGGGGATCGTGCAGGCGGTGGGCAGGATTGTGCGCCTCGACCCCCTGGAAATCGAATCGGCGGCTCTCGACCTGTCGGATGTCGCGGTCGGCGACTCGATCTCGGTCCAGGGCGCGTGTCTCACGGTGACGGCGCTGACGCGCCGGGGCTTCACTGCCGACGTCTCGGCCGAGACGCGCCGCGTCACGACCGGCCTTGACCGTGCCGGCGCGCCGGTCAACCTCGAGAAATCGCTCACGCTTGGCGAGCGCCTCGGCGGCCACCTCGTCGCGGGCCATGTCGACGGCGTCGGCGAGGTCCTCGCGCTGACCGGCGGCGTGCTGACCGTGCGGGCGCCGCGCGAGCTCGCGCCCTACATCGCCCGCAAGGGGTCCATCTGCATCGACGGCGTCAGCCTCACGGTAAACCGGGTGGATGCGGACGCCTTCGAGGTCCAGCTTATCCCGCATACGCTCGAAGTGACGACCCTCGGCCGCCTTGGACCCGGCGCGCGCGTCAACCTGGAGGTCGACCTGATCGCGCGCTACGTCGAGCGGCTGATGACCTCGCGGCAAGCGTAATCCTTACAGGTTGGTCCCTTCCTTACATGGAGGAGTGGCGCTGTAGGGCGTCGACGCTGCGGCACGACGGTTGCATCCCGGGCGGGCGTATGCCCGTGCGGAGCCCGAAGTGGCCGTTCACGCTGGCGGCCATCGAGTACTCGCCGGACGAGTGGGGCGGCGTCTACGTGCTGTGGCGCGGAGAGACCGTCCTCTTCATTGGATCGGCGCCCGACGCGGGGCGCAGCATCAAGGGCGACCTCATCGCGCACCTCAAGGGAGAACGCGGGCCGTGCACGCAGGAGGCCACGCACTACGGCTGGGAGCTGTCGCAGAATCCGAAGCAGCGCGAGCTCGAACTTCTGAAGGAATACGCCGACCGACATCGGTCGTATCCCCGGTGTAATCAAGGGACGTAGACAGCCCGGCGGGTAGGATGCGCGCCGATGAGCCGCATCCGCTTCGACGCCGCATTGCCGATCAACGCCCGGCGCGAAGAGATCTGCGCCGCCGTCGAGCGTCATTCCGTGGTGATCGTCTGCGGCGAGACCGGGTCGGGAAAGACCACGCAGCTGCCGAAGATGCTGCTCGACATGGGGCGCGGCAAGACAGGGAGGATCGGGCACACGCAGCCGCGGCGCATCGCCGCGCGCTCGGTGGCGGCACGCATCGCCGAGGAGCTCGGCACCGAGCTCGGCGGCCTGGTCGGCTGCAAGGTGCGCTTCCACGATCAGGTCGGCGCGCGCACGGCGGTGAAGGTGATGACCGACGGGATTCTGCTCGCCGAGACGCAGGGCGACCGTGAGCTGCGCGAATACGGCTCGATCATCCTCGACGAGGCGCACGAACGCAGCCTGAACATCGATTTCTTGCTCGGCTATGTGAAGCGCCTGGTGGGGCGGCGGCCCGAGCTGCGCGTGGTGGTGACCTCCGCCACCATCGATGCCGAGCGCTTCTCGCGCCACTTCGACGGCGCGCCGGTGATCGAGGTGTCGGGCCGGCTCTATCCGGTCGAGCAGCGCTACCGCCCCGTCGGCGGCGATACCGAGGACACCACGCGCGACGAGGAAGAGGCGGCCCTCGCCGACTCGGTCGACGAGCTCTGCAGCGAGGGCCCGGGCGACGTCCTCGTGTTCCTGCCGGGCGAGCGCGAGATCCGCGACGCCGCCGACATCCTGCGCCGCCGCGGCCCGCGCAACGTCGAGATCCTGCCGCTGTACGCGCGCCTGTCGGCGGCCGACCAGGATCGCGTGTTCAAGCCCTCGGGGGCGAGGCGCGTGGTGCTCGCCACGAACGTGGCGGAGACCTCGCTCACTGTGCCGCGCATCCGCTATGTCGTCGACACCGGTCTTGCGCGCGTCAAGCGCTACAGCTACCGGCAGAAGGTCGAGATGCTGCGCGTCGAGCCGATCTCGCAGGCGGCGGCACGACAGCGCGCGGGCCGCTGCGGCCGCGTGGCGAACGGCGTCTGCATCCGGCTTTACTCCGAGGAGGACTTCGCCAAGCGTCCCGCCTTCACCGACCCCGAGGTGCTGCGCTCATCGCTCGCCTCCGTGATCCTGCGCGCGAAGAGCCTGGGCCTGGGCGAGGTCGCCGATTTTCCTTTCATCGACCCGCCGAGTCCGCGCGCCATCGCCGACGGCTATGCGCTGCTCGGCGAGCTCGGTGGCGTGGACGACAGGAACGAATTGACCGCCGTCGGCGCCGAGCTCGCCCGCCTGCCGCTCGATCCGCGCATCGCCCGCATGCTGGTCGCCGCGCGCGACGAGCGCTGCCTCACGCAGGTGCGCGTCATCGCCGCCGCGCTCTCGGTGCAGGATCCGCGCGAGCGCCCGCTCGACAAGGCCGCGGCGGCGGATGAGCGCCATGCGCGGTTCGCCGACGAGCGCTCCGACTTCCTCTCGTTCCTCAAGCTCGCGCAGCTCTTCGAGCACAAGATGGAGAAAGCCTGCCGCGAGAATTTCCTCTCCATCCCGCGCATGCGCGAATGGCGCGACGTG
Source organism: Burkholderiales bacterium (assembly GCA_035635495.1). Classification (GTDB taxonomy): domain Bacteria; phylum Pseudomonadota; class Gammaproteobacteria; order Burkholderiales; family SG8-39; genus SCGC-AG-212-J23. The sequence goes on from DASQAW010000606.1 coordinate 4,341, forward strand.
ACGGCGCAGCTCGGGCGCACGCTGCACGAGCTCGGTTGGGAGGAATCATCCGTGCATCCGGAGCGCCCCGAGGGCTATCGGGCCATCCACCGGGCCCTGCTTGCGGGGCTGCTCGGCAACGTGGGCACGCGGGACGACGCCGAAGGCTCTTATACCGGCGCGCGCGGCATCAAGTTCTGGATCCATCCCGGCTCGTGGGTGAAGAAGCCCGGCCGCTGGGTCGCCGCGGCGGAGCTGGTCGAAACCACGCGCCTCTTCGCGCGCACGGTGGCGGCGATCGAGCCGCGCTGGCTGGAGGAGATCGGCGGCCATCTGATCAAGCGCGAGCACTACGAGCCGCAATGGGACGCGCGCCGCGGCGAGGTGATCACGCTCGAGCGCGGCTCGCTCTACGGCCTGCCGGTGTACACCAACCGGCGCGTCGGCTACGGGCCGATCGACCCGCAGGCGGCGCGCGAGATCTTCATCCGCTCAGGCCTGGTGCATGGCGAGCTCGAGACCCGGGCTCCGTTCCTCGCGCACAACCGGCGGTTGGTGGCGGAGATCGAGCGCCTCGAGCACAAGTCGCGCCGCCCGGACATCCTGGTCGACGAGGAGCTGATCCACGCCTTCTACGCTGAGCGCATCCCCGCGCACCTCTACAGCGCGGCGGCGTTCGAGCAGTGGCGCGTGCGCGCCGAGCGCGACGACAAGCGGCTGCTGCACCTCTCGCGCGAAGACCTCATGCGGCACGAAGCGGCGGGCATCACCACCGACAACTTTCCGGCGGCGCTCGCGCTCGGGCCCAACCGCTTCGCGCTCGAGTACCACTTCGAGCCCCGTTCGCCCCGCGACGGCGTCACGATGATCGTGCCGCTCGCGCTCCTGAACCAGGTACCGCTGCACCGCACGGAGTGGCTGGTGCCGGGACTGCTCAAGGAGAAGGTGCGCACGCTGGCCAAGGGCATCCCGCAGCGGCTGCGTCACAAGCTCGGCACGCTGGACGATTTCGCGGACGCGTTCACTTCCGGCGTGGAGCCCTCCGACACACCGCTCGCATCGGCGCTGGCGCGCTACATCCGCTCGGAGTCGAATGTCGACGTGCCGCTCGACGCGTTCCGCCCGGACTCGGTGCCGCCGCACCTGCGGATGAATTTCCGCGTGGTCGACGACAGCGGGCGCCAGCGCGCGATGGGCCGCGACCTGGCGGAGATCAAGCGCGAGCTGGGCGAGGAGGCCAAGACCGTGCTGCAGCAGGAAGCGCCGCTCGACGAAGGCACGCGCTACAGCGGATGGACGATGGGCGAGCTGCCCGAGATCATGGAGATCGAACGCGGCGGCCAGACGCTGGTCGGCTACCCGGCGCTCGTCGATGCCGGCGACGCCGTGACGCTGCAGGTGTTCGAGTCTCCCGAGAAGGCGCGCGAGGCGCATGCCGAGGGGGTGCGGCGCCTGCTCGCCATCGCCTTCCGCGATCGCATCCGCGACCTCGAGCGCTCGCTCGGCAAGGACATCACCCTCGCGCCGCTCAAGGCGGACGTCGTGCGCGCCGCGCTCGACCGCGTGTTCCTCTCCGACTCGCTGCCGATGAGCCAGGACGACTTCGCACGCCGGGTGGACGAAGGCAAGAGTCGCTTCACGCTGATCGCACAGGAGATCGCGCGCTCCGCGGCGCAGATCCAGGCCGAGCGCGCCGCGCTGGAGAAGCGGCTGGCGGGGGCGGAGAAGGCGTTTCCCCACGCGGTGGCCGACATCCGCGCGCAGCTCGCGCGGCTGCTCGCGCCGGGCTGGCTCACGGGCACGCCCTGGGAGCGGCTGCAGCATCTGCCGCGGTATCTCAAGGCCGCGGGGCTGCGCCTCGAGAAGGTCCGCGCCGATCCGCAGCGCGACCAGCGGCTCGCCGCCGCGCTCGCCGCGCTCGAGCAACCGTACCGCCGCGAGCTCGGCGCGCGCCGCCGCAACGGCGCGGTGAGCCCCGACCTCGACCAGTTCGGCTGGCTGATCGAGGAGCTGCGCGTCTCCCTCTTCGCGCAGGAGCTGCGCACGCCGGTGCCGGTGTCGCTGAAGCGTCTGGCGAAACTCTGGCAGAGTGTGCGTCGATGAGCGTCGCTCGCTCGCTCCTGTATGCGGTCGCCAACGTCCTGCATCCGCGCATGCTGTGGCTGATGCTGTGGCCGATGCTGGTGGCGCTCGCCATCTGGGGCAGCCTCGCGCTCGTGCTCTGGGCGCGGCTCGCCGTGCGCATCGCGGTCTGGCTGCAGCAGGGGCTGGACTACGCACTTGCCTGGACGCATCTCGATCTCGGCGCCGCGGCGCTGGTGGCGGCGAACGTGCTGCTCTTCCTGCTCTTCGTGCCGCTGGTCTACCTGACCGCGCTCTTCATCCTCAGCCTTTTCGGCATGCAGCAGATGGTGGATTACGTGGCGAGCCGCTCTTATCCGGCGCTCGAGCGCCGCCGCGGCGGCGGCGTCGCCGGCACCGGCTGGAACAGCCTGGTGGCTTTTTTCGGGCTCTTGGTGCTCGGCCTTCTCAGCTCCCCCTTCTGGCTCTTTCCGCCGCTCTGGCCGGTGATCCCGCTGCTCATCCTGGCGTGGGTCAACCAGCGACTGCTGCGCTACGACGCGCTCGCCGAGCATGCCGATGCACAGGAAATGAAGCGCATCTTCTCCAAGCGCCGGGGCGCGCTGTACCTCATGGGATTCCTGCTCGCACTGGTGGCGTACGTGCCGCTCCTGGGGTTCTTCGCGCCCGTGGTCTTCGGGCTCGCCTTCATCCATTACCTGCTCGGCGCGCTGCATAACGAGCGGCTATCGCCCGCATCCAAAGAAATCATTGGCGGCGGGGAACGCGGCTAGCTAGAGTCGGTCATTCCCCTTTTGGTCGGAGTGATCCCGTGATTCAGAACCGCGAGGGACAACGCGTCCCGCAAGTTACGTTCCGCGCCCGCAACGAGAGCGACTGGAAGCC
>DASQAW010000607.1:0-4653 GCA_035635495.1 Burkholderiales bacterium
ATCAGCACCACGCAGAGCACCATCATGAAGAAGAACGGCAGCGAGGCCCAGGCGACGTAGTTCGAGTCGCGCCCGGTCATCGTCTGCAGGACGAAGATGTTGAAGCCGAGCGGCGGGGTGAGCTCGGCGATCTCGACCAGCAGCACGATGAAGATCGAGAACCAGACGAGGTCGAAGCCCGCCTTCTCCACCATCGGGATCACCACCGACGTCGTCAGCACGATCATCGACACGCCGTCGAGCGCGGTGCCGAGGATGATGTAGATCAGCGCGAGGATCGCAATCAGGCCGTAGGGATTGGGGTTCATCGACGCGACCCACTCGGCCAGCACGCGCGGGATGCCGGTGAACGCCATGCAGGAGGAGAGAAAGCTCGCGCCCGCGAGGATGAAGAGGATCATGCACGAGAGGCGCGTGGCGCCCATCAGGCTGGCCGAGAAATTTGCCCAGGTGAGGCCGCCCGACCACCAGGCGATGACGATGGCGCCGAGTACGCCATAAGCGGCCGCCTCGGTCGCCGTGGCCCAGCCGATGACCATCACCCAGACGATGAAGACGATAAGCAGAATGCAGGGTATGAGCAGCCGACTGCGGTAGAGCTTCTCGCGCAGCGTGTAGTGCGCGTCCTCCTTGGGCGTCTTCTCGGGATTGAGGAGTGCCCAGACGACGATGTAGCCGGAGAACAGCGCGGTCAGCACGATGCCCGGGATGAAGCCGGCGAGGAACACCTTGATGATCGACACCTCGGCGGCGACGGCGTACACCACCATGATGATCGAGGGCGGCAGCAGGATGCCGAGCGTGCCCGCGGCGGCGAGCGAGCCCAGGCAGGTTTTCTCGTCGTAGCCGCGCTTCTTCAGCTCGGGCAGCGCGACCTTGGCGATCGTCGCGCAGGTTGCGGCCGACGAGCCGGACACCGTGCCGAAGACGGCGCAGCCGAGGATGTTCACGTGCATCAGCCGCCCCGGCAGCCAGCCGAGCCAGGGCGAGAGGCCCTCGAACATCTCCTCCGACAGCTTGGTGCGGTAGAGGATCTCGCCCATCCAGACGAACAGCGGCAGCGCCGCGAGCGTCCACGAGGCGCTCGAGCCCCAAAACGACTGGAAGAGATTCACATCCGGCGGCGTGTCGGTGAAGAAGTGCAGCCCGAACCAGGCCACGGCGGCGAGCGAGATCGCGATCCAGACACCCCCGGCGAGGAGCAGCAGCAGGAGAACAAGCAGCACGGAAGCCGATTCGAGCGGCGTCACAGCTTCTCCGAGAAATCGCCGGCCGCCGCGCGCGCTTCCTCGGCGCGCTGGTAGCTGGGCTTCTCCTTGCGCAGCACGGTGACGAGCTCGTCGAGCACGGCGACGAAGAGGATGGCGATGCCGACGACGAGCGAAAGCTGCGGGATCCAGATCGGCACGCGGATCAGGCCCTGCGCCACTTCCTTGAACTCGTAGCTGTCGTAGACGAAGCGCGTCACCGCCCAGAGCATGTACGCCGTGAACACCGCGGTGACGCCGAGCGCCGCGAGCTCGGCGTACCAGCGCGCACGCTTGGGCAGGCGGTCGAGGAACACGCCGACGCGCACCAGATCGCCGCTGCGGAAGGTGTGGCCCAGCGCGAGGAACGCACAGGCCGCGCACAGCCAGGCGACGATGTCCTCGGCGCCGCGGATCAGGATGCCGGCTTCGCGGCCGAAGGCCTGCGCCAGCATCAGCACGCAGATCCCGGCCATGGCGATGGCCGCGGCGACGCCGGCGCCGTCGTAGAGGCGGTCGAGGAACCGCCTCATCCGGGCTTTATTTGCCCCGGTAGGTCTTGATCAGCTGCTGGCCTTCGGGCCCAGCCTTCTTCAGCCACTCGTCGAGGATCTGGCTGCCCACCTTCTGGAAGGCGCCCTTCATCGCCGCATCGGGCTCGTGGATCGTCATGCCGTTCTTCTGCAGCTGCTCGTTGGCTTCGTACTGGCGCACCTTCGACATCGCCCAGCCGCGCGACTCCGCCTTGGCGCCCGCATCGCGCAGCGCCTTCTGCTGATCCGGTGGCAGGCGCGAGAAGCCGCGCGTGTTCACCACCACGGCGTTCTTAGGATGGAAGGCGCTGGTGTTGTAGTAGTTCTTGACGAACTCCCACGCCTTCGTCGACGTGCCGGTGGCCGACGAGGTGATCATCGCCTGGATGCCGCCGGTGGCGAACATCTGCGGCACGTCGGGCACCTGCACGACGGTCGGGCTTGCGCCGAGCAGCTCGGCGAGCCGTGCCGTGAGCGGGCTGTACGTGCGGAACTTGGTGCCCTTCAGGTCGGCGACGCTCTTCAGCGGCTCCTTCGTATAGATGCCCTGGCCGGGCCATGCCACCGAATAGAGCATAGTGAGCCCGCGCGAGCCCAGGCGCTTTTCCAAAATGGGTTTCTGCGCCTGGTAGAACTTCAGCGCGTCGTCGTAGCCGGCGGCGACGAACGGGATGTTGTCGGCCTCGAACATCGGGTCTTCATTGCCGAATTGCGAGAGCAGGAACTCGGCGATGTTCACCTGGCCGGTCGAGACGGCGCGCAGCATGTCGGGATGCTTGATGAGCGAGCCGTTCGAGTGCACCTGGATCTCGAGCTTGCCGCCGGTCGCCTTCTGCACGTCGTCGACGAACTGGCGCACGTTGCGCGTGTGGAATTCGCCGTCGGAGTAGGGCGTCGGCATGTCCCATTTGGTCTGCGCCCCCGCGGCTCCGCAGATCGCCAGCGCGGCGATTGCGACGATTGTTCTCTTCATGCTTTCCTCCGTCCGCATTTTTTCTATAGGTGCGGGAATCTTAGCCTAGTTCCCCGAGCGCAGCCCTGGCGAGGGCGAGGCTTGCGGTGAGGCCGGGCGACTCGATGCCATAGAGCTGCACGAGCCCCGGCACGCCGTGCTTCGCCGGTCCCTGGATGTCGAAGTCCGGCGCCGGCTCGCCGGGTCCCGCGGTCTTCGGCCGGATGCCGGCGTAGCCGGGCGAGAGCGAGTTGTCCGGCAGCCCGGGCCAGTAGCGCCGGATGGAGGCATAGAAGCGATCGGCGCGGCGCGGATCGACGTCGTAGTTGATGCGCTCGACCCACTCGACGTCGGGACCGAAGCGCGCCTGCCCCGCTAGGTCGAGCGTGACGTGCACGCCGAGGCCGCCGGGCTCGGGCACCGGATAGATCAAGCGCTTGAATGGATTCTTCCGATTCAGGGAGTAGTAATTCCCCTTTGCATAGAGCTCGCGCGGCACGAGATGGGCGGGATGGCCGTCGATGGTCTTCGCTACCGACGGTGCGCGCAATCCGGCGCTGTTGACGAGCACCGTGCAGTGGATCGGATCGCTGCCCGCGACGTGCAGCTCGAAGCCGTCCCTGACGATTCCCCGGAGCAAAGGACTGCGCAGCGCAAGCATGGCACCGTTGGCCTCGGCGTCGCCGAGGTAGGCGAGCATCAGCGCATGGCTGTCGATGATGCCGGTCGAGGGCGAATGCAGCGCGCCCATGCAGAGCAGCTCGGGCTCCATGCGCGCGACCTCGTCCTTCGCGATCCAGTCGACGTCGGGGACGTTGTTGGCATGGGCCTTCGCCCGGATGTTTTCCAATTCCTGCAATTGATTCTGGTCGGTCGCGACAATCAGTTTGCCGCACCGACGATGGGGCACGCCGTGCGACGCGCAGTATTCATACAGGAGATGCTTGCCCTCCACGCAGCTGCGGGCCTTGAGCGAGCCCTTCGGATAGTAGATGCCGGCGTGGATCACCTCGGAGTTGCGCGAGCTCGTGTGCGTGCCGATCGCGTCCTCGGCGTCGAGGATGATGACCTCGCGTCCCGCCATCGCCAGCTCGCGCGCCACCGCGAGGCCGACCACGCCCGCGCCGACGACCACCGCGTCAACGCTTTCCATGCGCGAGCAGGCGTTCGAACGCGAAGGCGGCGAGGCCGGCGAGCGCGGCGACGCTTGCCATCGGGCGCGCGGTGCCATCGAACAGCACGCCGAGGAGCGTGCTCAGCGCTGCGCCGGCGGTGAAGCCGATCGCGCCGATCAGCGACGAGGCGCTGCCGGCGGCCTGCGGGAAGGGCGAAAGCGCCAAAGCCGTGGCGCTCGGGATCACGAGCGCAGTACCAAAGAGGAGCAGCGCGAAGGGGCCGACCATGGTGGCCCAGTGCTGGGCGCCGGCCCAGGCGAATAGCGCCGCAGCGAGCCCGCCCGCGAGCACGAGCCAGCCGCCGGCGCGCAGCAGCCGCGCGCTGCCGAAGCGCAGGACGAAGCGGCTCGCGACCCACGCGCCGGCGATCTGGCCGAGCATGACACCGGCGAACATCCAGCCATAGGCGTCGATCGCCACGCCCATGTGCGCGAGCGTGAACGCCGAGCTCGCGACCCACGCGAGGATGCCCATCTGGCAGGAGAGGAAAACCAGCAGAGGAGCCTGGAACCGCCGGTCCGCCAGGATCGCGGCGAAGCCCCGCGCGATCTCCGCCGGATGCGCCGAGCGCCGCTCGGCCGGCGCCGTCTCCCGCAGGCCCACCGCGACGGCGACAAGCAGCCCCACCGCGATCAGCACATAGGTCCAGAAGATCGCTCGCCAGCCGGCGTGCGCGGTCAGGAGCGCGCCCGACACCGGCGCCGCGATCGGCACGATGCTGAATACGATCATCATGCGCGCGAGCA
>DASQAW010000608.1:0-29560 GCA_035635495.1 Burkholderiales bacterium
GCGCTGCTGCGCGCGGCGGGGAAGACGCTCGAGAAGCGCGGCATCGGCGCGCTGAGCCTGCGCGAAGCCGCGCGCCGCGCGGGGGTGTCGCACAACGCGCCCTACCGCCATTTCCCGGATCGCGAGGCGCTGCTCGCGGCGCTCGCCGCCGAGGGCTTCGCCATGCTCGGCGAGCGGCTGCGCGGCCAGCCGGCGCGCGCGATGGGCGAGGCCTATGTGCGCTTCGCGCTCGAGCAGCCGCAGCGCTTCCGGCTGATGTTCGGCGGGGTGCTGCCGTTGGCGAAATACCCCGAGCTGCGCGCAGCCGCGGAGGGGGCGTATCAGGCGCTAGTGACGGCGTTCCAGGAACTACCCAAACCTGAAGTCGCGGCGGCGGCCGCCTGGTCGCTGGTGCACGGCCTGTCGCATCTGCTGCTCGATGGGCACTTCGCCCACGCCGAGCGCGAGGCGTTCGTGCGCGAAGTGCTGGGCGCGGTGCGCTTCGCTCAGCGCGCGGCCTGAGCGCCGAAATCGCGCGCGCAATCGGCCATGCGGGCATGGCAGCGGAGCAGGCGGGCGACCGCCGCGGGCGCGCTGCGCGCCCGCTCGCCGTGCGCCTGCCAGACGCCGAGCGCGGCTTCACGGTTGCCCGCGGCGATGAAGCCGGCCATCGCCGCCGCCAGCAGGTATTCGTGCGCCTCGGTGCCGGCATCGCTCTGCGTGCCGAGCAGCGCCGCGGCGTGCTCGGCCATGCGCGCAGCGTCGCGCGCCGCGACCGCCTGGAAGAGCGCGATCCAGCGCCGCTGGAATCCGTGCAGCGCCGCAAAGCAGCGCGTGCCCTGTACGCGCGACCAGAGGGGCGCCAGATCCTCCCAGGCGAGAAAGGGGTTGACGGTCTGCGCGACGCGCAGCGCGCTGTGCAGCCACACGTCGTGCTCGCGCGGCGCGCGGCACTCTAGCAGCCGCAGCTTGAAGAGCTCGAGGTCCTTCTGCAGCGCGCGCGTCACCACGGGGTCGGCCTCCGTCGCCACCGCATCCAGCAGGAAGTTTCGCGCGTACCAGGCAAGGCGGGTGTGCTCCAGGCGCGCGAACGCATCGGCGCCCTCGAAGAGCGGATTGGGCGCGCGGCGCGGCCGCGAAGGCTCGAGCAACTCGAGCACCGGTACGCTGAATGAGCCGAGCGCCGCGAGCTCGGCGGCGTTCATGTCCATGAAGCGCTGGCGCGCCGCGTTCAGGTCGAGCACCGGGTAATAGTCGGAGTTCGCCGGCAGGCCGTAGCTCGCGACGAGCGGCTCCAGCGTCGCGCGATTCCCGATATAGCGCGCGTCGAGGTCGCCGACGCCGAGCACATGGATGGTCCAGAGCTCCTTCGCCAGCCCCGGCTGCTCGAACACGCGCGCATCGGCTTCGCGCGGGATCGGCGCGTCGCTCGCCAGGATCAGGAGGTCGTGGTCGCTCGCCGCATAGATCGCGTAGTGCGGGAATTCCTCGCCCAGCGCGCGCAATACGGTCGAGACGAGCGCCGCGTCGATCTCGTAGAGCTGGAACCACTGCACGAGCAGGCCGCCCGGGTTGAGGTGCGGCCGCACGCGCCGGTAGAACTCGCGCGTGAAGAGGCTCGCCACGCCGCTCACCCAGGGGTTCGAGGGCTCGGAGACGATGACGTCGTAGCGCCGGCCGCTGGTCGAGAAGAAGCCCTTGGCGTCGTCGATCACGATGGTGCCGCGCGGGTCGGCGAAGGCGCCGCTGTTGCGCGGCGCGAAGCCGCGCGCCGCTTCCGCCATCTTCGGCTCGATCTCGATCGTGTCGACGCGCGCGATGTCGAGGCTCTGCAGCAGGGTGTGGGTGGTGAGCCCGGTGCCGATGCCGATCACCGCCGCCGTTTTCGCCCCGGGCTTGAGCGCGAGCGGCAGCGCCCCGGTCAGCACCATGGTGATCTCGTCGGAACCGCGCTCGCCGTCGCGGTCCAGGTTGATCGAGCCGTCGGACTTGCCGTTGGTGCGCAGGCTCGTCGCTTCGGGGTATTTGACCAGATGGACGGTGGCGGTCTTGCCGTCCTGGTTGTAAAGCACGGCTGCATCCCGCGACGAGGCGAGGTCGCCGTGGCGGAAGACGCCGGCGGTCATCTTGTTCGGATCGAGCTCGACGCCGAACGCCACCGCCGCGAACACGATCGCGCAGCCGGCGCCGGCCAGCGCGAGCTTCGCGCCGAGGAAGCGCAGGAGCGCGAGGCCGAGCGCAGCATCGATCACCGCGCCCGCGATCAGCGTGCCCTTGAGCCCGAGCAGCGGCAGCCCGATGTGGACGGCGAGCACCACGCCGGCGATCGCCCCGAGCGTGTTCGCCGCGTACGCCTGGCCGATCGCCGCTTCGCCGCGGCCGCGGCGCAGGAGCGCCGCGGTGAGGAGCGGCAGCGTCATGCCGGCGCAGAAGGTCGCCGGCAGCATGACCAGCGCGGCGATCAGCGCGCCGCCGACGTTGAAGAGGCGATAGCCGGCCTCGCTGCGCGCCGTGCCGTGCATCAACGCCTCCATCAGCGAGAACGTCGCGTCGTACACCGGCAGCGTGGCGAGCGCGGCGAGCGCCATCGCCACCTGGGCCGCGGCGAGCAGCCGCATCGGCTCGGCCACCGCGTCGATGCGCCTGCGCACGGCGAGGCCGCCGAGCGCGAGCCCGAAGATGAAGGCGGCGAGCATCAGCTCGAACGAATGCGTCGATGCACCGAGCACCAGCGACAGCATGCGGATCCAGCTGATCTCGTAGATGAAGGACGCGAGCCCGGTGAAGAACGCGACGGCCAGCAACAAGGTGATCCCCGACTCGCGCGCGCGCGCGGGCGACAGCGCCGGATGCCGCGCCGGGCGCGCGAGCAGCGCGACCGCGAGCGCGATCGCGAGGTTCATGCCGCCGGCCGCCTGCAGCGTGCCGGGAAGCCCGAACGCCGCGATCAGCACGAAGCCGCTCACCAGCACGCCCGCCGCGGCGCCGAGGCTGTTGGTGAAATAGAGCATCGCCAGCGCTTCTCCCGCGGCGCGAGGCTCGGCGCGCACGAGCCCCGCGCTCATCAGCGGGAACGTCGCGCCGAGCAGCATCGACTGCGGCAGGATGAGCAGGCAGGACAGGCCGAGCTTCGCGCCGAGCGCGAGCCATTCGCTGCCGAGCGCCGGCAGCACGCGCTCGTACGACCAGTCGGTGAGCGCGACGAACACCGCGTGGAAGGCGAGCGCCGCCAGGCCGACCAGGGCTTCGACCACGGCGTAGGCCATCAGCGGATTCGCCAGGCGCGCCGAGCGCCGGCCGCACCACGCCGCGCCTGCGGCCATGCCGCCCATGAACACCGCCAGCACGAGCGACTGCGCGTAGGCGGCGTGGCCGAGGAACAGCTTCAGGTACTGCGTCCAGATCGACTCGTAGATGAGCCCGGCGAATCCGGACGCGGTGAACAGAACGTAGAGCGCGCCGCGTGGCATCGGGCGCGATGCTAAGTTAGGCCCATGCCTGTGTCATTTCGGCTGAGCGCGTTCTATTTCCTTTTCTTCACGTACGCAGGCCTATGGGTCGCCTATCTGCCGCCGTATTTCGCCGCGCGCGGCCTCGGCGCCGCCGAGATCGCGTGGGTACTCGCGCTGCCGCAGCTCGCGCGCGTCGTCGCGCCCGCGGCGTGGGGCGCGCTGGCCGACCGCGCCGGCGCGCAGCGCGCGATCGTGGTGTTCGCCTGCGCGGCGAACGCGGCGTGCTTCGCGCTGCTGCCGTTCGTCGGCGGATTCGCGGGGATCGCGTGGCTGATGGCCCTGACCAGCCTCGTCTCCACGGCGGCGCTGCCCCTGGTCGAGGCGATCACGCTCGGCGCGCTCGCGGGCCAGCCCGGCCGTTACGGCCCGATCCGCCTCTGGGGCTCCGTCGGCTTCATGGCCGCGGTGTTCGCCGGCGGCGCATGGCTCGATTTCCATGACATCCAGGTCCTGCCGCTCGCGATGTTGCTCTTTGCTTTGGGTGCGCTCGCCGCGGCGACGCTGCTTCCCGCGCCGCAGGTGCACCTCGCCGCGGGCGGTGCGAGCCTGCCGTTGAGCGGCGCGGCGGCGCTGCTGCTCGCGTCGGGCTTCTGCATGGCGACGGCGCACGGCACGCTCTACGCTTTCTTCACGCTGCACCTGCAGGGCGAGGGCTATGGCGGCTCGCTGATCGGCTTTCTCTGGATGCTGGGCGTGCTCGGCGAGATCGCGGTGTTCCTTTTCCTGCCCGCGCTTTTCCGGCGCTTCGCGCTCTCCACCCTCCTGATGGCGAGCGCGGCCTGCGGCGTGCTGCGATTTCTCGCCATCGGCTGGGCCGCGGATTGGCTCGCCGTGCTGCTCGTCGCCCAGCTCCTGCACGCCGCAACCTTCGGCTCGTTCCACGCGGCGGCAGTCGCCGCGGTGCACCGTGTCTTTCCGCCCCATGCCCAGGCGCGCGGGCAGAGCCTCTTCTCGAGCGTCGGCTACGGGGCGGGCGGCGCCCTCGGCGCGGTCGCTGCCGGCTGGGCCTGGGAAGCGGCGGGACCGGGACTCGCCTTCACCGTGTCCTCCGTGGCGGCGGCAGCGGGACTCCTTCTTGCCTATCCCCTGAAACGAGCAGGGTTGTGAGCTGTCCACACAGGTGCCCGAATCAACGTTGAGGTCCTCATGAACCGCAAATTGATTGTCCTCGCCGCATGCGCGGCGCTTTCAGCAGGGTGCGAGACCGTCGACACGACCAAGGCTGGCGCTGTCGGCGTCGAGCGACACCAGCGCATGGCGCTGTCGTCCGCACAGGTCAACGCCGAAGCGCAGAAAGCCTATGCGCAGATGATGGCGGAGGCGCAGAAGAAGGGCGTCCTCGATCGCGACGCCGCACAAGTCGCTCGCATCAAGACCATCGTCGGCCGACTCATCCCCCAGACCACCGCCTTCCGCGACGACGCCGCCAAATGGCCCTGGGAGGCGCACGTCATCACGCTCGACGAGGTCAACGCCTGGTGCATGCCGGGCGGAAAGATGGCGGTCTACACCGGCCTCATCAACAAGCTGCAAGCGACCGACGACGAACTGGCGGCCGTCATGGGCCACGAGATCGGACACGCGTTGCGCGAGCACACGCGCGAGCAGATGTCGCAGCAGATGGGCACGCAGGCGGCGATCGGCGTTGCCGGGGCGCTCTTCGGCCTCGGCGACGTCGGCCAGAACGTCGCCGGCATGGTGGCCAACGTGACGATGGAACTGCCGAAGTCGCGCACCCACGAGACGGAAGCCGACCGCATCGGCGTAGAGCTCGCCGCGCGCGCCGGCTATAACCCGCAAGCCGCGATCTCGCTGTGGCAGAAAATGGAGAAGCTCGCCGGCAGCCAGCCGCCGAAGTGGCTCTCGACGCATCCGCCGCATGCCGACCGTATCGCGGACCTGCAGAACCAAGTGCAGAAAGTGATGCCGCTGTACCAGCAGGCGAGGGCCGGAGGCACCGCAAGCGCCGGAAAATAGATCATAATCTTGGGTTTCCGCAGTGCGGAAACCCAAGATGCCGCAGACCCTTTACGACAAGCTTTGGGATAGCCACCTCGTCCATCTGGAGGACGACGGCACGGCGCTCCTTTACATCGACCGGCATCTCGTCCACGAAGTGACGAGCGCCCAGGCCTACGAAGGCCTGCGCGCCGCCGGGCGCAAGCCCTGGCGCACCGAGTCGGTCGTCGCGACGGCCGACCACAACACACCGACCACGAACTGGAACGAAGGGCTCGCGGGCGTGCGCGATCCCTTCGCCAGGCTGCAGATCGAGACGCTCGACGCGAACATCAAGGAGTTCGGCGCAAAGGTCTACTTCCCGTACCTCGACAAACGTCAGGGCATCGTCCACGTGATCGGGCCGGAGCAGGGCGCGACGCTTCCCGGCATGACGGTCGTGTGCGGCGACTCGCACACCAGCACGCACGGCGCGTTCGCCTGCTTCGCGCACGGCATCGGCACCTCCGAAGTCGAGCATGTGCTCGCGACCCAGTGCCTGGTGACCAAGAAAATGAAGAACATGCGCGTCAGCGTGGAGGGACCCCTTGCTCGCGGCGTGACGGCGAAGGACGTGGTGCTCGCGATCATCGGCCGCATCGGCACCGCCGGCGGCACGGGCCACGCCATCGAGTTCGCCGGCAGCACCATCCGCTCGCTGTCGATGGAAGGGCGCATGACCGTGTGCAACATGGCGATCGAGGCGGGCGCGCGCGCCGGCATGGTCGCCGTCGACGACGTCACCATCAAGTACCTCGAGGGTCGCAAATTCGCACCCAAGGGCCCGGAGTGGGCCCCGGCGGTGGCCTACTGGCGCACGCTGAAGAGCGATCCCGGCGCGAAATTCGACCGCGAAGTGACGCTCGACGCGCGCGACATCAAGCCTCACGTCACCTGGGGCACTTCGCCCGAGATGGTCGTGCCCGTCGACGACGCCGTGCCCGACCCGGACAAGGAGAAGGACAGCCTGCGCCGCGAAGGGATGGAGCGCGCGCTGCAATACATGGGGCTCAAGCCGCGCACGCCGATCACCGACATCCGCATCGACAAGGTGTTCATCGGCTCGTGCACCAACTCGCGCATCGAGGACCTGCGCGCCGCCGCCTCCGTGGTGAAGGGCAGGCGCGTCGCCGCCAACGTGAAGCTCGCCATGGTCGTGCCGGGCTCGGGCCTGGTGAAGGAGCAGGCGGAGCGCGAAGGCCTCGACCGCGTCTTCCGCGAGGCGGGCTTCGAATGGCGCGAGCCGGGCTGCTCGATGTGCCTCGGCATGAATCCCGACCGCCTCGACCCGGGCGAGCGCTGCGCCTCCACTTCGAACCGCAACTTCGAGGGCCGGCAGGGCGTGGGCGGTCGCACGCACCTCGTCAGCCCCGTCATGGCCGCGGCAGCCGCGATCGCGGGCCACTTCGTCGACATCAGGCGGTGGAGCTGAGCGAATGGAGAAGTTCACCGTCCTGAATGGACTGGTCGCGCCGCTCGACCGCGCCAACGTCGACACCGACCAGATCATCCCGAAGCAATACCTCGCCTCGATCAAGCGCACCGGCTTCGGCGAAGGCCTGTTCGCCGACTGGCGCAAGAAGGATCCGCAGTTCGTGCTCAACCAGCCACGCTACAAGGGCGCCACGATCCTGCTCGCGCGCAAGAACTTCGGCTGCGGCTCCTCGCGCGAGCACGCGCCGTGGGCGCTGCACGACTACGGCTTCCGCTGCGTGATCGCGCCGTCGTTCGCCGATATCTTCTTCACCAACTCGTTCAAGAATGGCTTCCTCCCGGTCATCCTGACGGAAGCCGAGGTGGATCGCCTGTTCCACGAAGCCGCCGCTTTCCCCGGCTTTCGGCTGCTCGTCGACCTCGAGCAGCAGACCGTCGCCAGCATCGACGGTGCGTTGGTGATGCGCTTCGACATCGACCCGTTCCGCAAGTACTGCCTGGTGAACGGGCTCGACGAGATCGGCCTCACGCTGCGCCACGCGGACAAGATCCGCGAGTTCGAGGCGCGGCGAAAAGCGCAGCATCCCTGGTATTTCTAGGATGAAACTCGCCGTTCTGCCCGGTGACGGCATCGGGCCGGAGATCATTGCGCAGGCAACCCGCGTCCTCCGCAAGCTCGGCTTGCCCCTCGAGATGGAGGAGGCGGCGGTCGGCGGCGCCGGTTATGCGGCGGCGGGTGATCCGCTGCCGCCGAATACGCTTAGGCTCGCCAAGGCCGCCGATGCCGTGCTGTTCGGCGCGGTCGGCGACGCGCGCTACGACCACCTGCCGCGCGCCAAGCGGCCCGAGCAGGCGATCCTCGGCCTGCGCAAGGAGCTCGGCCTCTTCGCCAACCTGCGGCCGGCGCAGGTCCATCCCGAGCTCGCCTCGGCGTCGGCGCTCAAGGCCGAGGTGGTCGCCGGGCTCGACATCCTCATCGTGCGCGAGCTGACGGGCGACATCTACTTCGGCGAGCCGAAGGGGATCAGGGATCAGAACGGCGAGCGCGAAGGCTTCGACACCATGCGCTACCGCGAGAGCGAGATCCGGCGCATCGCGCGCGTGGCGTTCGACGCCGCGCGCAAGCGGAACAAGCGGGTGTGCTCGGTGGACAAGGCCAACGTGCTGGAAACGTCGCAGCTCTGGCGCGAGGTGGTGACCGAGGAGGCGAAGGCCTACCCGGAGATCGAGCTCTCGCACATGTACGTCGACAACTGCGCGATGCAGCTCGTGCGCAGCCCGAAGCAGTTCGACGTCATCGTCACCGGCAACCTCTTCGGCGACATCCTCTCGGACGAGGCGTCGATGCTCACGGGCTCGATCGGCATGCTGCCCTCCGCGTCGCTCGACGCGCGCGGCAAGGGCCTCTACGAGCCGATCCACGGCTCCGCGCCGGATATCGCCGGCAAGGGCGTAGCGAACCCGCTCGCGACCATTCTTTCCGCGGCGATGATGCTGCGCTTTTCGCTGCATCAGCCGGACGCGGCGACGCGCGTTGAACAAGCGGTGAGCAAAGTATTGAAGGCGGGCATGCGCACGGCCGATATCCATACGCCGGGTACGCGCAAAGTCGGCACGCAGGAAATGGGCGACGCGGTCCTTTCCGCTCTATAGACTATGGGAATGTTGAGCGTAGGAATCATCGGCTGGCGCGGGATGGTGGGCTCGGTGCTCGTGCAGCGCATGCGCGAGGAGCGCGACTTCGACCATGTCGAGCCGGTGTTCTTCTCGACTTCGCAGGCGGGCGGCAAGGGCCCGGCCATCGGCCGCGAAACCGCGCCGGTGGGCGATGCCATGAGCGTGGCTGCGCTGAAGGCGCTGCCGGTGATCATTTCCTGCCAGGGCGGCGACTACACCGGCGAGGTGTACCCGAAGCTTCGCGCCGCAGGCTGGAAGGGTTACTGGATCGACGCCGCGAGCGCGCTGCGCATGAACGACGACGCGGTCATCATCCTCGACCCGGTCAACATGCCGCTGATCAAGGATGCGCTGAGGAAGGACATCAGGAACTACATCGGCGGCAACTGCACGGTCAGCCTGATGTTGATGGGAATGGCCGGCCTCCTGCAGCGCGACGAGATCGAGTGGATGACCAGCATGACCTACCAGGCGGCCTCGGGGCAGGGCGCCGCCGCGATGCGCGACCTCGTGGCGCAGATGGCGACGATCGGCCAGAGCGCGCGCTCGCTGCTCGACGATCCCGCCTCGGCGATCCTGGACATCGACCGCGTGGTGAGCGAATCGATCCGCTCGCGGGCGCTGCCGCGCGAGAACATCGGCTACCCGCTTGCTGGAAGCCTCCTGCCGTGGATCGACAAGGATCTCGGCAACGGACAGAGCCGGGAAGAATGGAAGGCGCAAGCGGAGGGCAACAAGATCCTCGGGCGCCACAACGGCGCCGAGATCCCCATGGACGGCGTCTGCGTGCGCATCGGCGCCATGCGCTGCCACAGCCAGGCGCTGACGATAAAGCTGCGGCGGCCGCTGCCGCTCGGCGAAATCGAGGGCATCCTGGCTGAGGCCAACGAGTGGGTGAGGGTGATCCCCAATCGCCGGGAGGAGACGCTAGCGGAGCTGACCCCTGCGGCCGTGAGCGGCAAGCTCGCGGTCCCGGTCGGCCGGCTGCGCAAGCTGCCGATGGGGGAGGACTACCTGACCGCCTTCACGGTGGGCGACCAGCTGCTGTGGGGGGCCGCCGAGCCGCTACGCCGGATGCTCCGCATCCTCCTCGACCACGGCCTGAGGCACTAAAAACCGAGAAAATCTCTCAATTTGCAGCCGTAAGGCCATGATGTTAAGTTACTTGGTCCGGATAAAACAATAAGGTTCGGGGGGTTGGAAATCGTGGCGCGGAGACTAATCAGCATCGTCGTTGCGGCTGCCGCCTGCCTCGCTTTCACCAATTTGGTGAACGCGGCCGGGCTCGGACGCCTCGCGGTGCTCTCGCCGCTCGGCCAGCCGCTGCTCGCCGAGATTGAAATCGTCTCGCTGCAGGCGGGAGAGGAAGAAGGCCTTTCCGCCCGTCTCGCCTCCCCCGAAGCCTTCGAGCAGGCCGGCATCGACATCAACCCGGCGCTGAACAGCCTGCGCATCAGCATCGAGCGGCGCGACAAGCGGCCGTTCCTGCGCGTTACGACGGTGCAGCCCGTCAACGACCCGTTCCTCGACATGCTGATCGAGCTTACGTGGAGCGCCGGCCGGCTCGTGCGCGAGTACACCTTCCTCCTCGATCCGCCCGAATACCGCACGCGGCAGCAGGCGATTGCCGCCGCCCCGCCGCCGCCGACGGTGGCGGAGAAGCCCGCGCCGGCGGCGCCAGAGGCGAAGCCGGCCGAACCTGCGGCTCCTGCGGCGACCACGACCACGACCACGCCCGCGCTGGAAGTCACGCCTGCGCCGACGCCCGGGCTCCAGGCCGGCGAGCCGGATAAGCCCGCGGCCGCGGAAAAGCCCGCAGCGCAGCCTGAGAAGCCGGCAGCTCCGGAGAAGCCGGCGGCGAACACTTACGAAGTGAAGCGCGGCGACACGCTCGGCGAGATCGCGCGCCAGAACCTGCGCGCGGGCGTGACGCTGAACCAGATGCTGATCGCGATCTTCCGCGCCAACGAAGACGCGTTCATCCGCGGCAACATCAACCTGGTGCGTACCGGGAAGATCCTGAACATCCCGGATGCCGAGAGCTTCGGCACGATCGATCGCGAAGAGGCGAACCGGCTCGTGAAGGAGCACCGCGAGCAGTGGACCGAATATCGCAGCCGCCTTGCTGCCGCGCCGACCTCCGCGGACGCGGCGGGCGGCCAGCGCGAAGTCGCCGGCCGCATCGAGCAGAAGCCCGAGGCGCCGAAGCCCGCCGCGCCCGCCGATCAGCTGCGGCTGTCGAAGGCCGAGCCCAGCAAGCCAGCGGCGCCCGGCTCGCGCGCGGCGCGCGAGGACGACGCCGCGGCGCGCGAGCGCGCGCTGGGCGAGGCGCAATCGCGACAGCAGGAACTCGAAAGAAATGTCGCGGACCTGCAGAAGCTCCTCGCGCTGAAGAACCAGCAGCTCGCGGAGATGGAGAAGAAGGGCGCGGCGAAACCCGCGCCTGCGCCGGTCCCGCCTGTTGCACAGGCGCCGGCGAAGCCCGAACCGGCGAAACCGGCTGCCGAAGCACCGAAGCCCGCTCCGGCACCAGCCCCGGCGCCAACGCCGGCCAAGCCCGAGCCGGCGCAGCCTGCCGCCGAAGCGCCCAAGCCCGCGGCGGAAGCGCCGAAACCTGCGGCGGAAGCTCCCAAGCCCGCCGCCGAAGCACCGAAACCCGCAGCGCCGAAGCCCGCGGCGAAAAAGGCCCCGCCGCCGCCCGAGCCGAGCCTCATCGACGAGTTCACCGACAACCCGATGTACCTTGGCGCTCTCGGCGCCGTCGTTATCCTGCTCATCGCCTACTTCTGGTGGGCATACCGCAGAAAAAAAAAGGCCCACGCTAGGTTCCAGGACAGCGTCCTAGGCGCCGCCGCCGCTGGTGGCGCTGCAGCATCGCTCCGCGAGCCGACGGCGCCGCCCTCCAGCACCACCACGACCGTCTCGCAGCAGGGCGCCGTGAGCCAGGCGCCGGCCGGCATGGAGGCCGAAGAGGTCGATCCGATCGCCGAAGCAGACGTGTACATGGCTTACGGCCGAGACGCCCAGGCCGAGGAAATCCTGAGAGAGGCGCTGCAGAAAGACTCGAAGCGCGCCGCGGTGCACGCGAAGCTGCTCGAGATCTACGCACACCGCAAGGACGCGAAAGCGTTCGAGCAGACCGCGCTCAAGCTGAAGGGGATCACGAACGGTAGGGGACCCGAGTGGGAAAAGGCCGCGGCGCTCGGCCGCTCGGTGGATCCCGGCAACGGTTTGTACGCGGGCGCAGGCGGCGCCGAAGTGCCGGCCGCCGCCGCGGCGGCTGGCGCAACCTCCGCGCCGACGCTCGACTTCGATCTCGGCGGCGCGAGCCAGGCGCAGATTTCCGCGCCGGACATCTCGCTCGACGAGGCGAAGGACACGACCGCTACCGGCGTCGACATCGAGCTCGGCACCACGCAAACGCTGAAACAGTCGGCCGTCTCGGCGGACGAGACGCTCATCGCTCCCAGTCAGGAGAAGTCGCTCGGATCGATGGACTTCAACCTCGACCTCGGCACTGAGGAGAAGAGCCCCGAGGCACCGAGGCATGCGCCGAAGGCGGAGGAGCCGAGCGGCGGGCTCGATTTCGATCTCAACCTCGATACCGACAAGCAAGCCGAACCGGCGGCCGAGCCTTCCAAGGTCGATCTTTCCGAGATCAGCCTCGACCTCGGCGCGTTGTCGGACGCGCCGAAGCCGGGCTCCGACCCGAAATGGACGGAGGTCGCGACCAAGCTCGACCTCGCGAAAGCCTACGAGGAGATGGGCGACAAGGACGGTGCGCGCGAGCTCCTGAAGGAAGTGATCAAGGACGGCGACGCCGCGCAGCGCGGCAGCGCCGAGCAGCTTCTCGCCAAGCTCGGTTAACCTCGGCTAACCTCGGGCAATTCCCCGCATTGCCATAGGACTCGAGTACGACGGCAGCCGCTTTCTCGGCTGGCAGACCCAGCCGGGCGGCGGCGCGGTGCAGGACACGCTCGAACGCGCGCTCGCTGCGATTGCCGGCGAGCCGATCGGCGTGACCGCCGCCGGACGCACCGACCGCGGCGTCCACGCGCGCGCGCAGGTGGCGCACTTCGACACCGGCGCCGCGCGCCCGGAAACCGCCTGGGTGCGCGGTGTCAACGCTTTTCTCCCCGAATCGATCGCCGTGCTGTGGGCGCGCCCGGTCGACGCGGAATTCCACGCCCGCTTCAGCGCGCTCTCGCGCACCTATCGCTATCGCCTGATCAACCGCCCGGTGCGCCCGGCGCTCGCCGCGCGCCATGCCGGCTGGTACCACGCGCCGCTCGACGTCGCTGCGATGCGCACGGGGGCACGCGCCCTGGTCGGCGAGCACGATTTTTCCGCCTTTCGCGCGGCAGAATGTCAGGCCAAGACCCCGGTGCGCACCGTGCATTCCGTAATCATCGAGCAGCAGGCCGAGCGAATCGACTTCGTCGTGCACGCCAATGCCTTCCTGCAGCACATGGTGCGCAACATCGTCGGCAGCTTGGTTTACGTCGGCGCGGGCCGCCATCCTGCCCACTGGATCGCCGATCTGCTCGCGTCGCGCGACCGGAACAGAGCGGCACCGACGTTTGCCCCCGAGGGTTTGTACCTCGAGCGCATCGAGTACGACGCGAAGTGGGGCTTACCGCAATGAGGACGCGCGTCAAGATCTGCGGCATCACGCGCCCCGGCGATGCGCGGGCCGCGGCGGACGCGGGCGCGGACGCGATCGGCCTGGTCTTCTATCCGCCGAGCCCGCGCTATCTCTCCACCGAACGCGCGGCGGAGATCCGCGACGCGCTGCCGCCATTTGTGCAAACGGTAGGGCTTTTTGTGAATGCCGACGCCGCGCAAGTCGCGCAGGTCATCGGCCGCGTGCACCCGGCGATGCTGCAGTTCCACGGCGACGAGACGCCCGAGTTCTGCGGGCAGTTCGGGCTGCCCTTCGTCAAGGCCTGCCGCGTCAGGCCCGGCGTTAACGCACTGGACTACCTCCGGCCTTATTCGCGCGCCACGGCGTGGCTCGTCGACAGCTTCGTGCCGGAATATGGCGGCGTCGGCGAGAGCTTCGACTGGTCGCTCATACCCGCGGAGCGAACGCGGCCGCTCATCCTGTCGGGCGGGCTGGACCGCGGCAACGTGGCCCGGGCAATCCGCGCCGTGCACCCCTGGGGCGTGGATGTCTCGAGCGGCGTCGAGTCGGCGAAAGGCATCAAGGACGCCGCTAAAATGGCCGCTTTCATCGCCGAGGTCCGCAATGCGGATGTATGACCTGCCCGACGAGCGCGGCCACTTCGGCCCCTACGGCGGCGTGTTCGTCGCCGAGACGCTCTCGCAGGCGCTCGACGAGCTGCGCGAGGCGTATGCCGCCGCGCGCCGCGATCCGCAGTTCGAGGCCGAGTTCCGCTACGAGCTGAAGCACTACGTCGGGCGCCCCAGCCCGATTTATTTTGCAAAGAGACTTACGGAACAGTGCGGCGGCGCGCGCATCTACTTCAAGCGCGAGGACCTGAACCATACCGGCGCGCACAAGATCAACAACACGATCGGCCAGGCGCTGCTCGCGCGCCGCATGAAGAAGCCGCGCGTCATCGCCGAGACCGGCGCCGGCATGCACGGCGTCGCCACCGCCACCGTCGCCGCGCGCTACGGCATGGAGTGCGTCGTGTACATGGGCGTGGAGGACGTGCGGCGGCAGGCGGCGAACGTGCACCGCATGGGCGTGCTCGGCGCGAAAGTGGTGGGCGTCGAGTCGGGCTCCAAGACCCTGAAGGATGCGCTCAACGAAGCCATGCGCGACTGGGTGACGAATGTCGAGAACACCTTCTACATCATCGGCACGGTGGCCGGCCCGCATCCCTATCCGATGATGGTGCGGGACTTCCAGTCCGTCATCGGCGAGGAGAGCATCGTGCAGATGCAGGAGATGGCCGAGCGGCAGCCCGACGCCGTGATCGCCTGCGTCGGCGGCGGCTCCAACGCCATGGGCATCTTTTACCCCTACCTGGCGCACGAGCGCGTGCGCCTGGTCGGTGTCGAAGCCGCCGGGGAAGGACTGGAGAGCGGCCGGCACGCCGCATCGCTCTGCGCGGGCAAGCCGGGCGTGCTGCACGGCAACCGCACCTACCTGCTGCAGGACGCGAACGGACAGATCACCGAGACGCATTCGGTCTCGGCGGGTCTCGACTATCCGGGCGTCGGCCCCGAGCACGCATGGCTCAAGGACAACGGCCGTGCCGAGTACGTCGCCGTGACCGACGACGAGGCGCTCGCCGCCTTCCACGCGCTTTGCCGCAGCGAGGGCATCATCCCGGCGCTCGAGTCGGCGCATGCGGTGGCGCAGGCGATGAAGATGGCGCCGACGATGCCGAAAAGCGCGATCCTGCTGGTCAATCTCTCGGGCCGCGGCGACAAGGACCTGCACACGGTCGCCGAGCGCGCGGGGAAGAAGCTTTGATGTCGCGCATCCAGGGCCGCTTCGAGGCGCTCGGAAAGAGCAAGCGCAAGGCGCTCATTCCGTACATCACCGCCGGCGATCCGCATCCTTCGCTCACCGTGCCGCTCATGCGCGGCCTGGTCGAAGCCGGCTCGGACATCCTCGAGCTCGGCGTGCCGTTCTCCGATCCGATGGCCGACGGCCCGGTGATCCAGCGCTCCGGCGAGCGCGCGCTGAAGCATGGCGTGGGACTTGCTGACGTGCTGCGCATGGTCGCCGAGTTCCGCAAGACGGACAGCGCCACGCCGATCGTGCTGATGGGATACGCCAACCCGATCGAGGCGATGGGCACGCGGGAGTTCCTGCAGCGCGCCAAGGCCGCCGGCATGGACGGCGTCATCGTCGTGGACTACCCGCCGGAGGAGTGCGCCGAGTTCGCCGCCGCGGCAAAGGAGCACGACATCGACCCGATCTTCCTGCTCGCACCCACCTCGACCGACAAGCGCATTCACGATGTCGCGCGCTGCGGCAGCGGCTACCTCTATTACGTCTCGCTGCGCGGCGTCACCGGCGCCTCGCACCTCGACCTGTCGGACGTCGCCGCCCGCATCCCGAAAATCCGCGCCGCCACCAAGCTGCCGATCGGCGTGGGCTTCGGCATCCGCGACGCCGAATCGGCGCGGCGCGTGGCGCAGGCTGCAGACGCGGTGGTGATCGGCAGCCGCATCATTCAGGAAATCGAGGCGGGAGCCGCCGATCAGGCTGTCTCGCGAGTGAAGGCGTTCCTCAAACCGATCCGGGAGGCCCTCGACCGATGAGTTGGCTCCAGAAACTCCTGCCGCCGAAGATCCAGCGCACCGGCGGCGCCACGCGCAAGTCCGTGCCCGAGGGCCTGTGGACCAAGTGCCCGGCCTGCGACGCGGTGCTCTACAGCACGGATCTCGAGAAGAACCTCAACGTCTGCCCGAAATGCGGATACCACGAGCGCCTGGCCGCGCGGCCGCGGCTCGACGCGCTGCTCGACCCCGACGGCCGCTTCGAGATCGGCGCCGAGGTGCTGCCGCTCGATCCGCTCAAGTTCCGCGATTCGCGCCGCTACATCGAGCGCCTCGCCGAGGCGCAGGAGCAGACCGCGGAAGGCGACGCGCTGGTCGTGATGCAGGGCTCGATCAAGGCGCTCGGCCTGGTCTGCGCCGCGTTCGAGTTCGATTTCATGGGCGGCTCGATGGGCTCGGTGGTCGGCGAGCGCTTCGTGCGCGGCGTGCGCGTGGCGATCGAGCAGAAGCTGCCCTTCGTCTGCGTCTGCGCCTCCGGCGGCGCGCGCATGCAGGAAGGCGCGCTGTCGCTCATGCAGATGGCGAAGACCACGGCGGCGCTCACCGATCTCGCCGAGCGGCGGCTGCCGTTCGTCACCGTGCTCACCGACCCGACGATGGGCGGCGTGTCGGCGAGCTTCGCCATGATCGGCGACGTGGTGCTGGCCGAGCCCAAGGCGCTGATCGGCTTCGCCGGGCCGCGCGTCATCGAGCAGACCGTGCGCCAGAAGCTGCCGGAAGGCTTTCAGCGCGCCGAGTTCCTGCTCGAGAAGGGCGCGATCGACATGATCGTCGACCGCCGGCAGCTGCGCGACAAGCTGCACCTGCTGCTGTCGCTGATGCTCAAGCTGCCCGTCGAGGCCACCGCGACCACGACCGTGTGACCAAGCTGGCGGAGCTGGTTCGCGTCTCGAACCAGGTCGCTGCGACCTCGAGCCGCCTGGCGAAGATCCGCGAGCTGGCCGAGTTTCTGAAGCCCCTCGAGCGCGAGGACATCGAGATCGCGCTGCCCTATCTGAGCGGCGACATCCGGCAGGGCAAGCTGGCCGTCGGCTATGCCTCGCTGCAATCGGCACGCGCCGCCGCCGCCGCAGCGCCGGAGCTGACGCTGCGCGAAGTCGATGCCGTGTTCGAGCGGCTGAAAAAGATCAAGGGCAAAGGCGCCGCCGAGCAGCGAAGCACGCTGCTGCGCGAGTTTTTCCGGCGAGCGAGCGCAGACGAGCAGGATTTTCTCGTGCGCCTGATCGTCGGCGAGCTGCGCCAGGGCGCGCTCGAGGGGATCATGGTCGAGGCGGTGGCTGCCGCGGCCGAGCTGCCCGCGGCCGACGTGCGTCGCGCCGTCGCCTTTACCGGCGCCATCGCGCCGGTCGCGGCGGCCGCGCTCTCCGGCGGCGCTTCGGCGCTCGCGCAGTTTTCGGTGCAGCTCATGCGGCCGGTGCTGCCGATGCTCGCGCAGCCGGCAGAGGACATGGCGGCCGCGCTCGGCGCGCTCGGCACCGCGCTGCTCGAATGGAAGCTCGACGGCGCCCGCGTGCAGGTGCACAAGGCCGGCGACGAGGTGCGCATCTACACGCGCAACCTCAACGACGTGACGGCGCGGGCGCCGGAGATCGTGGCGGCCGTCCGGAAGACAGCCGCACAGTCGCTGATCCTGGACGGCGAGGCGATCGCGTTGCGCCCGAACGGCCGGCCGCATCCTTTCCCGGTGACGATGAGCCGCTTCGGCAGCCAGCAGGACGACGCGCTGAGGCGCGGCGCGCTGCCGCTCTCGGTCTTCTTCTTCGACTGCCTGTACCTCGACGGGGCGCTGCTCTTCGACCATCCGACGCGCGAGCGTCGTGACGCACTGGCCGCGGCGCTGCCGCGCGAACTGGTAACGCCCGCCGTGGTGACTGCCGAGGTGGCGGAAGCGGAGCGGTTCTACCAGGAGGCGCTCGCCGCCGGGCACGAGGGCGTGATGGCGAAAGCGCTCGATGCGCCCTACGAGGCCGGCCGTCGCGGCGCCGGCTGGCTGAAGGTGAAGCGCGCGCGCACGCTCGACCTCGTGGTGCTCGCCGCGGAGTGGGGCCATGGCCGGCGGCGCGGCTGGTTGTCGAACCTCCATCTCGGCGCGCGCGACCCGGCCAGCGGCGGCTTCGTCATGCTCGGCAAGACGTTCAAGGGCCTGACCGACGCCACGCTCGCGTGGCAGACGGAGGAGTTCCTCAAGCGCGCGACCCAGCGCGACGAATGGGTCGTGCACGTGCGGCCGGAGCTCGTCGTCGAGATCGCCTTCAACGACCTGCAGGAGAGCTCCCAGTATCCGGGCGGGCTCGCGCTGCGCTTCGCGCGGGTCAAGGGCTACCGGCCCGACAAGCGCCCCGAGGAGGCCGATACCATCGACACGGTGCGCGGCATCTACCAGGAAAGCATCGCTTGAGAACGCTCGCCGAATGGCTCGCGTACATCGAGCGCCAGCATCCGCAGGCCATCGCGCTCGGCCTCGATCGGGTTTCCGCCGTGCTGGGCCGCATGCAGATCCAGCTTGGGTGCCCCGTGATCACCGTCGCCGGCACGAATGGAAAGGGTTCCTGCTGCGCGCTGCTCGAGGCGATGCTGCGCGCCGGCGGGTACCGCACCGGGCTCTATACCTCGCCGCATCTCGTGCGCTACAACGAGCGCGTGCGCATCGCCGGCGCCGAAGCGGCGGACGACGCGCTCGCCGCCTCGTTCGAAGCGGTGGAAAGGGCGCGGGGCGACACGCCGCTCACGTATTTCGAGTACGGCACGCTCGCCGCCTTCTGGCTGTTCGCTCGTGAGCGGATCGATGCGGCCATCCTCGAGGTCGGGCTCGGCGGCCGCCTCGATGCCGTCAACGTGCTCGACGCCGATTGCGCGGTGCTGACCAGCGTCGGCATCGATCACATCGACTATCTTGGCCCGGATCGCGAATCCATCGGCCGCGAGAAGGCGGGCATCTTCCGCGCCGGCCGGCCGGCGGTGATCGCCGAGCCGCAGCCGCCGCGCTCGGTGCTGGACGCGCCCGGTGAGAAGTTGCTGCTGGGAAAACATTTCGGCTACGCCGACCAGCAGTCGCAATGGTCGTATTGGGGCCCGGCGGGAAACCGCGGCGGCCTGGCGCATCCCGCGCTGCGCGGCGCGGTGCAGCTGCGCAACGCCGCCGCGGCGATGTGCACGCTCGACTGCTTGCGCGAGATGCTGCCGCTCGGCATGCAGGACATCCGCCGCGGGCTGGCGGAGGTGACGCTGCCCGCGCGCTTCCAGGTGCTGCCGGGCAAGCCGCAGGTGATCCTCGATGTCGCGCACAACCCGCAGGCGGCGCAGGTGCTCGCCGGGAACCTCGCCGTGTCGGGCTTCGCGCCGGAGACGATCGCCGTCTGCGGCATGCTGCGCGACAAGGACATCGGCGGCGTGCTGCGAACGCTCGCGCCGCGCATCACGCGTTGGCACATGGCCTCGCTCTCGGGTCCCCGCGCCGCCCGTGCGGAGGAGTTGGCACGGCACGTCGACGGCGCGGAATGCTTCGCATCGCCGGCGAGCGCATTCGAAGCGGCCCTGGGCCGCGCGAGCGAGAATGATAAGATCGTCGTGTTCGGCTCCTTTCTGACCGTCGGCGAAGTGATCGAATGGCTGAAGAACAACAAGACGTCGAAACGCTGAAGCGCCGGGGACGCAGGAGGCTGGTCGGCGCGGTCGCGCTGGTGCTCCTGGCGGTGATCGTGCTGCCGATGGTGTTCGATCCCGAGCCGAAGAGCACGCAGACGCCCGTCAGCGTGCGCATCCCGAGCGAAAACGATGCCGCGCCGTTCGCGCCGAAGCCGGCGCCGAAGGTCGCGGCCAAAGCCGAGCAGACCCAGGCGGCGCCGGGCGAATACGTCATCCAGGTCGGCGCCTTCGCGCGTCCGGACGCGGTGCTGGCGAAGCTCTCGGGCGCCAAAGTGCCGTATTACACCGAGCCGATGGCGGGCAATCTGACGCGCGTGCGCGCCGGTCCGTTCGCGAGCAAAGAGGCGGCGGACCAGGCGCACGGCAAGCTGAAGGAGCTGGGCTTGAAGCCCGGCGCCGTGACCCCAAAATCAGGATGACCTGGCTCGACTACGGCGTCATCGCGCTACTGATCCTGTCGATCGTCTGGGGCGCGTGGCGCGGCCTCGTGCACGAAGTGCTTTCTCTCGCCGGCTGGATCCTCGCGTTCGTGGTCGGCAACCTTTTCGCGGCGCCTTTGTCCGAGATGTTCCCCGCAGCGATGCGTCCGGAGCTCCGCGTGGTGATTGCCTTTGCGCTGGTTTTCATCGGCACGCTGGTGGTCGCGGCGCTCCTGTCCGCTCTCTTGACCAAGTTCATCAAGGTCTCGGTGCTGCACAGCCTGAACCGCTGGCTCGGCGCGCTGTTCGGGCTGCTGCGCGGCCTGGTGATCATCGTGGTGCTGGCGATGGTCGCGGGCCTCAGCTCGCTGCCGCGCAAATCCGTCTGGACGGACTCGGCGAGCGGCTATT
Source organism: Burkholderiales bacterium (assembly GCA_035635495.1). Lineage (GTDB taxonomy): Bacteria > Pseudomonadota > Gammaproteobacteria > Burkholderiales > SG8-39 > SCGC-AG-212-J23. The sequence goes on from DASQAW010000608.1 coordinate 20,339, forward strand.
CGCTCGCGCAGACGGTGATCCAGCTCAAGCCGTGGCTGCCACCGGCGCTCGCGCAACGCTTGCGATATCATTGACCGTTAACCACACCGGGGAATAGACACATCCCATGTGCGGGATTCTCGGCGTCGTCGCGCATTCCCCCGTCAATCAGCTGCTCTACGACGGGCTATTGCTGCTCCAGCATCGCGGCCAGGACGCCGCGGGCATCGTCACGGCCGAGCACAACACCTTCCACATGTACAAGGCGCCGGGCATGGTGCGCGACGTGTTCCGCACGCGCAACATGCGCGATCTCGGCGGCAACATGGGCATCGCGCACTGCCGCTATCCGACCGCCGGCTCGGCGTTCAAGGCGGCGGAGGCGCAGCCCTTCTACGTCAATTCGCCCTTCGGCATCGTCCTCGGCCATAACGGCAATCTCACGAATTCCGATCAGCTGAAGGAGGAGATGTTCCGCACCGACCTGCGGCACATCAACACCGGCTCCGATTCGGAAGTGCTGGTCAATGTCCTGGCGCACGAGCTCGAGAAGGCCTCGGTGAAGCTGCACCTCGAGCCGCAGACCATCTTCACCGCGGTGGCCAACGTGCACCGGCGGCTGAAGGGCGCCTACGCCGTAGTGGCGATGATCGCCGGCTACGGCGTCCTTGCCTTCCGTGATCCATACGGCATCCGCCCGGCGGTGATCGGCTACAACGAGACCGACGCCGGCACCGAATACATGGTCGCTTCCGAGTCGGTGGCGATCGACGCGCTCGGCTTCCGCCTCCTGCGCGACATCGGCCCCGGCGAGGCGATCTTCATCGACGAGGAAGGCCGCTTCTACAACCAGCAGTGCGCGCCGCACGCCAGCCTCAACCCCTGCATCTTCGAGTACGTGTATCTCGCGCGGCCCGATTCGCTGATCGACGGTGCCTCGGTGTACGAGACGCGCCTCAACATGGGCGAGAAGCTTGCCGAGAAGATCCGGCGGCAATACCAGGATCTCGAGATCGACGTGGTGATTCCCATCCCGGACTCGAGCCGCCCGTCGGGTCTGCAGCTCGCCACGGCGCTCGGCGTGCCCTACCGCGAGGGGTTCGTGAAGAACCGCTACATCGGCCGCACCTTCATCATGCCGGGCCAGGAGGTGCGCAAGCGCTCGGTGCGCCAGAAGCTGAACCCGATGCCGATGGAATTCGCCGGCAAGAACGTGCTGCTGGTCGACGACTCGATCGTGCGCGGCACCACCAGCCGCGAGATCGTGCAGATGGCGCGCGAGTCGGGCGCGCGCAAGGTGTTCTTCGCCTCGGCGGCGCCGCCGGTGCGGTTCCCCAACGTCTACGGCATCGACATGCCGACCCGCGCCGAGCTGATCGCCGCCCACCGCAGCGAGGAGGAGGTCTGCCGCGAGATCGGTGCCGACGCGCTCATCTACCAGGACCTCGAGGAGCTGAAGGACGCGGTGCGGCGCGCCAATCCGCGCCTCGCCAATTTCGAGACCTCCTGCTTCGACGGCCACTACGTCACCGGCGACGTCACCACCGACTACCTGCGCGCGATCGAGCGGCAGCGCGACGCGAGCCGCGATTCGGTCGAGGACGACGCGCAACTGGATTTGAACCTCACCACCTGATATAGTCCTTTTCTCGCGCCGATTTGAGCCACAGCTTGCGGGCGCGTAACAAATACCGCTAAAGCGTGCCGCAAAAACCCGGTACCCCTTTAGCGAAACGAGGCGGCCGGGTTTTTTATGGATAAAGAGCTACAGCTAGCAACGTTGGGCGTGCGCGCCGGCACGGTGCGCAGCCAGTTCCAGGAACACTCCGAGGCGCTCTTCCTCACGTCGAGCTTCGTCTTCGACAACGCGGCGCAGGCCGCGACGCGCTTCGCCGGCAGCGAGGAGGGCATGGTGTACACGCGCTACACCAACCCCACGGTCGCCATGTTCCAGGACCGCCTCGCCGCGCTCGAGGGCGCGCAATCCTGCGTCGCCACCGCCTCAGGCATGGCCGCCATCCTGGCGAGCGCGCTGGTGCACCTCAAGAGCGGGGACCACGTGGTGTGCTCGAACGCCGTGTTCGGCGCCACGATCCAGCTGTTCAACAACATCCTCGCGCGCTTCGGCGTCGAGACGACCTACGTCTCGCCCACCCGCGCGGAGGAATGGCAGCGCGCCGTGCGGCCCACGACGCGGCTGTTCTTCCTCGAGACGCCGTCCAATCCGCTGACCGAGGTCTCCGACATCCCGGCGCTCGCGGCGGTCGCGAAGAAGGCCGGGGCGCTGCTCGCGGTCGACAACGTGTTCTGCACGCCCGTGCTGCAAAGGCCGCTCGAGCTCGGCGCCGACCTGGTGATCCACTCGGCGACGAAATACCTCGACGGCCAGGGCCGCGTGCTGGGCGGTGCGGTGGCGGGCTCCAAGGCGCTGGTCGGCGAGCCGATGACCGCGTTCCTGCGCACGGCCGGGCCGGCCCTTTCACCGTTCAACGCGTGGGTGCTGCTGAAGGGCCTCGAGACGCTCGAGCTGCGCATGCGCGCGCAGTCGGCCGCAGCCCTCGAGCTGGCGCGGTGGCTCGAGCGCCACCGGGCGGTGGCCCGCGTGCACTATCCGGGACTCGAGTCGCATCCGCAGCACGCGCTCGCCGGACGGCAGCAGCGGGCGGGGGGCTCGGTGCTTTCCTTCGAGGTGAAAGGTGGGCGCGAGGCCGCCTGGCGTGTAATCGACGCGACCCGCCTCATGTCGATCACCGCGAACCTGGGCGACGTGAAGACGACGATCATTCACCCGGCCACCACCACGCACGGGCGCATCTCGCCGCAGGCGCGGCAGGCCGCGGGCATCACCGACGGGCTGGTGCGCGTCGCTGTCGGGCTCGAGGCCCTGGCCGATCTACAAGCGGATCTGGAGCGCGGGTTAAGCTAGCGGCGTGCCCCACGCCGCGCTTCGCACGGCCCAGGTGGCGCTTCTCGCCGCGGTCTATTTCACCGCGGCCAAGCTGGCGCTGCTCGCGGCGATCCCGCCGGGCTACGCCACGGCCCTCTGGCCGCCGTCGGGAATCGCGCTCGCGGCGCTTCTGCTGTGGGGCACCCGGCTCTGGCCCGGCGTGTGGATCGGCAGCTTCGCCGCCAACCTGATGGTCGAGGGCGCGCCGCTGCCGGCAGCGGTGATCGCTGCCGGGAGCAGCCTGCAGGCCTACGCCGTCGCCACGCTGGTGCGCCGCCACCTCGGCGTGCCGCGGCGCTTCACCCTGGTGCGGGATGTGCTGGTGTTCGTGGGCCTCGCCGCCGGCGGCGCCATCATCGCGCCGACGGTGGCGCTGGTCCCGCTCGCGACCATCTATCCGCTGAAGGTGCCCGACATCGCCACCAACTGGTGGACCTGGTGGGAAGGCGATGCCTGCGGCATGCTGATCTTCACGCCGCTCATCCTGAGCTGGACGGCGCCCGGGATCGCCTGGACGCGCCGGCGGATCGTCGAAGCGCTGGTGTTCGCGGTGCTGCTCCTCGCCGCCGGCGAGATCGTCTTCAGCGGCGGCTTCGGCCGCACGTTCGTGATGGTGCCGTTCATCGTCTGGGCGGCGTTCCGCTTCGGGCAGCGCGAGGTCACCACCACCAGCGCCGTGGTCTGCGCCATGGCGCTCTGGTACACGCTGCAGCGGGAGATCGGCCCGTTCTCCGTCCTGCCGCGCAACGAGACGCTGCTGCTGCTCCTCATCTTCGTCAGCACGATCGTGGTGACCGGCCTGATACTCGGCGCGGTGCTGGCGCAGCTGCAGGCGTCGCACGACGAGCTGGAGACGCGCGTGCGCGAGCGCACGCGGCTCCTCGCCGACAGCGAGCGGCGCTTCCGCCTGATGGTGGACAGCGTGGTCGACTACGCCATCTTCATGCTCGATCCCGGGGGCCGCGTGGCGAGCTGGAACGCCGGCGCGCAGCGCATCAAGGGCTACAGCGCCGCGGAGATCATCGGCGAGCATTTCTCGCGCTTCTATTCGCGCGAGGAGATCGAGGGCGGCAAGCCGCAGTGGGAGCTGGAGGTGGCGGGGCGCGAGGGGCGCTTCGAGGAGGAGGGCTGGCGGCTGCGCAAGGACGGCTCGACCTTCTGGGCGAACGTGGTCATCACCGCGGTGCGCGACGACTCCGGCAGGCTGCTCGGCTTCGCCAAGGTGACGCGCGACCTGACCGAGCGGAAGCGCGTCGAGGCTGAAATGGTGCACGCGCGGGTCGAGGCCGAGCGCGCGAGCGAGTCGAAGTCGCAGTTCCTCGCCAACATGTCGCACGAGCTGCGCACGCCGCTGAACAGCCTCCTGATCCTCGCGCGGCTGCTCGCCGACAACACCAGCGGCAATCTCAGCGACAAGCAGGTGCGCTTCGCGCAGACGATCTACTCGTCGGGGATGGACCTGCTCGCCTTGATCAACGATCTCCTCGACCTCGCCAAGATCGAGTCCGGCGCGGTCACCGCGCTGCACATGGCGTCGACCCGGCTGGAAGCGCTGCGCGAGGAGCTCGAGCACACCTTCCGGCAGGTGGCGCAGGAGAAGCGCCTGCAGTTCGTGATCGAGATCGCGCCGGACCTGCCGGCGACGATCCGCACCGACGCCACGCGGCTGAAGCAGATCCTGAAGAACCTGCTCGCCAACGCGTTCAAGTTCACGCCGCGCGGGTCGGTGCGCCTGCGCGTCGCGCCGCGCGGGGAAAAGTCCGTCGCCTTCGAGGTGAGCGACACCGGCATCGGCATCCCCGCTGACAAGCAGCAGATGATCTTCGAGGCGTTCCAGCAGGCCGACGGCTCCACCAGCCGCAAATACGGCGGTACCGGGCTTGGGCTCTCGATCAGCCGCGAGCTGACGCGGCTCCTGGGCGGCGAGCTCGAGCTCGCGAGCGAGCCCGGCCAGGGCAGCACCTTTACGCTCGTGCTGCCGCTGTCCGACCAGCGGACCGCCGCGCCGGCGTAAGGATCCGGCTACCAGCGCACGAGGCGCGCTTTTCCGTTCGCGATCTCGAGGTAGCCGCCGCGGCCGTACCAGTCCGGCAGCACCCAGCGCTCGCAGCGCCGGCCGTCCACCTCGAGGCGATGCATGCCGGGACGGTGTGTATGGCCGTGGACCAGCCGTGAGACGCCATGCTCGCGCAGCGCCTGGCGCACCGCGTCCTCGTTGACGTCCATGATCTCGGCGGGCTTGGCCCCGATGACTTCCTTGCTCTTCTCGCGCAGCCCCTCGACCGTCGCGTGCCGGGCGGCGAGCGGCTGCGCGAGGAAGTCGCGCTGCCAGGCGGGATCGCGCGCGGTGCGGCGCCAGGCCTGGTAGTCGGCGTCGTCGGTGCAGAGCGTGTCGCCGTGCATCAGGAGCACACCATCCAGGACAGTGGGGTCGGGTAGCAGCGCCGCGCCGGTGGCGGCAGCAAAGCGCTCGCCGACGAGGAAATCCCGGTTACCGTGCATGAAGCAAAGGCGCGTTCCCGCGCCGGTCAGGCGGCGGAAGAAGCCGGCGATGACCGCGTTGAACGGCGCATCGACGTCGTCGTCGCCGATCCAGTACTCGAAGAGGTCGCCGAGCACGTAGAGCGCGCCGGCGCCGGCCGCATCGTCCTCCAGGAACCGGAAGAAGCGCTCATTCGCCTCCGCCCGCTCCTCGCTGAGGTGCAGATCGGAGATGTAGAGCGACCGCAACTACTTGGCGCCCACCACCGTGGCGGACTCGATGATCACCGGCTGCTTCGGCACGTCGCGCGGCATCGGCCCGCCCGAGCCGGTGGGCAGCTTGGCGATCTTGTTCACCACGTCCATGCCCGAGACGACCTTGCCGAACACCGCGTAGCCGTTGCCGTCGCCGCGCGGGTTGCCCCAGTTGAGGAAGCCGTTGTCGTTGACGTTGATGAAGAACTGCGCGGTGGCCGAGTTCGGATCGGAGGTGCGCGCCATGGCGAGGGTGCCGGTGTTGTTCTGCAGGCCGGCCTTCGCCCCCGACTGCGCCTCGTTGACGACCGGCGAGCGCGTCTTCTTCTCGCGGAAGTCCTTGTCGTAGCCGCCGCCCTGGATCATGAAGCCGTCGATCACGCGGTGGAACATGGTGCCGTTGTAGTGGCCGTCCTTCACGTACTGCAGGAAGTTCTCGACCGTCTTCGGCGCGGCCGCCGGGTAGAGCTCGATGCGGATGGTGCCGAGGTTGGTGCGCATGTCGATCTGCGGATCGGCGCCGATGGCGCCCGCGGGGACGACGGCGGCGGCGGACAGGACGAACAGGTGGCTCAGCTTCATGCGGCTCCTTCGTAGAGAATTTTCCAGCGCGCGCCTTCCTTCACCCAGTACTGGCGCTTCTGCATGACGTTCGAAAGGCCGCTCGAGCGGTAGTCCTGCTCGAAGGTGACGACGACGACGTCGCGCTCGGCCGGGTAGCGCAGCATCGCCACCCGCGACAGGTTCACCTTGATCCAGCTCTTGCCGGCGTTGACCTTGAGCTTGTGCGCGGCAAAGGCAGCGTAGTCCTGGTCTTTCGTCGCGAAGCGCGGCGAGTAGTGCGCGAGGTAGCGCTCGGTATCGCGGCTTTGCCAGTCGGCGCGCCACTGCTCGAGCGCCGCGGCCAGACCGGCGCGCTCGCCCTCGAGCGCCGCCCGGTCGGTCCACTCGATCTCGTCGGCGATGATCACCGGCGTGAGGCCGATCTGCAGCCGCTGGCGCAGCGACTCGAGATCGGGATTCGCCAGCACGATGCAGCCGTCGCTTGCCCGCGGCGGCCGGCTGTACACGTCGGAGGGCACGCCGTGCAGCCAGATGCCGTGGCCGTTGCGGCCCTGCCGGCGGTCCCACTCATTGGGGTAATTGATCGGAAAGGCGCCCGCGCCGTAGAAATCGGTCAGCTTGTTGCGCGGCAGGTTGGCGGTCACGTGGTAGACGCCGACCGGCGTCTTCTGGTCGCCCTCGCGCGTCTTGTCGATGCCGTTCTTGCCGAGCGTCACGTAATAGTCCGCGATCAGCTTCGGCTGGCCGGCCTCGTTGGCGTAGACGTAAAGGCGCGAGCGGCGCGAATCCACGACCAGCGCGTGCTTCTGCTCGGGGTGAAGCTGCAGCACGTAGCGGGGCAGGCGGTCGTCGCCCGGGCGCTGGCGCTGCGCGCGCAGGCGGGCGAGCGCCTCCTCGCGCAACCCCTCGACGCGCTCCTGCGGCACGGTCTTCACCACGTTGCCGAAGGTCTGCAGCGGCCGCGCGCGGGCGAGCAGCAGGTCGCCGCGCACGAGGTGCGCGAGGCGGAAGTTGGGATAGTCGGCGATCAGCGCGTCGACGCGCTTCAGCGCCACGTCCAGCTGGTTCGCCTCGATCGCCTCGAAGACGGCCGACAGGCGGTCTTCCGGCGTCGCCGCGGCGGCGGCCGAGATGAACGCGAGCGCGGCGACGAGGAGAGCGAATCGCTTCTTCATTTGCCGGACTTCTCTTCCTTGATCAACCAGCGGCCGTCGGCCTTCACGAGTTCGAGCGTCTTGCGGCTCGTGGTGCTGAGCTTGTCGGACTTGTAAGTCTGCCTGAAGCTGACGCTCGCCTGCTCAGGGTTGCGCATGGTCACCTTGGCCGACTCGATGCCCACCGCGATGGATTTCGGCGCATCGATGCGGCTGCGGCGGCCCTGTTCCCACGCATCGCGCGCCTCCCCGCCCGGGGTCGTGAAGTCCTTGGCGTAGTAGCCGAGGTAGGCATCGGCGTCCTTCTTGGACCAGGCCTGCGCCCAGTCGTCGACCGTCTTCATCACCTCGGCAGTGTTATCCGCCGGCTTCTCGGCCGCCGCCTTTGCTGGTTCTTTCGGCGCCTCTTTCGGCGCGGGTTCCTTTGCCGGCGCCGCCGCCACCGCCGCCGGCTTGGGGCCGGGCTCGCGCACCAGCTCGCGCACTAGCGACAGCTTGTTCTGGGCACCCGTGTTCGCTGCATCGAGCTGCAGCGCCTTGCCGTAGGCCTGGCTCGCGAGCTTGGCGTAGACATCGCCGAGGTTTTCATACGCCGTCGCATAGCTCGGGTGCGTCCGGATCGATTGCTCGAGCGCCGCGCGCGCCTTGTCGTACTGGCCCTGGCTCGCGTAGATCACCGCGAGGTTGTTGTACGGTTCAGGCAGGTTCGGATAATCCTGGGTCAGCTTGCTGAAGATCTCGATCGCTTCGCTCTGCTTGCCCTGCTCGGTGTAGATCAGGCCCTTGAGGAAGCGCGCCTGCGGATCCTTGGGGTTCGCCGAGAGCGCGCGATTCACCTTCTCGAGCGCCTGCTGCCTCTCGCCGGCCTTGAGGAGCTTCTGCGCATCCTCGAGGTCGCCGGCGCGCGCGGGCGCGGCGCCGAAAGCGGTGAGCAACAATGCGAGGATGACGCCGCCGCGCAGCCGGTTGCGCGAGGCGGTTGAGTTCAGCATTGTGTTAGTATTTTCAAGGCCCTACGAAAGGGTCCTCATTCTAGACTAACGCTCGGCGCTTCACAATCGACACCCTGCAGATCTTCAACACGTTGGGCCGGGCGAAACAGCCGTTCGTCCCGTTGCAGCCCGGCCACGTCCGCATGTACGTCTGCGGCATCACCGTCTACGACTATCTGCACCTCGGCCACGCCCGCTTCATGGTGGTGTTCGACATGGTGCGGCGCTGGCTGCGCGCGAGCGGCTATCGCGTGACTTATGTCCGCAACATCACCGACATCGACGACAAGATCATCCGCCGCGCCGCCGAGAGCAAGGAACCGGTGGATGCCGTAACCGCGCGCTTCATCCAGGCGATGGACGAGGATGCCGCGGCCCTCGGCGTCGAGAAACCCGACCACGAGCCGCGCGCCACGCAGTACGTGCCGCAGATGCAGGACATGATCCGGCGCCTGCAGGAGAAGAAGCTCGCTTACCAGTCGGCCTCCGGGGACGTCAATTTCCCGGTGCGCCGTTTCCCGGGGTACGGAAAGCTGTCGGGCAAGTCGCTCGACGAGCTGCGCGCGGGCGAACGGGTGGAGGTCGATGCGAGCAAGGAGGATCCGCTCGACTTCGTCCTGTGGAAGCGCGCCAAGCCCGACGAGCCCAAGTGGCCATCACCTTGGGGCGACGGCCGGCCGGGGTGGCACATCGAGTGCTCCGCAATGGGCACCACGCTGCTGGGCGAGCAGTTCGACATCCACGGCGGCGGCATGGACCTGCAGTTCCCCCACCACGAGAACGAGATCGCGCAGTCCGAGGGCGCGACCGGCAAGCCGTTCGTGAAGTACTGGATGCACAACGGCTTCCT
>DASQAW010000609.1:0-2169 GCA_035635495.1 Burkholderiales bacterium
CGGAAGATCGCGATCTGCCGCCCGCGCACCAGCGCGCACACCCCGGTGTTGGGGACGATGTCCTCCAGGGGGCACACCCGGATCGCGTCGCGCTCATGCAGGTTCAAGTTCTCTTTCCCGTTCCCCGGGCCGCGCCGGCCGGATCTGGCCGCGCTCGGTGACGAACACTACGTTCTTGTCCGGGTCGTCGCTGTTCACGAAATGGCGGAAGCGCTTCATGATCTCCGGATCGTTGATCGCCTTCTTCCATTCGCATTCGTAGGTGTCGACCAGCTTCTGCATGTCGGCTTCGAGCTCGGCGCCGATCCCAAGCGAGTCCTCGCACACGACCTTGCGTACGTAGTCGATGCCCCCTTCGAGGTTCTCCAGCCACACGCTGGTGCGCTGGAGCCGGTCCCCGGTGCGGATGTAGAACATCAGGAAGCGGTCGATGTATTTGATGAGAGTCCGGTCGTCGAGGTCCGTGGCGAGAAGGTCCGCGTGGCGCGGTTTCATGCCGCCGTTGCCGCACACGTACAGATTCCAGCCCTTCTCCGTGGCGATGACGCCGACGTCCTTGGCCTGCGCCTCCGCGCATTCGCGCGTGCAGCCGGACACCCCCATCTTCATCTTGTGCGGCGAGCGGATGCCGCGGTAACGGTTCTCGATGTCGATCGCCATCGCGACCGAGTCCTGCACACCGTAGCGGCACCAGGTGCTGCCGACGCACGATTTCACGGTGCGCAGCGCCTTGCCGTAGGCATGCCCGGACTCGAAGCCGGCGTCGACCAGGTCCTTCCAGACGAGCGGCAGTTGCTCGACGCGCGCGCCAAAGAGGTCGATGCGCTGCGCGCCGGTGATCTTGGTGTACAGGCCGTACTTCTTCGCGACCTCGCCGAGCACGATCAGCTTCTGCGGGGTGATCTCGCCGCCCGGCACGCGCGGCACGATGGAGTAGGTGCCGTCCTTCTGCAAATTGGCGAGGAAGTGGTCGTTCGTATCCTGCAGCGGCGCGTGCTTGGGCTTGAGGATCATCTCGTTCCAGCACGAGGCGAGGATCGAGGCGACTGCCGGCTTGCAGGTGTCGCAGCCCCTGCCCTGGCCGTGCTTGACGACGATCGCGTCGAAGGTCCTCAGGTTCCCGATCCTTGCCAGATGAAAAAGCTCCTGCCGCGAGTAATTGAAATGCTCGCAAAGGTGGTTCTTCACTTCGAAGCCGCGCTTTTTCAGCTCGGCATCCAGGATTTGCTTCGCCAGCGGTCCGCAGCCTCCGCAACTCGTCGCTGCCTTGGTTTCCTTCTTCAAGGCCCCGAGACTGGCGCATCCCGAGCCGATCGCTTCGATGATCTTTCCCTTCGACACCCCGTTGCATGAGCACACGAGCGCGGAATCGGGCAGCATTTCCACGCCGTTGCATTTCCTTGCGCCCTCGTGCGCTGGAAGGATCAGCTCCTCGGGATGCTCCGGCAAGGGCAGCGGATTGAGCGCCATCTGCAAAAGGGACCCGTATTCGGCCGCATCGCCCACGAGAATCGCCCCGAGCAGGTACTTGCGGTCGCCCGAGACAACCAGCTTCTTGTATGTGCCCGCGGCTTCGTCGATGAAGACATAGTTGAGGGCGTTCGGCGTCGCGCCATGTGCATCACCGATGGAGGCAACGTCGACACCCATGAGCTTGAGCTTGGTGCTCATATCGGCGCCGAGGAACTGCGCACCCTCCTCGCCCGCCACTTGCCGCGCGGCGACCTCCGCCATCTGGTAGCCGGGCGCGACCAGGCCGTAGATGCGGCCGTTCCACAACGCGCACTCGCCGAGAGCGTAGATGTCCGGATCGCTGGTCTGGCAATGATCGTTCACCACGATGCCGCCGCGCTCGCCGATCGAAAGCCCGGCCGCCCGCGCGAGTTGGTCGCGCGGGCGAATGCCCGCGGAGAACACGGTGATGTCCGTTTCCAGCACGGCGCCGTCGGCGAACAGCAGCTTGTGGCGGCATCCGGTGCCGCCTACGATCTCCTTCGTCTGCCTGGAAACGTGTACAGAGACGCCCAGCGCTTCGATCTTACGGCGCAGCAGCCGCCCGCCCGAGTCGTCGAGCTGTACGGCCATCAATCGCGGCGCAAACTCCACCACGTGCGTCTCCAGGCCGAGATCATGGAGCGCTTTGGCGGCCTCGAGGCCGAGCAACCCACC
>DASQAW010000610.1:0-2108 GCA_035635495.1 Burkholderiales bacterium
GCGCCGAAGAAGCCGGCCGTCAAGCGACGCAAGCGGAAGTAACATTGCCGGCGATGAGCCAGCCGGGCAGCAGCATCGCGGGCGTCGGCGTCGTGGGCCTTGGTTACGTCGGCTTGCCGCTCGCGATCGCCTTCGGCCGGAAGTTCGCCACCGTCGGCTACGACCTTTCCGTCGAGAAGGTGCGCGCCTATCGCGAGCACAACGATCCGACCGGCCAGATCGCGCGCAGCGCCTTCGAGGAAGCGAAGCTCGCGCGCTGGACGAACGATCCGGCCGAGCTGCGCGCCGCCGAGGTGATCGTCGTCGCGGTGCCGACGCCGATCGACGCCGCGCGCCTGCCCGATTTCGGTCCGCTGCGCGCGGCCGCGGAGGCGGTCGGCGCGGCGATGCGGCGCGGCACGACCGTGGTCTTCGAATCGACGGTCTACCCCGGAGCGACCGAGGAGGTCTGCGTGCCGATCCTCGAGCGCGCGTCGCGGCTGTCGTGGAAGAAGGATTTCTTCATCGGCTATTCGCCCGAGCGCATCAATCCGGGCGACCGCGAGCACACGCTCGAGCGCATCGTCAAAGTGGTCGCGGGCGACACGCCGGCGACGCTGGAGAAGCTCGCCGCGCTCTACGGCGCGGTGATCCCGGCCGGCGTGCGCCGCGCCTCGAGCATCGCGGCGGCCGAAGCCGCCAAGGTCATCGAGAACACCCAGCGCGACCTGAACATCGCCTTCGTCAACGAGCTCGCGATCATCTTCCATCGGCTCGGGCTCGACAGCGTCGAGGTGCTGGAGCTCGCCGGCACGAAGTGGAACTTCCTGCCGTTCCGCCCGGGCCTGGTCGGCGGCCATTGCATCGGCGTCGATCCCTACTACCTCACGTACAAGGCCGAGCAGGCCGGCTACCACCCGGAGGTGATCCTCGCCGGGCGGCGCATCAACGACGGCATGGGGCGCTACATCGCGCAGGAAACGGTGAAGCTCCTGATCCAGCGCGGCAGCGCCGTGAAGGGCGCGAAGGCCAGCGTCCTCGGCCTCGCCTTCAAGGAGAACGTGCCCGACCTGCGCAACTCGCGGGTGATCGACATCATCCGGGAGCTCGGCGCGTATGGTGTCGAGGTCGCCGTCCATGACCCGGTGGTGGATGGCGACGAGGCGCGCCGCGAGTACGGCCTCGAGCTCCGCTCCTGGGAGCAGCTGCCCGTCGCCGACGCGCTGATCCTCGCCGTCGCCCACGACCGCCTGCTCGAGAAAGCCCGCGAGCTGCCGGCCAAGGTCGCGCGCGGCGGCTGCGTCGTCGACGTCAAATCCAGGCTCGACCCGGGCGCGATCCGCGACGCCGGCCTGCAACTTTGGAGACTATGAAGATCACCGTTCCCAAGGGTGCGTGCGACACGCACATGCATTTCTACGACGAGAAGATTCCCGGCGCGCCGGGCACCTTCCTGCCCGGGACCTTTACCGTTCCGCAATATCGCGAGCTGCAGAAGCGCCTCGGCTTCGAGCGCGTGATCGTCGTGCAGGCCAACGCGTATGGCGACGACAACACCATCGTCGTGAATGCCATCAAGCAGCTTGGCAAGGGCGCCAAAGGGGTCGCCGTCGTCCGTCCCAACGTGAGCGAGGCGGAGCTCGAGCGGCTGACGAAAGCCGGCATCTGCGCGGTGCGCATCATGATGCTGCACGGCGGCATGCTCGGCTTCGACGTGATGGACGAGGTCGTGGCGCGCGTGCATCCGTTCGGCTGGCACCCCATCATCCAGCTCGACGGCCGCGAGCTGCCGAAGTACGAGGCGCAGATCCAGCGCCTGCCCGGCAGGTTCGTCATCGACCACACCGGCAAGTTCCTGGAACCAGTGGTTCCCGACCACGCGGCGTTCAAAAGCCTGCTCAGGCTGGTCGACACCGGCCGCTGCTGGGTCAAGCTCTCCGCGCCGTACGAAACCTCCAAGACCGGCGCGCCGAAGTACGAGGACGTCGGCCGGCTGGCGAAGATCCTGGTGAAGCACGCGCCCGAGCGCATGGTGTGGGCGTCGAACTGGCCGCATCCCTCGGCGCGCAAGCCCGCGCCGCCCAAGGACGAGGACCTGCTCGACCTGCTCGCCGACTGGGCGCCGGACC
>DASQAW010000611.1:0-4082 GCA_035635495.1 Burkholderiales bacterium
GCTCACGCTCATCACCACGAGCGCGTTGGCGGTGCTCGTCAGCGTGAGCGAGATCATGAAGGCAGTGAACATCACGCTCCACAGCGCGCCCGACACGAGGCCCGGCCAGCCCATCTTCAGCGGGTTGCGCCGCAGGACGAGAAGCGCCACCGCGACGAAGGCAAAGGCGAAGAAGCTGCGCCAGAACACGAGCTCGAAGGGCGTCGCGCGCTCGATGTGGCGCGTGACGACGCCCGCGGTGCTCCAGAGCACTGGTGCGATGAACATCAGGACGAGCCCGAATGGGCGAGTCAGCGGCATATCAAGTCGGATCTCCCATAAAGCTGGGATTTTCGTTCATCGACTCCGCGAATACGATGCCATTCAGAAGGGAGATCGCAATGGCCAGACTGTATTTCGCATCACGCAGCGGGTGGCTCGTGTTCTCAGCAGCCACGGCGGCCGGGGCGGTTGCGGGTGCGCTCCTGTCCGCCGTGGTGCTGCTTTTCCAGAGCAGGGGCGAGCCGATGGGCGAGTGGGCCGTGGCCGAGCGCGCTTGCGCGCAGCACGCTTACCGGAGCGAGCGCGACACGTGCATGAAGCAGTGGCTCGCGACGTCACGCGCCACTTCGGTTGCGAGCAAATAGGCTTACATGCCTTTGAAGAGGTGGGCGTAGCTCCGGCTGACTTCAAGCTTCTCCGGGCGCCCCTTGATCGCCACGAGCTGGCGGCCGCGCTCGTCGCGGATGATGCCGGCGATGGCGCGCGCATTGATCAGGGTGGAGCGGTGGATCTGCCAGAACTGCTGCGGATCGAGCTCGGCGATCAATTCTCTTATTGGTTTACGGATGAGCGCTTCCTGCTGGGCGGTCTGCACGCGCGTGTATTTCTCGTCCGAGACGAAGAACAGCACGTCGTCGATCGGGATCATCTGGATCTGGTTGCCGACCGAGGCCTGGATCCATTTCAGCCGCGCGGGCGGCTCGAGCTTCTCGGCGAGCCTGGCCAGCGCCTGCTGCAGCGTGTCGGACGAGGCCGCCGGCGCGGCGAGGCGCTTCTGCAGGCGCTCGACGGTGACGGCGAGGCGCTCGCGCTCGGCGGGCTTCAGCACGTAGTCGATCACGCCCTGCTGGAAGGCGTCGATCGCGTACTGGTCGTAGGCGGTGACGAAGACGATCTCGGGCGCGCGCCCTTCCAGCTTGGCGATGTCGCGCGCCGCCTCCACTCCGGTCTTGGCCGGCATGCGGATGTCGAGGAAGACCACGTCGGGGCGGTGCTCTTCGACCATCTCGACGGCTTCGACGCCGTTCTTCGCTTCGGCCACGATCTCGAGCTCGGGCCACAGCTCGGAGAGGCGCGCGCGCAGCTGGCTGCGCATCAAGGGCTCGTCGTCGGCGATTACCGCACGGGTCATTTCGCCTTGTAGGGTACGACGACGGTCACGCGCGTGCCAGTCGGGGCGTTCTCGGCGATCTTCAGCTCGGCCGCGTCGCCGTAGATCAGCTTCAGGCGCTCGCGGATGTTGGTGAGCCCGGTGCCGGTGCCGGCGGTGGCCGCCCTGGCGAAGCCGACGCCGGTGTCGGCGACGGTCACGGCGAGCTTGCCGTGGATTACTTCGGCGCTGACGATCAGCGCACCGCCTTCAGCCTTGGGCTCGAGGCCGTGCTTGACCGCGTTCTCGACCAGCGACTGCATCATCATCGGCGGGAAATCGGCCGAGTAGAGACCCTCGGGTACGGTGACCTGCGGCTGGAGGCGGTCCTCCATCCTGACCTTGAGGATCTCCAGGTAGGGACGCACCACGTCCAGCTCGCGCCCGAGGTTGGTCGACTTCTCGCGCATCGCCGGCATCGAGGCGCGCAGGAGCGCGATCAGGTTCTTCTGCATCTTGCTCGCCCGCGCCGGGTCGGTCTCGATCAGGTGATCGATGCTCGCCAGCGTGTTGAAGAGGAAGTGCGGCTCCACCTGCGCCTGCATCGCCGCCATGCGCGCCTCGACCACCTGGCGCTTGAGGCTCTCCCCCGTGGCGACTTCCTGCGCCTCGGCGGCCTTCGCCTCGGCCTTCACCCGGCCGGCGTAGGCGATCTTGATCGCGGCCGAGAGCAGGATGAACAGGAAGGCCACCTGCGGCAGGTAGTCGCCGAGGCGGACGTGTATCGTGCGCTCGGTCTCGCCCATCTCGGCGATGGCGTCGCTCACCTCGCGCCGGATCTCGGACGCGAGCTCGGTCTCGCGCTGCGCTTCTTCGGCGTCGCGCTTCGTCTCTGCGGCGTTGCGCCGCGCCTCGTCGGCGGCCTCGCGCTTCGCCTGCGCGACTTCGCGCCGCACCTCGTCGATCACCTCGCGGCGGATGTCGTCGATGAAGGAGCTTTGCGGCGGCGGCTTCGGCGCGGGCGCGGCGGGCGGTGCCGGAGGCGCCTGGACCGTGCCGTCCGGGTTGCGCATCTGCACGCCCTTCTGGTCGACGATGATCTCCTGCGGCTGGCCGGCATCATCGCGGCGCTTGATGCGGATGCCGTTCTCGTCGATGGTGATCTCGGGCGCATGCGAGCTCTTCTTCTTCGGCTTGATGCGCAGCCCGTGCTCGTCGATGGTGATGTCGACGTTGCGGCTAGCGGGTACGCGGGTGGTGCGGGTGGCTAGGTCCCAGCTGAAGGGCGGGATGCCGGAGAGCACGCCCGCCAGGATCATCAGCAGGATCGACAGCAGGATGAAGCGCTTCCACGTGATCGACACCAGCCACTCGGCGTAGCGCCGGTACAGGCGCGCCACGCCGGCGCCGAACTCCTTAGCGGTGCTGCTCAGCGCCATGCTCTCGTTTGGCGACGATCACGATCTGCGGAATCTCCACGCCCTCGGCGGCGGGCAGGGCGTCCTCGTGGGCCGGGCGCTGCATCGCATAGCCGGCGGTGGCGGCGGTGGCGGCGAGGGCAAGAATCAGAACCAGGGTCTTCGCTTTCATGGGGTGCCTCCCGTGTCTCGATGGGCGGCACTGTAGAGAGCGAAAGGCCCCGTCGCGAGCGGTTTGCGACGGGCTGCAGCCGGGCGGTACGGGCTGCAACTGGGCGCGATGAACGGCGGGGCACTAAGGGGAAATGAGGCCGCGGCGTTCGAGGAATTCGCCGAGCGCTTTGCAGGTATGGCCGCGGCCGGAGCGGGCTTTTTCGGGCGGGCCCTGGAACACGATGCGCCCGCCGCCGTCGCCGCCCTCGGGCCCGAGGTCGATGATCCAGTCCGCTTCGGCGATCACGTCGAGGTTGTGCTCGATGACCAGCACCGTGTGGCCGGCATCCACCAGGCGGTGGAGCACATGGATCAGCTTCTCCACGTCGGCCATGTGCAGGCCCACCGTCGGCTCGTCGAGCACGTACAGGGTCTTGGGAAAGCTGGACTTCGAGAGCTCGCTCACCAGCTTGATGCGCTGCGCCTCGCCGCCCGAGAGCGTCGGGCTCTGCTGGCCGAGCGTGAGATAGCCCAGGCCCACGTCCTGCAGGAGCTTCAGGCAGCGCTGGATCGAAGGATGCGCGGCGAAGAATTCCAGCGCCTCGTCGACGTTCATCGCCAGCACCTCGCCGACGCTCTTGCCGCGGAGCCTCACCGTCAGCGTGTCGGCGTTGAAGCGCGCGCCGCCGCAGGACTCGCAGGTGACACGCACGTCCGGCAGGAAAGACATCGCGATCTTCTTCTGCCCCTGGCCTTCGCATTCCTCGCAGCGGCCGCCGCTCGTGTTGAACGAGAAGCGGCTCGCGGTCCAGCCGCGCACGCGCGCTTCCGTCGTATCTGCGAACAACCGGCGTATCTGGTCCCAGAAACCCACGTAGGTCGCAGGGCACGACCGCGGCGTCTTGCCGATGGGCGTCTGGTCCACCTCGAGCACGCGCTCGAGGTGCTTCTGGCCCTTGATCGCCTTGCAGCCGATCGCGGCCTTTTCCACCAGCGACTGGTAGAGCACGTCGCGCGCGAGGGTCGATTTGCCCGAGCCCGACACGCCGGTGACGGCCACCAGCCGGCCCAGCGGCACGTTCACGTCGAGGTTCTTCAGGTTGTGCAGCTTCGCCTGCTTCACCTCGAGGCACGGCGTGCTTCCGTTCCGGCGCGGATGC
>DASQAW010000612.1:0-3060 GCA_035635495.1 Burkholderiales bacterium
TCCCTTGCGGATGCGCACCTTGCCGCCGCGCTCGTCGCCGACCTCGACCTCGCGGGCGACGAAGCGTCCGGTCGGGTCCTCGACGTAGACGATGCGCCGGCTGCCGTCCTTCAGCAGCACCGCCGTCACGGGCAGCCAGATCTCCGCCTCGCCGCTCGCGGCGAACAGCGTCACGCGCACGAGCTGCCCCGCGCGCAGCTCGTCCGGCGGGCTCTCAAGCTCGACGTAGAACGGCGTGCGGCGCGTCTCGGCGTCGCTCCTCGGCGCGACGCCGGCGATGCGGCCGGGCAGCGTCACGTTCAGCGCCGAGATGGTGACCTCGGCTTTCGTCGCTTTCGCGACCTGGGCCACTTCGCCCTCGGGCACATCGGCCACGACCCACAGGCCCGCCGGATCGCCGACCTCGACGAGCGGCTCGCCGCCGGGCTGCACGGTGGCGCCCGACGTCGCCTTGACCGATACGATGACTCCATCCACCTGCGCGCGCACATTCACCTTGGTGCCCTCGCCGCTGCCGGCGAGCGCCGCGTTGCGCTCCGCGCGCTCGAGCTCGCTCTTCGCCTCGCGCGCCTTCATCTCGGCCTCGAAGCGCTCGACCTCCAGGCCGACGCCCTTCTTCAGCATCTCGTCCTGGCGCGCGAGCACCTCCTGGGTGAGCCGGACCTTGAGCCTCGCCTGCGCGAGCTGCGCGCGCAGCCCAAGGACGTCGGCGCTCTCGATGGTGAAGAGCGTGTCGCCGCTCTTCACCTTCTGCCCGGGCTCTACCGCGACCGAGGCGACGCGTCCGGCGAACGGTGCGGTGACGGCAGAAAGCGCCTTCGGACGGAACGCGGTGCGGCCGAAGTAGCTGCGGCCGAGCGGGTTCTCGCTCGGCGCGGCCGGCTCGATGACGAGAAACTTGCGCGACGCATCCGCGAGCTGCACGGTTCCGCCGCTCCCTTTCGCGGTGCTGCCGGTGGCGGCGCGCGTCTGTGACTCATCCTTGCCGCATGCGGCAATGAGGCACAGCGCCAGCGAAACGAGCACCGGGCGCAGCAAGCAATCCCCCCTAAAATCAATGAAGTGGGAGGCAGACTACACACAAAGATGCAGCACAGCCTGACTGCAAGCTTGCAGGTCGTTGCGCTTTTGTTTGCTGCACCTGCGCATGGCGCGCGTCCCTTCTTCACCGACGATGCGCGCGTGGTCGACCAAGGCCACTGCCAGCTCGAGAGTTTCTATAAGGAGCAGCGAGCCTATTCGGGCTCGGAGTTCTGGTTCCTGCCGGCGTGCAATCCCCTCGGCGTGGAGCTCACCGTCGGCGGCAACCGCATCGAGGGCGAGCGCAACAGCATCTTCCAGGGAAAGTACCTTTTCAAAGAATTGCAAACCAACGGCTACGGCCTCGCCGCTTCACTGGGTTACTTCGGCCGCGACCCTTACGTGAACGGCATCGCCAGCTTCTCGTTCCTGGACGATCGCGCCGTGGTGCACACGAACCTGGGCGCCATCAGCGGCTTCGGCGCGACCTGGGGCATCGGCCTCGAGGCGCTGCTCCTTGCGCCTCGTGTCTACGGCATCGTCGAGACCTTCGGCCAGCGCAGCCAGACGCCGACGCTGCACTACGGCATCCGCTTCTGGGTGATCCCGAACCGCTTCCAGATCGACGCCACGCGCGGCGAGCAGAGCGCCGACCCCGAGAAGCGCTTCTTCAGCGTCGGCCTGCGCTTCCTCTTCTAGCTATTTGGCGAGCAGCGTCCAGACGCCGACGGCGATGAAGCCGATGCCGGCGGCGATCTTCAGCGCGCGCGGCGAGACCAGGCGCTCGAGGCCCGCGCCGACCAGCACGCCGATCCCCGCGGCCACCACCAGCGCGCTCGCCGAGCCGGCGAACACCCACCACTTCGCGCTCTTCGCATCCGCGGCGAACAGCATCGTCGCGAGCTGCGTCTTGTCGCCGATCTCGGCGAGGAACACGGTGCCGAAAACGGATGCGAATGTCTGCCAGCCCATCAGTCCTCCGCGGTGAAGCCGGAGGCCTTGACGATCGGGCCCCAGCGCTCGATGTCCTCCTTCACCACCGCGGCGAAGCCGACCGGCGTCATCGCCACCGGCTCCATGCCCATCTTGATGAAGCTGCGCTGCGAGTCGCCGAAGGCGCTCGCGTCGGCGATGCCGTTGGCGAGGCGCTTGACGATCTCCGGCGGCGTCTTCGCCGGCGCGAAGAAGCCGAGCCAGGGATTGATGACGATGTTCGGGAAGCCCGCTTCCGCCATCGTCGGCACGTCGGGCACGTACTTCGAGCGCTGCGGCGAGGTGACGGCGAGGAGACGCACCTTGCCGCCCTGCAGATGCGGCAGGAGCTCGCTGATCGGGTTGATGCTCACCGGGATCTGCCCGCCCATCATGTCCTGCAGCGCCGGCGCGCCGCCCTTGTAGTGCACGGGCGAGAGTTCGATCTTCGCGTCACGCGCGAGCATCACGCCGACGAAATGCGGCGTGCCCCCGGCCGAGGTGGTGGCGTAGAAGGCGCGCTTGGGATCACCCTTCGCCCAGGCGACGTAATCGCGCACGGTTTTGACTTCCGCCGGCAGTGCCGGCCCGGCCGCGAACCCGAGCCCCGAGCGGGCCACCATCGCGATCGGAATGAAATCCTTCAGCGGGTCGTACGACAGCTTCTTGAAGCTGTGCGGGTACACCGTCATCAGGAAGTCCGGCGTGAAGAGCAGCGTCGTGCCATCCGCCTCCGCGTTCTTGACCGCCTCCACTCCCGTGCGCCCGGAGGCGCCGACCCGGTTCTCGACGATCACCACCGGCGCATAGTTCTCGCGCATCTTTTCGGCGACGATGCGGCAGAGCACATCGGTGCCGCCGCCCGCGGGGAACGGCACGATGATGCGCATCGTCTTCTGCGTGGTCTGCGCCCACGCTTTCGCCCCTAGAGCCGCGGCGCCGGCGCCGAGCAGCAAAGCACGGCGGGAAATCATTTCAGCACCGCCAGTCCCGCGCTGCACACCTGCTCGTCCTCGTGCGACTGCACGCCCGAGACGCCGATGCCGCCGACGCAGTCGCCCTGCACCA
>DASQAW010000613.1:0-1904 GCA_035635495.1 Burkholderiales bacterium
GGTCACGACCGGCTGGCGCGCCGTCGTCAGCATCTTCTCGAGCTTGCCCAGGAGCTCGGGCTGTTGGCGCTCCAGCTGCCGGCGTACGAGCGCGACATCGAGCTGCGGAACCGAGCGTATGAGCTCGAGCCCGTCATAAAAATTGAGCTCCTTTTCGGACGCGACGTAGAGCCACAGCAGGGCCTCCGGGGAGGGCGCCTTAAGCGGCGTACCGAGGATGACCGCGTCGCGCGCGCTCGCGAGGGCGAAATCCTCGGCGTGCGCACCCGAATACAGGATGTCGACCTCCACATCGGCCTGCTTGAACTTGGAGTGGAACATGCCGATGCTCACCAGCTCGAACTGCGAGGCAAGCGCCCTGTCGATTTGGTGCTTGCGCGCCACGTCGACGAAGGCATCGACATCGACCGTCATGCGCGGTCGCACGTAGAGCGACAGCGCATTTGCGCCGCCGATGACATACGGCACGTTGTGCTCGCGCAGGATCCCCACCAGCTTGGCGAGCACCGGCTTCATCGCCGGGCGGTGCGCTTCGACCAGGATCTCGAACGGGTCCATCACCGCATTATGGGCCGCTAGCGCTTTGAGCGAGATTTCTTGATGCGGGGCTTGCGCTCGAACTCGCGCACGTAGTCCGGCGGCGTGAAGACCCACTCGAGCGCGTCGTAATAGCGCTCGGGCGAGCGGCCGCGGTAGATCTCGTTGCGCACCAGGCGCTGGATGCCGTCGGGCACGTGGAAGATCATGCCGATCAGGCTGTTCGCCGAGATCTGCACGCGCGAGGCGCGCGGAAGGCGCGTCTTCTGGTAGTCGACGAATGCTTTCTCGAAGTCGCCGTCGGTGCGCTCGGCGCAGAGGCCGAGGCACACCGCGTCCTCCATCGCCATCGCGGCGCCCTGCGCCATGTACTGCAGCATGAGGTGCGCCGCGTCGCCGAGCAGCACCACCGGCCCCCGCGTCCAGTTGCCGACCGGCTCGCGGTAGCGAAGCATCCAGCGCGTGAACTGCTTCGGCGTGCGCATCAGATTCAGCGGCTTCTCGCAGTAGTGGGCGAACAGCGGCAGCACCTCTTCCGGGCTCGCCACTTCGTTGTGCCCCTCGCTGATCGGCTTGCCGATGGTCGTCGCCACCAGGTTGAAGAGCTTCCAGCCGCGCAGCGGGTAGTGGACGATGTGCGTGTTGTGCGCGGCCCAGAGCGTCGCCGCCGCCCAGCGCAGGTCCTTCGGCACGTCGCCGGCGTTCAGGACGGCGCGATAGCACTTGTGGATGGTCGTCGGCGGCAGCGCGTCGCCGATGATCGCCTCGCGCACGACCGAGCGCGCGCCGTCGGCGCCGATCAGCGCGGCCCCGCGAATCACGTCGCTCTGCGTCCTGACGGCGACGCCCGGGCCTTCGATGTCGAAGCCGGTGACGCGCGTGCTGGTGCGAAGCTCGATCATCCCGGGCAGCGCCTTGCAGCCGTCGAGCAGCGATCCATGGATGTCGGCGCGGTGGGTGACGGCGTAGGGATTCGCGAACCGCTTGGCGAAGCGCTTGTCGAGCGGGATGTCGATGATCTTCTCGCCGCTCACACCGTCCATCATGAGCATGCGCTCGATGAACACCGCGTCCTTCTTCACCAGTCCGCCGACGCCCAGCGCATCCAGCGCATGCCAGGCGTTGGGCGCGATCTGGATGCCGGCGCCGATCTCGCCGAACTGCGGCGCCTGCTCGAGCACCACGCTCTTGAAGCCCTTGCGCGCGAGCGCCAGCGCCGCGGCGAGGCCGCCGATGCCGCCGCCGGCGATGACCACGGGCTGTTCGTTTCTAGAGGAGGATGGCGATGCCATCGAGCTCACCTTCGGAGTTCACCAGGTCCACGCGCTTGTGCGCGATCTGGAATGTATCGCCTGCCTTTTTATCCC
>DASQAW010000614.1:0-11649 GCA_035635495.1 Burkholderiales bacterium
GTCGGGATTCGGGAAGAGCGCGCGCACGGTGACCGATCCGGTGGACTGATCCACCGTGATGTCGGTGAACAGCAGCGCTCCGCGGCGCGTGTACTCCGTGCCGTCCTCGAGGACCAGCGTGACCTTCGCCCGATCGGGGCCATTGAGCTTGAGCCGGCCGCTCGCGTAATCGCTGCGCAGCCGCAGCCCTTCGACGCTCGACTGCGTGAGATCGACCTTGATCGGGTCGAGCTGCTGAACGGTGGTCATCAGCGTGGCCTGGCTCGCCTGCACGTAGGCGCCCGGGGTCACCTGCGAGATGCCGGTGCGCCCGGAGATGGGCGAGGTGACGTCGGTGTAGCCGAGGTTGATGCTTGCCGTCTCGACGGCTGCCTTGGCGGCCGCGACATCTGCTGCGGCCTGGCCTTGCGCGGCGAAGGCATTGTCATAGTCCTGCTTGCTTACCGCGTTTCGCGCGACGAGCAGCTTGTAGCGCTCGACGGTGGCGTTCTGCGACACGAGGTTGGCCTGCGCTTTCTGCTGCGCCGCCTGCGCGCTGTCGAGAGCGGCCACGTAAGGCGCGCGATCGATCTGGTAGAGGCGCTGACCCGGCTTGACGTCGCTTCCTTCATTGAACTCGCGCCGTACGACGATGCCGTCCACGCGCGCTCGCACCTGCGCGATGACATTGGCGGAGGTGCGTCCAGGCAGCTCGATCGCGACCGGGACGCTCTCGCGACGTACGGTGACAACGCTGACCTGCGGCGCAGGCGGCGGCGCGCTTGGCCGTTCGGCAGCCTGGCTGCACGCGCCGAGCGCCACGACAAGAGCGACCGGCGCGATCCCCGGCCGTACGGCAGGCAGCAAATCTCGTAACTCCATCGCTATCCTTTGGCGTAGTGAGTCGCAGCGGCGGTATGCCGATGCGTTCGTTTCAACGCCGGCAACGATAGGTGCGCCGGGTTCTGGGCGAAAGCCGTGAAAACGGTAATCAGTCTTTCATGGCTGCACAGATGCGCTGTCCCGCTTGGCGGCCGGCTGCGGGACTCTCTGCCGCTGCTTCGATGCCCGGACGCGAATCTTCATCGACGCCTTGGCGGCGAAGTACGCCGAGCAGCGCTCGTCCAGCCCCCATGAGGAGGTCTTTCCGGCGCGCGGAGGATAGCGCGCCGAAAGCGATGGGGAGAATTAGCTGATTAGCGCGAGCACATCCCTGAAGCACGCCCGAGCGATGATGTCCGGGGCGAGCCGTTGCCGGGTCTGCGGGATGTACGTGAAGCTCAAGTGCGTCGTTTCCTCGCCCTGCGCTTCGAGTCGCCAGCGCAATAGATTTCCGTCGCAGCAGCACTCGAGCAGTCTTGACGATTCATAGCGCGTGATCTGCGCTGCCAACTCGAAAACTTCTTCGGAAAGTACGAGCCGCAGCGTGGCGCCGCGCTCGGTCAGCTCACCGTTTTGTATCAGCGCCTGCCACAGCTCCTTGTGCGAGCACGGAACTATCAGTTCGATCCGCATTGGACCCTCGCTCTGCGCGCTGCTTCGAGCGCGGCGAAGTGCACGTCCCGCGTCGATCGATTTGTGCGCCTCGCCGGGTATGCGCCCGAACGACCACATCATGAGCACGAGCAGGACAGCGAACGGCCGCGACGAACAGGACCTGCACCCGTGCGCAGCAATCCCAACGAGAAGCGCAATGCCATGGCCCTTATCCCTTGTCGGCAAGCCCGCGTCGGGGCTTCAAGTTGCAGGCTGGCGGTCGAATCCAAGCGACGAGGTTACGCGGCTCAAGCCCAGCGCAGAAGCGCTAGAAATGGAAATCATTGTTCCGCTGCTGCAAAGACGCCCTGAAGATCATTCCTCACGTCGACAGAACGCTGTACATCTGCGAGCTGGTGCCCTGTCACCTCGAGGACATTCAGGTCAAGGAATCCTGAGCGCGCCCTGCGCAAGGAGCCGCAGCTTTGCCGCCGTGGAAGGGTGATTCCCGTTTTCACGGCTTCCGGGTCGCCTTTGCCGCACCTATTGTTCGCGCTCCGAACGCGGACATCGGCATGGTGCCGGTGGCCAGCGGTCGACAAATCCAACAGATAGGAGTGACACCATGAAAATCCCAACCAAAGCGGTTCTCATTGCCTCGGCCATCGCCTTGACGGCCGGCTGCGCCACGACGGAAAGCGTGGACAAGCTTCAGTCACAAGTCGATGCCTTGAGAGGCGCTACGGCAAACGCGCAGCAAACAGCGGACGCCGCGGCTGCGAGCGCGAACGGCGCGGGCGCCGCGGCCAAGCAGGCGCAGGCGGGCGCGGCGCGGGCGCAAGCGAGCGCGGACAAGTCCTTCGGTGCCGCGAGCGACGCCTCGGAGACGGCCAAGGCCGCGGAGAGCGACGTCGTTAAGGTCGATGCGAAGCTCGACCAGATGTTCAAGAAGCTGCATCGCAAGTGATGCGCGCGGCGGCCATTGCGGCGCTCGGCATGGCCGCCTGCGGCCTGCCGGCGGCATACGGCGCCACTTTTGCGTTGCCGACCGATGGCAGCACGATCGTCGGCGCCGTCCACGTCGTCACGGAGATTGGCGAGAACACGCTGCTTGATATCGCGCGGCGCTACGACCTCGGCTTCGAGGAAATCGTGGGCGCGAATCCCGGCGTCTCGGCGTGGCTGCCGCCGCGGAACGGCAGGATCGTCGTCCCGAGGCAGTTCATTCTCCCAAGCCGGCCGTGGGTCGGAATCGTCATCAATGTTTCCCAGCGCCGGCTGTACTACTTTCCCGAGCCGAGAAAGGGCGAAACGCCGGAGGTGGTGACCTTTCCGCTCGGCATCGCGCGCGAAGGGTGGCCGACGCCGCTCGGCCGTACCGTCATCGCCGCGAAGTATCGCGATCCGGCATGGCTCGTGCCACGCAGCATCCACGAGGAGCGCCGCCGGGAAGGAGAGCCAAGCCTTCCCGCCTACGTGCCGCCGGGCCTGGACAATCCCATGGGCATGCACGCGCTGAAAACGGGATTCCGTTCGATCTTCATCCACTCCACAAACCGCCCATGGGGCATCGGCATGCCCGTGACCCACGGCTGCCTCCGGCTCTACCCGGAAGACGCCGCCGAGCTCTCTGCCAGGGTACGCATCGGCACGCCCGTGCGCATCGTCAACGAGCCCTACGTCGTCGGCAACAAAGGCGCGGAATTGTTCATGTCGTCGTTCGAGCCCGCCAACGACTATGCCGCGAAGGAAAGCCCGTCCCAAGCCGTATCTGCTGCCATCCGCGTGCTTGAAGAGCAGGCCGGCCAGCCCGGCCGATTCGTGGTGAACTGGAGCCGCGCGCTCGAGGCGACGGGCGGCGTCCACATCATTCCGGTGCCGCTATCCGCTCCCGATGGTGTGGTCGATGATACGGTGGAGCGCACGGCCGCGGAGCGCTATCCGCATGCGCCCTACGGCGTCGAGGCAAACGGCGCGCTTCCGCCTCCCGAGTCATAACTGGCTTCAGCACCGCAGTAGACCGCTTTGCCGGCATGCAGCGCCGCGAGAACGAGTTCGCGGTGTGCCGGCACCTTGACGGAGATCGTTATGACATCGATCCCGTCATCGCTGATCGTCGCGAAGGGATCGGAAAACCAGCGATCAGCACCGAAGGCTTCGGCCGCTTGGCGCGCGCTCTGTTCGTTGCGTGTGGATTGTTGATCGCCCGAACGTGCGACACCTTCGCCCAGCCTGCGGTGGTGTGCGCGCCGACGACTCCGACACGAACTTGTTTTGGGGTCATTGCCCAACTTTCGAAGAAAGGCCGCCACGTCAGCGAATCGCGCCAGCCGGAAAGGAAGGGACGGCCCGCGCATCTGACGTGGCGGCACAGGAGAAACGAATCGCTGGCGATACTCCTAGAAACGGAAGCCAACACCCAAGGTGTAGGTATCGAGCGGGCCTTCGCCGGTTTGGGAACCACCGACCTTCGTGTAATGATCCCAGCCGGCTTTGAGAAACCACTGACGGTTGAGGTCGTAATACGCGCCGAGGCCGAACAGGGCGCTGTTGGCGTCATCGGAGGTCCCCGCGCCGTCGACATGCGTGCGCGCGTAGCCGACCTTGCCGTAGGCCGAGAAGCCGTACTTGAGCGGCAGGATGCCGATTGCGGCGATCGAGCCTGCGCTGGCGTCGTAGGACGGCGTGAAGTGGCCGAGGCGTGCATAGCCCGCCTCCGCGGCGAGATGGCGGTTGAACCGGTACCCACCGTTGATGCCGAGGAACGTGTCCTTATCGTCGGAGAGCCCGCTCGCCCTGGAGCGGCCCACGCCAAGATCGATGCCGGCGTACCAGCCGCGCGGGTCGCTCGTTTGCGCCTGGGCGACGCTCGCGCCGAGCGAAAGAGCGAGAGCGGCTGCGATCGCTGTCTTTTTCATGATCCTTTTCCTGTGAAGTGGATCGACGTGGGGGCCTCTCGCGCTCGGCGGACGAACTCGTCCCACAGATCCTCATCGGAGGACTGCAGCGCAGACTCCGGGTTCGCCTTAAGCACGTACCATGTGCCGGCGTCGATTTCGCGTTGTAGCTCCTGCGGCAACCAGACGACCAGGCCGACGACGTAGCGCGCATCTGCGCCGTTCACGCGCATCACCTCCTCCACCGCCGTACGGTCGAGCGCGGCATAAAGGCCGGGGGCGAGCTCGAGCGACTTGCCGGCCGGGCTCGTCGAGCGCCGCACCAGGGCGAAGATCGTTTGCGGCAGGAAGGGGCCGCCGACGTACAAGCGAGCGCCCAGCTCTTGCGCAGGTCCATCCGAGGGATACGCGTCCGAGAGCGCGACAGCGGTGGGCCAGTTGACGATGAAGCCCACGTGCCGATCGCCATCGAGGGGCGTCGCCACGATGATGGCGCCGCCGTAGATCGGGTCCTCGATCTTGGGTGCCGCCACGAGCAGCATCGGCCTCGAAAGGTCGTTGGCCGGTGGCGAGTGCGCTGCGGCATGGGCACCCCTGCTCAGCGGCTTCAGATACAGCGCGGCGCCGACGAGGACAAGGATGAACAGCACCGCGGCGACGATGAGCCCGCGGCGTGGAGAGAGCGGCGTTTGAGGCGAAGGCATGGCAACGACGATAGGAGTTTCCTTGCCGGCGCGGAAGCCGCCAAAATGGAAATCATCCTTCCATTGCGGCAAGGGTCGCCCAAGGGCCGACGAAGGCAATCATGACGAATGTCATGAAGCGCGGCCGCGCTGAAGGCGGCGCGTTGCACTCCGTCGCCAGGGTGCTTCCTGGAATGGACCACGTTGGGAAGCCGCAACTAACTGTCCGGGCCGATAGCCAGCCGCTCGCTGAACAGCCACGCCTCGTGGCGCAGCGCCGTCGTGGCGGCGGCAAGCGGCGTCTAGAGTCGAACGATCTTTTGCTTTTCGCACGCGTCGCGGAGGCGGGAAGCTTCTCGCGCGCCGCGCAGCGCCTCGAGCTCCCGGTGTCGACCGTCTCGCGGCACATTGCCGATCTCGAGACCAGGCTGGGTGAGCGGCTCTTCCTCCGCTCCACGCGCAAGCTGACGATCACGCAGCTCGGCAACGCGTTGCTTGAGCACGCGCGGCAGGTGGTGGACGGCGTCGACGCCGCCAGCGAGCTCGCGGACAACCGCCAGCTGAAACCGAGCGGACGCTTGCGCGTAAGCGCGCCGCCCAACCTCATGCTTCTCGAGTCGTTCTTCGTGGAATTCCTTGTGGCTTACCCGTCGATCACTCTGCAGCTGGACTTCTCGATGCGCGCGGTCGATATCATCGCCGAGGGTTTCGACGTCGCGCTCCGCGTGGGCGAGCTGCGCGACGATGCGGCGCTTGCCGCGCGCCCGATTGTCGAGCTGCATGGAGGTCTGTACGCCTCGCCAGCGTACCTCGAGTCCCACGGCACGCCGAAGGAGCCGGAAGATCTCCTTGCACATCACGCCGTGCATTCCCTCTCGCGAACCGGTGAAGCCCTCCCCTGGGTGCTGATGCGCGGCAAGGCGCGGTGGGAAGGCTTGCCGCCCGCCAGGGCGATCGTCAACTCGCCGGACCTCATGCTGCGTTTGGCGATCGACGGCACGGGGATCACGCTCGCCGAGCACCGCCGCGTCGAGCCGTACTTGAAGGCTGGCGAGGTAGTACGCGTACTGCCGGAGTGGAGTCTGCCGAGGGCGCCGCTATGGGCGGTGTTCCCGGGGCGGAAGCTGATGCCGGCCCGGACGCGAATCTTCATCGACGCCTTGGCGGCGAGGTTCGCGGACCAGCGGTCGTCCAGCCCCGGTGGGGAGGTCTTTCCGGCGCTCGCACGATAGCGCGCGGCCGCGCAGCAGCTCGCTCGCGCCTTGGTGCTGCAGCTCGGCAACCAGCGCCGAGATCTCATCGTCCACGTCACCGTAGACCTCATCGCTCCACTCGCAGCCGGGACATGGACATACCTCGACGTCGGCCGTCGACAAGTCACGGTCGAAGGTGATGGCGAGGAGCAACGGCAGGCGTGCAAACGCCTGTCGCAGGCGCTGCTCAATCAAGCCTGGTGCTGGCTCGGGCCGCCGCTCTCGGACGCGAGGGGGAAGCGGTTTCATTTTCATCGAACAGCTGCAGGACCGACCACAGCAGGAGAAGCAGGAGCAGTCCAACCGAAGCAGTGAACACCACCGCCGCACGCAGGCCCGCGCGTAGCAATCGCAGGGAAAAGCGCAGTGCTATGGGGAGCATGGGCACGCAGCGGCGGGTGGGCGATCAGCTGCCGTACGGGCTGTTGTACGGATACGGGCCCGCCTGTTGCGTCGTTCCGACGTCCGGCGTATCCGCCTGCGTCGTAGCGCCGTGAGCGGCGAACGAATGCTTGACGCTTTCCGGCAGCTCCGCGCAGCCGGCGACGGCGACGACGGTCAATGCGATGACGATGCGTTTCATGACCGACTCCTTTCTTGGTGGGTTCGGGATTGCCACGGAGCCTTGTCGGGAAGCCCACTTCGGGCCCTCAAGTTCCAGGCTGGCGGTCGAATCCACGCGACCAACATACGCGGCGCAAGTCCCGCGCAGAAGCCGCAAAAATGGAAATCATCGTTCCGCTACTGCAAAGGTAAGCGGACCCTGCCCTCAAGGCAGACGCCTACTTCTCTAGAGTTCGATATCCTCGCGGATCGCGGCAATGCCGGCGGCGGCGCACGCATCGTCCTCGCGTCCGCCGGGCGCGCCCGAGACGCCGATGGCTCCCAGCAGCGAGCCGCCCGCTTCAATCATCAGTCCGCCGCCGACGGCGGCGACGCCGGGACGGTTGCGGATGCCGCTCGACGGCTTGCCGGCCTGTGTTGCCTCGGCGAGCTCGGTGGTGCTGGTGCGAAAGCTCACGGCGGTGTACGCCTTGGCGCTCGCCAGGTCGGGCGTGTGCGGGCCGGCGAAGCGGTCGCGCAGCAGGACCTGCACCACGCCCATGCGGTCGGTGACGGCGACGGACACCTGGTAGCCACTCGAGC
This sequence comes from Burkholderiales bacterium, assembly GCA_035635495.1. Classification (GTDB taxonomy): domain Bacteria; phylum Pseudomonadota; class Gammaproteobacteria; order Burkholderiales; family SG8-39; genus SCGC-AG-212-J23. The sequence continues at coordinate 7,435 of DASQAW010000614.1, forward strand.
GGCAGCGCGCGAGCGCGGCCTGCGCGGCCTTGAGCGCGGTCTCCGGCGTGAGCACCTTTACGGTGAACGTGGCATCGGCGGCCGCTGCGGGTGCCGCGGCGAGCGCGACGAGCAGTGCAGTGAGGCGCGTCACTTCTTGCGCATGAAGAACGTGAATTCCTTGCGCTCCTCGGTGTGCGAAAGGAGCTCGTGGCCGGTCTGGCGCGAGAACGCCTGGAAATCCTTCACGGCGCCCGGGTCGGTGGCGAGCACCTTCAGCACCTGCCCCGATTGCAGCTCGGCCAGCGCCTTCTTCGTGCGCAGGATGGGCAGCGGGCAATTCAGCCCGCGCGCGTCCAGTTCCTTGTCGAAGGTCATAGGCCCAAAGTATAAGATGCCATCGCCATGGACAGCTGGCTCGTGACCATCGCGCAGCTGCCGACCGAGGATCCGGCGGCGCGCATGCGCGTGCTGCGCACGCTCGAGTCCCTCGGCGCCGGCGTGATGCGCGAGGGCGCGTACCTGCTTCCCGACACCGCGGCGAACCGGCAGGCGCTGGAAAAGCTGAGCGACTACATCGTGAAGAGCGCGGGCGCCGCGCAAGTGCTGCGGGTGAGCGCGACGACGCCGGCGCAGCAGGAGACGCTGCGGCGGCTGTTCGACCGCTCCGCGCGCTACGAGGCGCTGATCAAGACCGTCGAGAGCCTGCGCGTCGGCTTCGGCCATTCCGATCCGAGCGCGATCTCGCGCGTGCTGCACAAGCAGCGCCGCGAGTTCGAGGCGATCGCCGCGCTCGACTTCTTCCCCACCGACGCGCGCACGCGGGCCGAGCAGGCGCTGCACGCGGCCGACGCCGCGGTGAAGAAGCTGCTCTTCGCGTCATCGCAGACATCGCTGCGCGCGGGCGAGCGCCTGCTGCGGCGCGCCTGGGCGACGCGCAACCCGCCGTGGGCCGACCGGCTCGCCTGCGCGTGGCTGATCCGCCGCTTCGTCGACCCCGAGGCGACGCTCACCTGGATGGAAAAGAACGAGGACCCGCCCTCGGGCGCGCTCGGCTTCGCCTTCGACGGCGCGCATTTCGCCGCCAGCGGCGCGCGCGTCGCCTACGAGGAGATGCTGGTGCAGCTCGGCCTGGCGAAGAACCCGGCGCTCGCCAAGATCGGCACCATCGTGCACTTCCTCGAGATGGGCGGCAGCGCCGTGCCGGAAGCAGCGGGCGTGCAGACCTTGCTCCAGGGCGCCCAGCGGCGCTCGTCCAGCATCCAGGAGCTGCTCGGGGAGGTCGAGAAGACCTTCGACCTGCTGTACGAGGCGTACTACGAGCCGGCCCGCCGCTGATAGCGGCGGCCGACTAGCGCTTGGCTTCCTTGAGCTCCTGCGTGTACTGGGCGCGCAGCTCCTTGAGGCGGGCGTCGACCACGGAGAGCTGGTAGAAGTCGCCGTCGCCCGCGGCGCGCGCGAGCGTCAACTGCTCGATCGCCGCCGGCAGGCTCCCCTGCAGCGCATAGAGCTCGCCCTGCGCCTGGTGCTGCAGCAGCCGCTTGCCCAAGGTGGCATAGGTCTTGGCCTGCATGGCGTAGAGCCGCGCGTCGCGCGGATACTTCAGGAGCGAATCGCGCAGCACCGCGAGTGCCTCGTCGTTCTTGCCGCTCTCCTGCAGGGTATAGATGTAGGCGTAGGCGGCGGCACGCGAATAGGGATAGCGATCGCGGGCCTTCGCCAGCACGGCTGCGGCGCCGCCGGGGTCCTTCGACGCCAGCCTGATGCGCGCGTCCAGGATCTCGATCATGGGGCTCGCCGCGCCGAGCTTGCGCGCGCGCTCGAGCTCGGCCTGCGCCTGCGACACCTTGCCCGCGCGCACGAGCGCCAAGGCGAGGCCGTAGCGGGCCGCCGCCTCGTTGGCGTAGCGGTGCTCGCGCAGCACCGATTCGAAGCTCACCACCGCATCGCGCGCCTCACCCGAGTCGGCGCGGATCTTGGCGCGCACCAGCTGGAACTCGGGCGAGTCTGCGTGCTGCCGGTAGGGCATCGAGGCGGCCTTGTTCTGCACGTCGGCAATGCGCTCGCTGGTCACCGGGTGGGTGCGGAAGTAGCCCGGCATCGTGCTGTCCTCGCTGACGCGGCTCGAGCGCTGCATCTTCTCGAAGAACGCGGCCATGGCGTGGGCGTCGAAGCCCGCCTCGTCCAGGCGCTGGATGCCGATGCGGTCGGCCTCGCGCTCGAAGTCTCGCGAGTAGCTGAGGCTCGCCTGGACGCCCGCGGCCTGCGCGCCCATCGCCGCGCCGATCGCCAGGTCCGGCCGCGAGCGCCCGAGCAGGATCGCCGCGGCCAGCGCCACCATCATCGGCACCTGCATCTGCTGCTGCTGCGAGAGCATGCGCGCGATATGGCGCTGCGTGACGTGCGACACCTCGTGCGCGAGCACCGAAGCGAGCTCCGATTCGGTCTCGGCCGTCGAGATCAGGCCGGTGTGCACGGCGACGAATCCGCCCGGCAGCGCGAAGGCGTTGATCGAGCTGTCGCGGATGCCGAAGAACTCGAAGTCCTGGCGGCTGCCTGCGAGCTGCGAGCCGAGCGCCGTCAGGTAGTCGTTCACCTCCGGATCGTCGAGGTAGGAGGGATCGCGGAAGCGGATCTCTCGCATGATGCTCTCGCCGATGCGCCGCTCGAGCTGCGGCGAGAGCACGCTGTCGCCGCCGCCGAGGTCGGGCAGGGTCTGCCCGCCGGCCTGGCCCGCCGTCTGTCCGAACGCGCGCGGCACGACCGCGACGGCGAGGGCGGCGATCCAGGCGGCGAATCTCATGCAGCTATGATATCGCCCGCCATGGCGGGTTCCATGAAGAAGCTGTCGCACTTCGACAAGCGCGGCGCGGTCCATATGGTCGATGTGGGCGCCAAGCCCGATTCACACCGGGTCGCCGTCGCCTCGGGGCGCATCCTCATGCAGGCGGCGACCCTGAAGATGATCGCCGCCGGCACGGCAAAGAAAGGGGACGTCCTCGGCGTCGCGCGCCTCGCCGCGATCCAGGCCGCCAAGCGCACCGCCGGCCTCATTCCGCTCGCCCACCCGCTCGCGCTTTCGCGCGTGGCGGTGGATTTCGAGCGCCAGCGCCGTCCGCCGAGCGTGAAGATCGTGGTGCGCGTCGAATGCCGGGGGCCCACCGGCGTGGAAATGGAGGCGCTGACCGCCGCGGCGGTCGGGCTCCTCACCGTCTACGACATGGTGAAGGCGGTCGACCGGGCGATGGTGCTGACCGACGTGCGGCTGGAGGAAAAGAGCGGCGGCCGCTCGGGGGTATTCCGTCGGCCAGCCGCTAAAATAAGGCGATGAACATCCTCCGTAGGGCGCTGGTGGCAGCGCTGGTCTTCGGAATCGTCAAACCGCTTGCGGCGTTCGCCGCCTGGAACAAGGAGGCGTTCGGGGCGAAAACCCCCGGCGACGCGCTGAAAACGCTCGGCATAGCCAGCGCGACGCCGAGCAAGGACGTCTCGATCGACGCGCCGCAGATCGCCGAGAACGGCGCGGTGGTGCCGATCGAGATCTCGAGCGCGATCCCGGGGACCACGGCGCTGATCGTGATCGCCGACAAGAACCCGTTCCCGCTGATCGCGCGCTTCGACTTCAAGGAGGGCGCGCTGCCCTTCGTCAAGGTCAACCTGAAGATGGGCGAGACCTCCGACGTGCGCGTGCTGGCGGAGGCCGGCGGCAAGTACTACTCGGCGACAAGGGAAGTCAAGGTCACCATCGGCGGCTGCGGCGGCTAGGAGAGCACTCGATATGCCAGGACCCATGAAGATGCGCGCCACGCTCGGCCAGGGCTACACCGACGTGCGCGTGCTGATGACCCATCCGATGGAGACCGGGCAGCGCAAGGACTCGGACGGCAAGCTCGTGCCGCTGCACTTCATCCAGAACCTGACGGTCAAGGTGAACGGCAAACCGGTGGTCGAAGCGCAGATCAGCCAGGCCGTCTCGCGCAACCCGGTGTTCTCCTTCCGCCTGAAGGGCGGCGCGAAGGGCGACAAGATCGAGGTGAGCTGGCTCGACAGCCAGGGCGAGTCGAACAGCACCGAAGCCGCGGTCGCGTGAGGGCCCTTGCATTCGCCATGGCGCTCACTGCGGCGCTCGCCGGGGCGCGCACGGCGCAGGCGCAGGATGCGTCCAAGGAGATCCAGCGCTACCGGCAGATGATCTCCGAGGGCAGTCCCGCCGAGCTCTTCGAGCTCGAGGGCGAG
>DASQAW010000615.1:0-2329 GCA_035635495.1 Burkholderiales bacterium
CTCTCCGGCAAGGAGGACCGGGCGGGCGGTGTCGTCTGGCGCTGGAAGAACGGCGACAACTACTACGTCGCGCGCGCCAACGCGCTCGAGGACAACGTCTCGCTGTACCACACCACCAACGGGCGACGCGTCACCATAAAGTATGTCGATGCGCCGGTGCCGCCGAACGTCTGGCACACGCTGCGCGTGGAGTTCTCGGGCAAGCGCATCAAGGTCGCGCTGAACGGCAAGACCTACATCGAGCTCGAGGATGCGCACATCGCCGGAGCCGGGGCAGTGGGCCTATGGACCAAGGCGGATAGCGTCACCGCCTTCGACGACTTCAGCTACGGCTCGCAGTAGCGTAGGCCGAATAGAAGTGGTCGAGGATGCGCATCGCTTCGGCGAGGAGCGCGTCGTCGCTGCGCGCCTTCTCCTTGATTCCGCGCAGCATGGTCTCAAGCCCCCTCGCGTCGGGCACCGGGATGCCGCCGACGTCGAGAAAGTGCACCGCCGCGCCGATCGCGGCGAGCGCCGGGTCCTTGTCGAGGCCGAAGCTCGCAAGCAGCACCTCAAAGGTGACTCGGTTCTTCACGTGCGTGAACTCGGCGCCGTCATAGTCGAAGCCCACGGCGTTCTTCGGGCACTCGCTCGGCCGGGCAATCCAGGCGAAACGCGCTTCGCGGTCGATGAATCGCTTGATCAGCCACGCGCTTGCCAGGCGGTCGACCCACGGGGCTTTGCGAGTCGCCCATACGCGCTTCTGGAAACGCCGGGCATCGATCTGGCGCAACCCGCGCTTGGAAAAGCGCGGTTCGCCGCCGGCATACAGCTCGCGGTATCTCGTCTTCAGCGCATCGAGCGCGCTTGCAGCCTGGGTGCTGGCTTCGCCGGCGAAGAAATCGATCCGCGAGAGCTTGGCCATTGCGCGCTCGAGGCGCCGGATCGCCGTCTGACCGCGCCGCGCTCCCAGGCGCTCGAGCGCAGCCTTCGTCGTGGCGAGGCGCTCGACCAAGGCCCCGTAGTCCGCGCTGCGATCGAAGAGCTTGCGGACGTCCGCGAGCTGCGCCGCCGTCCTCGGCTTCAGCTCGGCCGTCAGGGCGAAGCCACCCTGCGTCCGGATGTCGGCCTCGAGCTTCGCCAGACCGCCCGCATCGGCGGCGGCCGGCAGCACGTAAACGCCATCGCGGAGCACGCCGCAGCCGGTTTCCTTCAACGCACGCCAAAGACGCATCCGTAGCGTGGAGTTGCGGGTTGGCAGGCTGAGCACCAGGGTGTTGAAGCTTTCCATTGCGTTATATGTATCACAAAGAAGTGATAAAAGATACGAGAATCCGTTGACGCCCCAGAGGCAGAGGGCTAGCTTGTGGCCTCATGTAGGGCAGGGCAGCAAAGCCTCCCTAGCCGGGTACCGCAGACACCCGGTCACCAGGACGCCCCCGTCTCAAGCACTGCTCCAAACCCTTCGGGGAAGGAGTACGTATATGAGAAACGCAATCGCCTCAGTCCTCGCCGCCGCCGCCCTCGCCGGACTCGCCGGCTGCGAAAGCAACGCGGTCCCGAGCGCTTCGTCGATGCTCGGCTACCAGGTCGACACGATCCGCGACCGCTCGGTCTGGCTTACCCATGATGGCGTGCTGATCCACAGCGCTGGCAGCGCGCGCCCGGTCGCGCTCACGCTGCCCGGCTGGCTCTATGTCGGTTCGCCGCACTGTCCGCCCGATGTCGCGCTCGGCCCAAAAGGTGAGGTCGTGGTCACGAGCAACGTCGTGTCCACGCTGTGGCGGATCGACCCGGAGACGTTCGTCGTCACGGTCCATCCGCTTGTCCTCGACGCCGATACGGACAAGGACGTCGGCTTTAGCGTGATCGTCTATTCGATCGAGCAGGCGGCGTTCATCGCCTATAGCGGAGTGCAGCGCTCGGTCTGGAGGATCGACCCGCAGCTCAAGAGCGCCGCGAAGCTCGCCCACTCGGACCTGAGCCGGCCGCGGCAGGCGCAGCGCGCCGCAACTGTGCGCGGCACATGCGGCAATCTCGCCCGGCGGCTAATCGATTTCATTGGAGGATGACATGCGCTACAACCTGAAGCCGTTCCAATGCCGTCCCTGGACGCTCTCCTACCTCTCGGTGAAGCTCATCGAGAGCCATTACGAGAACAACTACGGCGGCGCGCTGCGGCGCCTGAACGCCATCACCGAGCAGCTCGATTCGCTGGATTTCGCGAACACCCCCGGGCATGTGCTGAACGGGCTCAAGCGCGAGGAGCTCGTCGCGCTCAACTCCACGCTGCTGCACGAGCTCTACTTCGCGAGCATGGGCGGCGACGGCCAGCCGACGAAGGCGATGA
>DASQAW010000616.1:0-2139 GCA_035635495.1 Burkholderiales bacterium
CGGCTTCTCGATCCGCTTCGGCGAGGGATGGAAGGACATCCTGCCCGGCCCGAAGGTGGTGACGGCGACGGGCGAGCATCGCTTCGACGCCGTCATCGTCTGCACCGGCTTCGACGTGAACCTCATGGACCGCCCGGAGATCGCGCCGATCCGCGGGGCGATCGACACCTGGGCGTCTCACGTCTCACCCGCAGAGGCCGAGAACTTCCCGGAGGAGGCGCGCTTCCCTTATCTGGGCGACGCCTTTCAATTGAGTGGCACGCACGCCGAGCTCAGTCGGGTGCATGTCTTCAACTGGGGCTCGACGATGAGCCATGGCGCGCTCGCCGGCGACATCCCCGGCCTCGAGATCGGCGCGCGGCGCCTCGCCACCGGGATCGTGCGCGATCTATTCGTCGAGGATGCCGACCGTCATTGGCAGCGGGTGCAGGTCCACAACGAGGACGAGCTGAAGTCGACGCGCTACTTCGTGCCGCTCGAGAAGCGCAAATGAAAAGTAAAAAAGGGGTCAGAGCAATTTTCCGGTAACTACTGACGTGCGTAGGTGTTACAGGAAAATTGCTCTGACCCCTTTTTCAGTCGATGGTGGCGCCGACCTCTTTGACGACTGCCGCCCACTTCTGGCGGTCGGCCCTGACGGTCTGGCGGAACTGCTCGGGCGATTCCCAGCGCGGCGTGTTACCGAGCTCGAGGAGGCGCTTCTGCACCGCGGGCGTCTCGAGCGCCGCTTTCACCGCGGCGTTCATCTTGTTGACGACCTCGGGGTCGAGTCCCTTCGGGCCGAAAAGGCCGAACCAGGTATAGCTCTCGTAGCCGGGCACGCCGGCCTCGGCGATCGTCGGGATCTCGCTCACCGCCTGCACGCGCGTCTTCGTCGTCACGCCGAGCAGGCGCACCTTGCCGCCTTTCCAGTGCGGGATCACGGTCTGCACCTGGTTGAAGATGCAGCAGGTCTGGCCGGCGATCACCGACTGGATCGCCTCGGGTCCGCCCTTGTACGGGATGTGCTCCATCCTGAGCCCGGCGCGCGCGTTGAACTCGGCAAAGGCGAGGTGCGTCCCGGTGCCGTTGCCCGTGGACGCGTAGTTGTACTTGCCGGGATTCGCGCGCACGACCTCGATGAACTCGCGCACGCTGCTGACATCGATGGCCTGCGGGTTGATGGTGAGCACGTTCGAGACGTTGACCAGCGGCGCGATCGGCGTGAAGTCGGCCTCGACGTCGAAGGGAAGCTTCTTATATAGCGCGGCATTCACCCCATGCGTCGCCGCCGTGCCCAGAAGCAGCGTGTAGCCGTCCGGCTTCGCGCGCGCGACTGCCTCCGAGGCGAGGTTGCCGCCGGCGCCGGTGCGGTAGTCGGTGACGATGCGCCCGCCGAGCGATTTCTCCATCGGCTCCTGCAGCAGGCGCGCGACGACGTCGACGCCCGAGCCGGCCGGGAAGCCCATCAGGATGGTGATCGGATGCGCGGGCCAGCTCTGCGCAAACGCCAGCGCGGGGCAGACAAGGAGGAGCAATAGAAGGCGGGTCATCCCGGTATTATCCACACAGAATAATTACGACCCTGACCCCGAATTTCGAATGATCGAGCGCCTTCCCGAGCTGGTGAATGGAGATCCCGGCATCGTGCGCTGGGGGCGCGACATGAACGAGACGTTCATGCTCGAGGTCGGCGACACGCAGTATCTGGTCACCGTGCGCGCCGGACGCATCGAGCGCGTGGAGAAGGGCCCGTTCGTGATGCGCGGCTGGCGCTTCGCCATCCGCGCGAGCCGCGAGTGCTGGGAGCAGTTCTGGCGCTCGCCGCCGGCGCCCGGCTGGCACGATCTCTTCGCGCCGCTCCGGCGCGGCGAGGTGAAGTTCGACGGCGATCAGCGGGTGCTGATGGCCTATCTGCTCTATCTCAAGCTGGCGCTCGCCGCCCTGCGCCGATGATCGAACCGATCACCGGCCGCTACGCGCATGTCTCGCTCCAAGGGCGGCCGCATCGCATCTACTACGAGGAGGCCGGACAGGGCATCCCGCTCCTCTGCCTGCACACCGCGGGGTCGGATGGCCGGCAATGGCGCGCCGTGTTGAACGATTTGGAGATATTGAAAAACTACCGGGTGGTGGCGTTCGACATGCCGTGGCACGGCA
>DASQAW010000617.1:0-2064 GCA_035635495.1 Burkholderiales bacterium
CGCGCGGCCGAGCACCAGGACTTCGCCGAGCTCGAGGAAACGCTGCACGTCGCGCTGAAGAAGCCGACCTGGCTGCGCCCCGAGCACCGCATCGGTGATCCCAAGGGCTACATGCGCCACCTGCTGTACATCGATCCGAAGGACTCGTTCGTCATCCAGGCGATCACCTGGCTGCCCGGGCAGGTGAGCGCGGTGCACGGGCACCACGTCTGGTGCATGTACGGCGTGGCCGAGGGCGAGCTCACCGAGGACCAGTTCAGCGACGAGCTGTCCGTGACGCGCACGCTCGTCTACCGCCAGGGCGACCTCGCCGACCGCGACCTCGGGCAGAAGATGATCCATCGCGTGGCGAACCGCGGGAAGTCGCGCGTCGTGTCGCTGCATCTGTACGGCATCTCGGCCGACCATCTCACCACCGGAATCAATCGTGTCTACCGTGCATAGACTGATCGCGCTCGGCATGCTGCTCGCTACGGTCCTCTTCGCCGGCTGCGTCATGCGCCCGCCGGTCTCTCAATCGGACCGCGACGGCGCGCTCGAAGCGATGGCGCGCGCGTTTCCGGGGGACGCGAACCTCTACCAGCTCGCCTCGATCGACGGGGTGGATGCGCCTCGCACCAAGGTCGCGCGCTTCGAACGGCCCGCGCCGCAGGGCGGCACCGGTGCGGTCGGCCGCACGCTGGTCGCGTTCTGCGCTCCCGGCGAGGGAGGCTGGCAGTGCAAAGGTCCGTGGGAGGGCGTGCGCGTGTCGATGGACGGCGCGGTGTACAGCGCCCTCGCGCCCGCCGACCTGCCGGACTCGCAGCTGCTAGCCGTTTTCAGCTATCTGGGCTCGGCGTGCTCCGCCGGCGAGGCGGAAAAGATCGGCGTGCCATGGAGCCGCGCGCAGATCCGCTCGGTGGAGGGCGACGGCAAGACCTACGCAGTGCAGATGATCGGGCCGAAGGGCTTCCACCTGCTGAGGATCGGGCCGACCTCGGGCGGCGGCTGTGCCTTCGAGATCCGCGAGGCGAGCACCCTTACCGAAGTGGCGCCCTAGCGCGCCATAGTCTTCGCCAGCTCCAGGAGGCTCGCATCCGCCGGGCGCATCTTGCCTGCGATCTCGGCGAGCGGTGTGACGACGATGTCGCCCTTGATGATGCCGACGAGCACGCCGTGCTTGCCCGCGGCGAGCGTGTCGACCGCCGCCGCGCCGAGCCGCGTCGCGAGCACGCGGTCGGCGGCGCTCGGGATGCCGCCACGCACCACGTGGCCAAGGCGCGTCACGCGCAGATCGAAGCCGATGTCCTTGCGGTGCGCCCCGTAGTAGTCCATCAGCTCGCGCACGCCGCACTTCGCGCCTTCGGCGATCACCGCCAGCGCGTGCGTCTTGCCGCGCTGGTAGGCGGCGCGCAGCCGCTCGGCGACCTCCGCGGGCTTGAGCTCGCTTTCCGGCAGCGCGATCACCTCGGCGCCGCCCGCAATCCCGGCCATCAGCGCGATGTAGCCGCAATTGCGACCCATCGTCTCGACGGCGAAGGCGCGCTGGTGTGACGAGGCGGTGGTGCGCAGGCGGTCGATCGCCTCGAGCGTGATGTTGATCGCCGTGTCGCAGCCGATGCTGACGTCGTTGCCGTAGAGGTCGTTGTCGATGGTCGACGGTACGCCGACCACGGCGAAGCCTTCGCGCGCGAGGCTCGCCGAGCCTGACTGGGAGCCGTTGCCGCCGATGACGACCAGCGCATCTATGTTTCTTGCCTTCAAGTTACTCAAGGCTTTTGAGCGACCGGCAGGCTCGGCGAACTCGGGACAGCGCGCGCTGCCGAGCACCGTGCCGCCCGACTGGATGATGCCGCCTACGTCGCGCGCCTGGAGCTGCTGGAAGACGCCTTCCAGCAGTCCCTTGTAGCCGTTGCGCACGGCGAAGACTTCCCAGCCACGGGCCAGCGCCCCGCGGGTCACCGCGCGCACCGCGGCGTTCATGCCGGGCGCGTCGCCGCCGCTGGTGAGGACTGCAATCTTTTTCAAGCCGGGCATTCTAACGATCGATGCCGAAGAGCCTTAAACAGCTGCGCGAGGAAGCGC
>DASQAW010000618.1:0-1895 GCA_035635495.1 Burkholderiales bacterium
GGCTGATGGTGATGCCGGCGCTGGGCACCAACATCTGGCAAATGGCCGCGGGTCCGTCGCTGCTCGCGCTACTCAGGCGCTTCGCGTGGCTGATCGTCGCCGTTTTCATCGGCACCTTCGCCACCATCGGCTTCCTGACGAAGACCGGCGCCCAGGCGCAAGCGGCGCTCGGCGCGGTGCTCGCCGCGTACGGCGCCTACGGGCTGCTGGCGAGGCGCTTCGAGGTGCGCGCGGCCACCGAGCGCTGGCTGTCTCCACTGATCGGTCTGGTCACGGGCCTCGTGAGCGGGGCCACCGGCGTGTTCGTCATCCCGACGGTGCCTTACCTGACCTCGCTGAGGATGAACAGCGAGGAGCTGGTGCAGAGCATCGGCATCCTCGCCTTCGTCTGCCCGCTGGCCCTCGGCCTCGCGCTCGCGGTCAACGGCCAGTACCGCGCGGAGGTCGCCGGCACCTCGTTCCTCGCGCTCTTTCCCGCGCTCGCCGGCATGTACGTCGGCATGCGCCTGCGCCGCCGCCTGGCAGCCGCGATCTTCATGAAGTGGTTCTTCGCCGGTCTGATCGCGCTCGGCGGCTACATGTGTGTGCGGAGCTTGAAGTTGCTATAGGCCCCAAGGTCCAATACCGCCGCGATCGCGGCGCATGCTAGAACACCTTCCAAGGAGCACACGCATGGCACGCCAATGGATGGCAGCGTTCGCCGCGACGGTGATGGGTATCTGCTCGGTTCCGCTCGCCAACGCTCAGGAGGTCGCCGGCATGTTCGGCAAAGGCCGCCTCCACGGCATCGTCACCGCGGGCTACGGCTCGGCGTTCGGCGACGACTACGCCATATTCGGCGCCGGCGTGAGCTACTACCTGATCGACGGGCTGGCCATCGGCGGCGCGTTCGAAACCTGGCGTGGCGGCGATCCGACGCTCTCCAAGCTCACCTTCTCGACGCAGTACGTCTTCTACCAGGTGCCGCGCATCAAGCCTTTCATCGGCGCGTTCTACCGCCGCACCTTCATCACCGGGCTCGATGACCTCGACTCGTACGGCGGGCGTGCCGGCGCGTACTTCCAGCTCGGCCGCAACGCCTACGTCGGCGTCGCCGGAGTGTACGAGTCCTATACGGACTGCACGGATTCCAGGTACCGCTCCTGCAGCGACACGTACCCGGAGGTCACCTTCACCTTCGCGTTCTAGCGGTGTGTCGAACCCCTAGACCGCGACGCGTCCCTCGATCTGCTGAGCCACAGTTGATAGCAGCACAGGGACGAGCAGCGGCTTGATGAGGAATGCCGCAGCGCCAAGCTTCTTCGCTTGCACCTCTGCATCCTCGTTACAGGTGACGAAGATCACGGGGACAGAACGAGTCGTGCGGTCGGCCTTCACTGCCTGCAGAAACTCAAGACCGTCCATGAACGGCATCTCGATGTCCGCGAGGATCAGGTCCGGGCGCTGTTGGAGGAGCAGATGACCGGCCTCGATGGCGTCTTCGGCAACGAGCACCTCATACCCGGCGTTGGAGAGGTGCAGACGAAGCAGCCCCCTCATGCACTCGTCGTCGTCCATCACCAGCACGCGTTTCATTGTCTGTATCCTTTTCGGCGTTACGCGCAATATCGCGGATTGCCAGGGAGACCGCTTCCCCCCGCGCGCCAGTCGCTTGCCCCAGCACGCCAGGGGTGTCGCGGTGACTAAAGTGAGAGAGTCGGGGCCCGCCGGCGATCAATCGCGCCAGAGCTTCCTTGCCTCGATGGGCCAGATGTTCCGGCGCCTCCTTGAATTGCACGGCCTCGACGCAGTCGGCATCGCTCGGCATGCGGGTGTCGACCTCGCCGCCATCCCCGCTCCGGGCGAGCGCATCGAAGTCGACAAGATCGACGCGATACTCCGCGTCGCGATCCCGC
>DASQAW010000619.1:0-2578 GCA_035635495.1 Burkholderiales bacterium
TTCTCGGGCGAGTCGACGAAGCCGCTCAGCTGCACGACGCCGCGATACGTGTTGACGTTGATCGCAGCCGCGCTGCCGAGGCCGGCGTCCGAGGCGATGGCGGTCTTGACCTTGGCGGTCAGCGCCGCGTCGCTCGTGAATTCGCCCACCGAGCGGCTGGACGACTCAGGCTCCGCCGTCCGGTTGGACGCACAGCCGGAAAGCGCCAGCGCCGTTGCAGCCATCGTCACTCCAACAACCTTGGAAATGTTCATCTGGTTCTCCTGTGGTTGGAACCGCGGAGAACGCTGCAATCTTCGTGCCTCCTCAGGTAGGCCTCAAGTCTTCAGCCGATAGCCTGTCTTGAAGATCCACCAGATGGCGGCGAGGCAGGCGATGAGGAACAGTGCGGTCATGCCGAGGCTCACGCCGATGTGCACGTCCGCAATCTCGAAGAAGCTCCAGCGGAAGCCGCTCACGAGGTACACCACCGGGTTGAAGAGCGTCACGGTCTGCCACGCCGGCGGCAGCACGTCGATCGAGTAGAAGGTTCCGCCGAGGAAGGTGAGCGGCGTGATGACGAGCATCGGCACGAACTGGAGCTGCTCGAAGCCGCCGGCCCAGACGCCGATGATGAAGCCGAGCAGGCTGAAGGTCACGGCCGTGAGCACGAGGAACGCGATCATCCACAGCGGGTGGTCGATGCGCAGGGGCACGAAGAAGAACGCCGTGCCCAGGATTACGAGGCCGAGGATGATCGACTTGGTCGCCGCGGCGCCGACGTAGCCGATGACGATCTCGAACGCCGAGATCGGCGCCGACAGGAGCTCGTAGATGGTGCCGATGAACTTCGGGAAGTAGATGCCGAAGGCAGCGTTGGTGACGCTTTGCGTGAGCAGCGTCAGCATGATCAGTCCCGGCACGATGAACGCGCCGTACTGGACCCCTTCGATCTGCGAGATGCGCGTGCCCATCGCCGCGCCGAAGACCACGAAGTAGAGCGCGGTGGTGATGACCGGCGCGACGATGCTCTGCACGAGCGTGCGCCCGGTGCGCGCCATCTCGAAGGCGTAGATCGCCCCGATCGCACGAAGGTTCATTCGCTAGTCGACCTTGATCTTCGCGGTGCGAATCACTTCGGCCCACTTTCCAAGCTCGGTCTTCACCAGGCGCTCGAGCTCCTCGGGCGAGCTGGCAACCGGATCGGCGGTCTGCTCGATCAACCTGGCACGCACGTCCGGCAGCTGCACCACGCGCGCGATCTCCTTCTGCATCCGCGCAATCACTGACCGGTCGGTCCTGGCGGGGGCGAACATCGCGATCCAGGAGTCGACCTCGTAATCCGGCAGCCCGAGTGCCTCTGCGACCGTAGGAATCTCCGGCGCCCCTGGCGAGCGCTTGCGCGTCGTCACGGCGAGCGGCCGCAGTTTCCCGGCGCGCGCGTGCTCTATCACTACCGCCGCGGTGAGGAAGAGGATCGGCACGTGGCCCGCGATCGTGTCGGCCACCGCCGGCCCGCCGCCCTTGTACGGCACGTGGACGAGGTCGATGCCCGTCTTGAGCTTGAGCAGCTCGCCGGCGATGTGCGAAGGCGTACCGTTCCCCGCGGAGGCGAAGGACAGCTTCCCGGGCTGCGCCTTGGCGGCAGCCACCAGGTCATTGATCGACTTGAACGGCGTCGCGGGATTCACGGCAAGCAGCTGCGGAATGCTGACGATCAGCGACACCGGAGCGAAGTCGCGCTCGACGTCGTAGCTGAGCTTGTAGAGCAGCGGATTGATCGTATGTGAGGACAGCGTGAAGAGAAACGTGTAGCCGTCCGGTGCCGAGCGCGCGACTTCCGCCGTACCCACCGCCCCGCCGGCGCCGCCGCGGTTCTCGATCACGATCGGCTGGCCCAGGCCCTCCGCCACGCGGTTCTGCATCATGCGCGAGACGATGTCGAGGCTGCCGCCGGGCGGAAACGGCACCACCCAGCGAACCGGTTTGCTCGGCCATTCCTGGGCCGCTGCCGCCGAGGCGGCGAAGAGCGCTGCGAAAAGAATGTTTTTCACTCTGAGCCTATGCTCCTCGCACCAGGTCGACGAAGATCTCTTCGAGCGAGGTCTGCGTGGTCTGCAGGTCCTTGAAGCCGATGCCGGCCGCCGCCAGGTCGTCGAGCAGGCCCGTGATGCCGGTTCGCTCGGCCTTCGTGTCGTAGGTGTAGACCAGCTCGCGGCCGCCGTGGCCGAGCGTCAGCCCGTAGGGCGCAAGGCGCGGCGGGATTTGATTGATCTCGCGGAGGAGCTGGAGCGTGAGCTGTTTCTTGCCGAGCTTCTGCATCAGCGCGGCCTTCTCCTCCACCAGGATGATCTCGCCCTTGTTGATCACCCCGACACGGTCGGCGATCAGCTCGGCTTCTTCTATGTAATGCGTCGTCAGGATGATGGTGACCCCGGACGCGCGCAGCTCGCGCACCACCTGCCACATCTCCTGGCGCAGCTCGACGTCGACGCCGGCGGTCGGCTCGTCCAGGAACAGCACCTGCGGCTCGTGCACCAGCGCCTTGGCGATCATCACGCGGCGCTTCATGCCGCCCGAGAGGGTGACGATCTTGCTC
>DASQAW010000620.1:0-7559 GCA_035635495.1 Burkholderiales bacterium
CCCGTGGTCTACGTCCATTCCCTGGTGGACGGAAAGCGCCACGTGGTGGCCAATTTCAAGGGCTCGAACTCGGCCCCGGCCTGGGCGCCCGACGGCAGCCGGCTCGCCGTGGTGCTTTCGCGCGAGGGGGGCTCGCAGCTCTTCCTCATCAACGCCGACGGCAGCGGAGTACGGCGACTCGCCTCCTCGACGGCGATCGACACCGAGCCGCGCTTCTCGCCCGACGGGCAGTGGATCTACTTCACCTCGGATCGCGGCGGCACCCCGCAGGTCTACCGCATGCCCGCCTCGGGCGGCGAGCCGCAGCGCATCACCTTCGAGGGCACGTATAATGTGTCGCCGAGAATAAGCCCGGACGGCAAGACGATCGCGTACATCACCCGCAATGCCGGCAAGTTCCAGGTCGCGCTGCTCGATCTCTCGAACCGTCAGGTGCAGATCCTCACCGACAGTGACCGCGACGAATCACCCAGCTTCGCGCCGAACGGCCGCATGATCCTGCTCGCTACCGTGATCAACGAGCGCGGCGTGCTTTCGGCGGTGTCGGCCGACGGCCGCGTCAAGCAGCGCCTCAGTGCCACTGCCGGCGACGTACGCGAGCCGGCGTGGGGACCATTCATCGAATGACAAGGAGGGATGACATGCGTGCGATTCTGATTTCCTTAGCCGCGGCGAGCCTGCTGGTCCTGGGCGCGTGCGCTACCACCCAAGAGGAAAAGCCCGCCGCGAGCGCGCCGGTCGAGTCGGCCAAGCCCGGCGCGACACCGCAGCCGGTGAAGCCGGCGCCGCCGGTCGCGCGGGTCGAGCCGGGCAAGCCGAGCGGCTCGCCCTTCGCCGCGCTCAAGGATCCGAACAACATCCTGTCGAAGCGCCAGGTCTACTTCGACTACGACAAGTTCGACATCAAGGACGAGTACAAGGGGCTGGTCGAGGCGCACGCCAAGTTCCTGCGCGAGAACCCGAGCGCGAAGATGCTGATCCAGGGCAACGCCGACGAGCGCGGCAGCCGCGAGTACAACGTGGGCTTGGGCCAGCGCCGCTCCGACAGCGTGAAGAGGATGCTGACGCTGCTCGGCGCCCGCGAGGAGCAGATCGAGTCCGTGAGCCTCGGCGAGGAGAAGCCGGTATGCGCCGACCATACCGAAGGCTGCTGGGCGAAGAACCGCCGCGGCGACATGCTCTATAGCGGCGAATACTGATGCTCAGGCTGCTCGCGCTCCTCGCCGGCTGCGTCGTCGCGCTCAACGCGGCGGCGCAGGGGCTGTTCGACGACAACGAGGCGCGCCGCCGGATCGAGCTGCTGCGCCAGGAATTGGCGCAAAGCCAGCGCGAGGTCACCGAGCAGCTGAAGAAGCTCGACGCCGCCGTGTCGTCGGCCTCCGACCGCAGCGCGCTGATCCAGCTCTCTACCCAGGTCGAGGCGCTCAATAACGAGCTCGCGCGCATGCGCGGCCAGCTCGAGGTGCTCGGCAACCAGGTGGAGACCGCCGACCGCCGCCAGAAGGATCTCTACCTCGACATCGACACGCGCCTGCGCAAGCTCGAGCAGACGCGCGAGTCGACCGCGCCCGCGGCGGCCCCGGCGCAACCTGAGGCCTCGGAGGGCGAGACCCGCGCCTACCAGGCGGCGCTCGACCAGTTCAAGCTCGGCAACTACGCGCTCGCCGTGTCGGCGATGCAGGGCTTCCTCGTCACCTATCCCAACAGCAAGCTCGCACCGAACGCGCAATACTGGGTCGGCATGGCGCATTCGGGCCAGCGCGACTACAAGTCGGCGATCGCCGCGCAGAGAAAGCTGCTCACCAGCTGGCCCGACACCGAGAAGGCGCCCGATGCGATGCTCAGCATCGCGAGCTCGCAAGAGACGATGGGCGACCGCAAGAGCGCGCAGAAGACCCTCGAAGAGCTCCTCGCCAAGTACCCGAAGTCGAGCGCCGCGGCGAGCGCAAAGCAGCGCCTCGCCGCCTTCTCCAAATCCAAGGGTTGACCGACTCCAAAGGTTGACCGACATCAGCCCGGCCCAGCTGGTCCCTTACGTGACCGGCGGCGCCTTCCTTCTCGCCTTCGTCTTCGGTGCGGTCGGCAACAAGACCCACTTCTGCACCATGGGCGCCGTGTCCGACTGGGTAAACATGGGCGACCTTTCGCGCATGCGCATGTGGCTCCTCGCCATCGCGGTGGCGATCCTCGGTGCCTCCGCGCTGCAACTGGGCGGCGTCGTCGACCTGTCCAAATCCATCTACCCGGGCCCCAGCTTCACCTGGCTTTCGTACATCGTCGGCGGCGTCCTCTTCGGCGTCGGCATGACGCTCGGCTCGGGCTGCGGCTCGAAGACCCTGATCCGCGTCGGCGCCGGCAACCTGAAGTCGCTCATCGTGTACGTCTTCCTCGGCATCGCCGCCTACATGACGCTGCGCGGGGTGCTGGGCGCTTTCCGCGTCGGCGTGCTCGAGAAAGCGGTGCTCACGCTGCCGGCCGGGCAGGATCTGCCCGCGCTCACCGGCATGCACCGCGCCGTCCTGGCGGCGGCCATCGCCGGCGCCATCCTGGTCTTCGTCTACGCGAGCCGCCAGTTCCGCTCCAGCTTCGACTACACGCTGGGCGGCGTGGTCACCGGCCTCGTCGTCGTAGGCGGCTGGTTCGTGAGCGGCTATGTCGGCCACGTCGCCGAGGATCCGCAGACGCTGCAGGAGGCCTTCGTCGCCACCAACAGCGGCCGCATGGAATCTTTCTCCTTCGTGTCGCCGATGGCCTACACGCTCGACTACCTGATGCTGTGGACCGACAAGTCGAAGATGATCACCTACGGCATCGCCTCGGGCCTCGGGGTGATCGCCGGCTCCGCCGCCTACGCGCTCGCCACGAAAACCTTCCGCTGGGAAGGCTTCCGCGACGCCGAGGACACGGCGAACCATATCGTCGGCGGCATGCTCATGGGCTTCGGCGGCATCTGCGCGCTCGGCTGCACCATCGGCCAGGGCATCTCCGGCTTCTCCACCCTCGCGCTCGGGTCGATCATCACCTTCGTCTTCATCGTCATCGGCTCGGCGCTTACCATGAAGTACCAATACTGGCGCGCGGGCTGATAAAATTTCGCCCTTTCCGCAGCAAGTTACCGCCGAACACGTGGGTCGTTAGCTCAGCTGGTAGAGCAGCGGACTTTTAATCCGTTGGTCGGCGGTTCGAATCCGCCACGACCTACCAAATCTTCTTCCACAAGTGCCACTCCTCGATGAGTGGTCGACGATCCGGCGAAAACGTCTCGAGGTTGTCGGCCCCGAGGGCGACTACGGGATATAGGAGTAGTCCTCCGGCATGAGCAAGATCGGGAATTCAAAGAAGCGGGTCGGTTCGGGGTGGTTGATGGTGGTCCCGCCCGAAACAAAGAACTGGGCGATCGTCGCCTGACCGCCGCGGGCGACTTGGCCGGTAATGCCGGTGCTCGCGACGGGCTGCAGGAAGGTATGGGGATCCTTGGAAACCTCCTTGGGAACCGTGAGATCCTCGGCAAAAGCGATGTCGTTGCGGTAGAAGATGGTCTTTTCGCGCAGCACGCCGGCTCGTATCAGGGTCGTGGTCCTGGGATTGGGAGCCGTCATGTCGCCCTTGGCGTAGAGGACGAGGATGGACTTCGCGGGAACTCCGGCCAGGGGCTCGAACGCCAGGTGCGGAGCGTAGGTGGCCGCGTCACTGCTTGCCTGCACCCACTCGATGCGGTCGAAGTGCTCCTGGATTGCCATCGCACCCGGGATGTCGTTGGTCACGGGCGGAAGATCGCGCAGCGGGATGTTCTCGTTGTAGTACGGCGGCCCTGCAGGGATGCCCCCGAGAGAGGTCAGACCATAGGCCTCATTCAGGAGCGACGGGGTGCGCGCCGCGAGCCCGGCGCCGACCATCGTGCGTCCCGAGGGGCGCATGCTGAGCAGGTCGAGGCGGCCGGGAAGCCCGCCGGGCGAGCCAACCGCGCCAATCCTGACGTCGGGCTCGACCGCCAGGAAGCAGGTCTCATAGCCGACCGCGAACGAGTTGCCGAGAAACACCATCCTCGAGGCGTCGATGTCAGGTGAGCCGTCTCCGTCGACGTCGATTCCAGCCTGGATGACGCGGACGAGCTGGAGGTAGTCGATAGCGGTCTGGCGTACCGCGTCTCGCTGGCCGATGATCAGGTTGGGCGCCGTCGCAGCTGCGCCTTCCTGATTCGCAATGACGCCGTCGCCGTTCTGATCGATCGTCCGCCCGCCAGCCGTGATCTGGACCGTCGTCCCGTTGGTCAACCGGATACTCAACGTGCCTAGGGGTCCAAAACCACGGCCGATGGCATTGATGGCGATTGCGGCAAAACCGTTCACCGCGAGCGAACTGGCAAAGTTCCAGACTGCGGCAGTGTGGATATTGGTGGTGCCGCCGTGCCCGAGGAAGGCGACCGGCCAACCAGCCGCCGGGGGGATGCCGCTCGGCACGAAGAGCACGAACTCGAGAGTGGCCTCGCCGAGCTGGCTGGGCATCTCGAGCGTCCCGTGGGTGGTCATCACCGCATTGCTGTCGATGAACTGCGGAGAGACGAAGGTTCCCCACGCGACGGTGCCCACGGCTCCGGCGCCGAAGGCGTTCAGAACAGCGAGCGGCACTGCGGCGTTGACGAACGTGCTAGTCCCCGTTTGCTGCCTGAAGGTGATGCTCTGGATCGAGGACACGGCGAACACCGCGCGCGACCCGTCCGGACCGATAGCAAAGTTGGCCGGAGCCGGGGACGGCGAGCTCTTCAAGTAGTTGCGAATGTTCTCGAGCGTCGCGGTGGCACTC
Organism: Burkholderiales bacterium; assembly: GCA_035635495.1. Taxonomy (GTDB): domain Bacteria; phylum Pseudomonadota; class Gammaproteobacteria; order Burkholderiales; family SG8-39; genus SCGC-AG-212-J23. The sequence continues at coordinate 4,804 of DASQAW010000620.1, forward strand.
TGGGTTGTGAACACGCTAAGCGCCACCACGTCTCGCTTGGACACGCCCCACCGTTCGAGGGCCGCCAGAGTCGTAATCAACGCTTTTCGGTACTTCTTGAGCGCCTTGCTCTTGGTCTGTCCGTAATTGAGGTCGTGCCTGAAATCGTCGAAGGCGTCCGATGCTTGCACCGGCCGGCCCGACGTATCCTGGATCCCGTTAGTGACGATCACCGCGTAGCGGGCGGTTTGGCGGAGCACTTCATCGGACTCGACGTGTACGGTGAGTGTCGCCGGATCCCAGACAACCTGGTTGATTCCGACGCTGTTGGCTACGATCGTCTTCTTTCCGTCGCGCGCCAGTTCGACGATGAAGACGGAGCGGGAGGAAACGCTCCTGGGATCGATATCGCCATCAAAGGGGATGGAGATGCGCGGCAGCAGGTTGAAGCCATCCATCGTGTTCACCACCGCGAGATCGTTGCAGTCCGACGGCCGTGTCGAGCAGTCCGGAGGCGGCAGGTTCACCCCTCGTCCCGTTCTATTGCGCGGATCCGCAACGGTGTAGAAATCGGACGGGAAAGGGGCTCCGCCTAGGGAGGCCAAGTCAAAGCGGGGATGGACGGCGGGGCTGGGCTGTGCCCAGGCCGACGAAGTCAGCGTGAAGATCATCAGCGCCGAAGAGAGCGCTCGTTTCATGGGTCCTCCTTCCCGTAAGCCCTCGGCGGCGATCCTGTCCCTTTCACCTTATGCAGTCCAATGCAAAGTAGGCTTGGGATCATGCAGAATTCGCATGGTTGGAAACGGAGCTTTTATGAGCCTCAATCCGAAAGCGCTCGTTGCCTTGGGGGCGGTGATCACAGAAGGCACGGTCACGGCGGCGGCGCAACGCATGCACCGCACGCAACCGGTCGTGAGCCGCCTGATCGCGCAGCTCGAATCGGCGGTCGGGTTCGCGCTCTTCCGGCGCGAGGGCGGGCGGCTCCTGCCTACGGCGGAGGGCCTGCGCTTTTACCGCGAGAGCGAGCGCGCCTTTTCCGCCTTCTCCGAAATCGAATCGGCGGCGCAGAACATCCGCGAGCGGCGCGATGTACCGCTGCGCATCCTTGCGCATGTGCATATCGCCTACGGCTTGCTGCAGCTCGCATTGCCGCCTTTCTGCGCCCGCAACCCTGGTTTTCGTTTCGCCATCGAGATCCGCCAGCGCGAGTACATCAGCCACTGGATCGCAAACCGGCAGTTCGACGTTGGACTTTCGCCGCAGCCGGTGAATGATCCCAGGGTCGACGCGGAGCCGCTGGTGAAGGCGCCGGTATGCGTGGTCTTGCCCGGCCGGCATCCGCTGGCGCGGAAGCAGCGCATCGGCATCGCCGAGATCGGGAAGGAGCCCATCATCGCGACCCGCCCCGGGTCTTCCATACGCACCCGCGTGGATGCGCTGTTTGCCGCCGCCGGCATGACGCCAGTCGTGCGCGGCGAAACCGCAACGTCGCTTTCCGCGTGCCAGTTCGCCGCTCAGGGTGTGGGCGTGACGATTTCCGATCCGTTCATCTGCAACCTTTTCATCGAAGACCCGACGATTTGCATCCGCCTGTTGCATCCGCGCATGGACATCGAATATTCCGTGCTTCGCCGTTCGGGGGAGGTCCCCAGTCCGACCGTCCAGCAGTTCGTAGAAGGCTTAAGACAGACGGCGCGGGAGGTGGTCGAGGCCGTCGTGCGCCACGCGGCTGGACGGCGCCGGAGCGGATGAGCCGCCGTGGTCGTCAGTCGAACTTCACCCCTGAAACCCTCACGACTTCGGACCACTTGCGGACCTCGGCGCGGAAGAACGCGGCGAACTGCGCCGGCGTGCTGCCGACGACGCCAGCGCCTTCGGCTGCCAGGCGCTTTGCCATATCCGGTGCGGCGAGCGCCGTCGCGACCTCGCGGTACAGGCGATCGACGACCGGTGCCGGCGTTTTCGCCGGAACGAAGAAGCCGTGCCATTGCAGCGCCTCGTAGCCGGTGATTCCGGCTTCCTGGAGCGTCGGCACCTCGGGAAACATCGGCGAGCGCGCGGTGGAAGACACCGCCAGCGCGCGCAAGCTTCCCTTTTTCACCTGGCCCTGAACCAGCGACGGCACCAGGAACGCCGTGTCGACTTCTCCGCCGAGTAGCGCGGTCTGAGCTGGGGCCGCCCCGCGATACGGGACGTGGTGCAGGTCGATCTGCGCCTTCAGCTTGAGCAGCTCCATCGCCAGATGCAGCGACGAGCCGGGACCGGCAGAGGCGAAATTGAGGGCTCCCGGTCTTGCCCTGGCGAGTTCGATCAGCTCGCTCAACCACCGCGCAGGGACGGACGGGTGGATCACCAGCACATAGGGAATCGAAACCGTCATCGAGATCGGCGCGAGGTCGCGTTGGGGCTCGAGGTCGCGCTTCGAGTAGGCGAGGGTACTGAGCGCGATGGACGCCGACGTGTAGAGAAGCGTATGCCCGTCTGCTGTCGAGCGCGCCACCGCTTCGGCGCCAATGTTCCCGCTGGCGCCGGTGCGGTTCTCCACCACCACGGGCTTGGCAAACGCGCTTGAGAGCTTGTCCCCGATGGCGCGCGCGAATATATCGGTACCCCCGCCCGGCGGGAAAGGAACGACGATGGTGATCGGGCGCGAAGGGAACTCCTGCGCCCAGCCCCCCGCGCTGAGTGAAACCAGGCAGGTGGCGGCGAGCAGCTTGACCGTACGGCCGATGGCGCCGGGTTTCCTCTTCCTCATGCCCCTCCCTCCCGGTAAAGCT
>DASQAW010000621.1:0-8442 GCA_035635495.1 Burkholderiales bacterium
TTCGCCCGCGCTCGCCGGCTTCGCCGTCATCTCGCACTGGGTGCCGTTCCTGCTCTTCTCCATCTGGTCGGGCGCGCTCGCCGACCGCTACGACCCGCGGCGGCTGATCCAGATCGGCATGGCGGTGTTCATGGGCGTGTCGATCGCGTGGGGCCTGCTGTTCCTCGCCGACGCGCTCGAGATGTGGCACGCGGTAGTGCTGCTGATCTTCCACGGCCTCGCCGGCGTGCTCTGGGGACCCGCCGCGCAGCTCTACATCCACGAGATCGTGGACGAGGAGCACCTGCACAGCGCGATCCGCCTCAGCGCGACGGCGCGCTGGCTCGGGCTGCTGATGGGCCCGGCGGTCGGCGGCGGGATCCTGCTCCTGCTCGGGCCCGCGTGGGGCATTCTCTTCAACGCGGCTCTCTACCTGCCCTTCATCCTGTGGCTGTGGAAGGCGCCTTACCGCCACCGCCATGCGCCGCCCGCCGTGCGCGGCTTCGCCGATCTCGTCGCCGCGTGGCGCGCCGTGCGGGACGACCGCGTGATCCTGTCGATGGTGATCCTCGTCGGCGGCGCGTCGCTCATCGTCGGCAACGCGTACCAGGCGCAGATGCCGGAGTTCGCGCACGACCTCGGCCACGGCGACGGCCGCCTGACCTACAGCTTGCTCTTCGGCGCCGACGCCGCCGGCGCGCTCACCGCCGGGCTGCTGCTCGAGAGCCGCGGTCTCCTGCGCGCCTCGCCGCGCAGCGCCTACCTGCTCGCGCTTTGCTGGTGTATCGCCATGGCCGGCTTCGCCGTCACCACCGTTTATCCGCTGGCGCTGGCTCTGCTTTTCGTCTGCGGCTTCCTGGAGCTGTCGTTCTATGCCATGGCGCAGACGCTCGTGCAGGTCAACGCCCCGCCGCCGGTCCGCGGACGGGTGATCGGGCTTTTCAGCATGTCGGCGCTCGGCCTGCGGGCCTTCGCCGGCGTCACCGTGGGCCTCGCCGGCAGCCTGATCGGAATACACTTGTCGCTCGCCTTGAGCGCCGCGATGCTTCTCGCCATCCTGCTCGTCATGCTATGGACCATAGTGCCCAGCCGATGAAGGAAGCCCGCTTCTTTCTGATCGTGCGCTTCTGGATCGCGCCCGGCGGCGAGGCGCAGGTGATGCGCTGGCTCGAGGGCGGCCACATGGCCGAGGTGCTGCGCCAGCCCGGGTTCCTGTGGGTGCGGCGGCTCAAGGTCCTCGAGCCCGACGCCACCGGCTGGAGCGCGCACGCGATGGTCTACGGCATCGAGTCGCGCGAGCACTTCGAGAAATACCAGGCGAACCAGGCGCTGCACGCCAAGTTCAACAAGGAGCGCGAGGCCTTCGCGACCAAGCTGCGCATCGAGCGCTTTGCGGGTGAAGTAGACTTCTCGCTCTGAAAATCGACTGGCACACCGGGCTGATCGCGCACCTCGGCATCGAGTTCGTCGAGGTGACGCCCGATCGCGTCGTCGCCCGTCTCAAGGTCACGGAAAAGCTCACGACGGTCGGCGGCTCGGTCCACGGCGGCACGCTCATGGCGTTCGCCGACACGATCGGCGCGGCGGGCGCGGCGGCGAACCTGGCCGAAGGCCAGCGCACCGCCACCCTGGAATCGAAGACCAATTTCATCGCCGGCTGCCGCGAGGGCACGATCCAGGCCGAAGCGAAGCCGATCCACAAGGGCAAGCGCACGCACGTCTGGGAGACACGCATCACCGATGAGGCGGGCAAGCTCCTCTCGGTGACCACGCAGACGCAGATGATTCTTTGATGGACGTGCAAGGCCACCGCGGCGCCCGCGGCCACCTGCCGGAGAACACCCTGCCCGCCTTTGCCCGCGCGCTCGAGATGGACGTCGACACCCTCGAGCTCGACGTCGGCGTGACGCGCGACGGCGTGGTGGTCGTGCACCACGACCGCGGCCTGAATCCCGACATCGCTCGCGCGCCCGACGGCAAATGGGTGTCGCGGGCGACGCCGATCAACCACCTCACCTACGCGGAGCTGCAGCGCTACGACGTCGGCCGCCTGCGGACCGGCAGCGAGTATGCGCAGCGCTTCCCGCAGCAGAAGCCGCTCGACGGCACGCGCATCCCCAGGCTGAGCGAGCTCTTCGCGCTGGCGCGGAAGGCGCGCGCGCGCTTCAACATCGAGCCGAAGAGCGACGTCGAGGCGCCCGACGAAACGCTCCCGCCCGAGCCCTTCGCCCGCGCGCTGATCGCCGAGGTGCGCAAGGCGGGCATGGAGAAGCGCACTACCGTGCAAGCCTTCGACTGGCGGCTGCTCAAGGTGGTCGAGCGCGAGGCGCCGGAGATGCCCACGGTGTACTGCACCGAGGGCAAGGGCTCCGATCCGGCGCGCGTGCAGCAGGCCGGCGGCAGGATCTGGTCGCCGGATTTCGAAATGCTCACGCCACAGCGCCTCGCCGCCGCGCGCAAGTGGGCAATGTGGGTTACGGTCTGGACGGTGAACGAGCCCGCCGACATCGGGCGCATGATCGACATCGGCGTCGACGGCATCGCGAGCGACTATCCGGATCGCGTGCTCGAATTGCTCAGGCAGCGGAAATCTGCACAGTGATCACGTGAAGCGCAGGGCGTTCGTTGTTTGCCTGGTGGCGGCCATGCCGCTCCTGTCCCTGGCTCAGGAAACTCGCCTGCGCCGCGTCGGGTTCCTGTACTTCGGCACCGAGCGCTCGGCGAGGGAGCTACGTCGCTACCAGGGTTTCATAGAGGGAATGCGCGAGAGCGGATATGTGCTCGGCAAGGATTTCATGCTCGAAGCGCGATACGGTGACGGAGATCCAAAGTGGCTCGCTGCCATGGCAGCCGAGCTTGTAAAGATGAATGTCGAGGTCATCGTCACCGGTGGGACGGCTGCCAACTATGCGGCGCAAGCCGTCACGAAAACCATCCCGATCGTTATCACGAACTCGCCAGACCCCGTGGGCGAAGGCTTCGCGGCAAGCCTCGCGCGACCGGGTGGAAACGTCACTGGATTTTCCACGAACACTGCCGAAATCGACGCGAAGCATGTGGAGTTGCTCAAGGCGTGCTTGCCGCATCTCGCGCTACTGGCGGTGTTGCAAAATCCCGCCAACCGCGCGCATCGATCGAGGATGAAGTCCGTCGAAGCAGCTGCCCAGCGGCACGGTGCAAAGACCCTGTCGCTCACTGCCGATACGGTGGAGGCGATTGACGCTGCGTTCGCCGCGTTGAGGCAAGCGCGAGCCGATGCGGTGGTGGTCCTTGGCGATACGTTCTATGCCCAGCAGGCCCAGCAGATCGCGCGCCTCGCGCTCGAGCTAAAGCTCCCATCGATCTACGTCTCGCCCGAGAACGCGCAAGCGGGCGGTTTGATGACGTACGGTCAGAACATCACGGACAACTTCCGCCGCGCGGCGAAATACGTGGATCGCATCCTGAAAGGCGCGAAGCCCGGGGAGCTGCCGATCGAGCAGCCGACGAAGTTCGAACTTGTCATCAACCTGCAGACGGCGAAGGCGATCGGCGTGTCGATCCCTTCTTCGGTGCTGCTGCGGGCCGATCGCGTCATCCAATGAAAGCCAGCCCCTGCATGATTCGCTTCGCTGCCTTCCTGGCTGCATGTGCGCTGTCGCTCCACGCGCTGGGACAGGCCTACCCCAGCAAACCGCTGAAGATCGTGGTGGGCTATCCGCCCGGCGGCTCGGGCGACTTCCTCACGCGGCTCGCCGCGGACGAGCTGGGGAAGGATCTCGGCGTGGCGGTGGTGGTGGAGAACAAGCCCGGCGCCGGCGGCAACATCGCGCACGAGTTCGTCGCGCGCTCGCCGAACGACGGCTACACGATCCTCAACACCACGCACATGGCGATCAACCGCGCCATGTACCCGAGCCTCACCTACGATCCGGACAAGGACTTCGCCACCGTGGGGCGAATCGCCACCGGACCGACGATCATCTGCGTCAACAACAATGTGCCACTGAGGGATCTGAAGGAGTTGATGGCGTACGCCAAGGCCAATCCGGGCAAGCTGTTCCACGCCTCCGCCGGCTATGGATCCGCTCCACACCTCGCCTCGGTGCTGTTCGAATCGGTCGCCGGCATCACGTTCACGCACGTGCAGTTCAAAGGCGGCGGTCCGGCGACGCAGTCGCTGCTCGCCGGCGACACGCAGGTGAACTTCGCCACCGCGCCGACGGTGATGGGCTTCATCCGCGCCGGACGCGTGCGCGCGCTCGCGGTGAGCTCGCGCGAGGCTTCTCCGGCGATTCCCGGCATCCCCGGCGCGGAGCAGGCCGGCCTGCCGGGCTACGACTTCACGTTCTGGTTCGGGCTCTTCGTCCCCGCGGGCACGCCGCCCGCGGCGATCCAGCGCCTGCACGCGGCGCTCGGGAAGGGGCTGGCCAAGCAGGAGGTGCGCGACAAGATCGCGCTGCAGGGCATGGACGCGACGCCCTCGCCATCGCCCGCGGCGTTCGAGGCCGAGGTCAGGGCGGAAGCGCCCTACTGGGAGAAGCTGGTCAAGGATTCCGGCGCGAAGGTGGAATAGATGCTCGGTCTGCCGCCGGTCACGCAGTGGCTCCTGATCGCCAACGTGGCGGTCTATGTCCTGGATCAGAGCGGCGCGGCGCTGGGCGCGTTCGCGCTCTGGCCGCCGGGCGGGTTCGAGTCGCACTTCGAGGTCTGGCAGCTCGTCACCTACAGCTTCCTGCACGGCAACCTCGCGCACATCTTCTTCAACATGTTCGCGCTCTACATGTTCGGCGGCGAGATCGAGCGGCTCTTCGGCTCGCGCTTCTACGCGCTTTACTACTTCGCCAGCGTGATCTCCGCCGCGATCTGCCATCTGCTCGTGACGGCAGCGATGGGCTTGCCGCCCGTGCCGATGGTCGGCGCCTCGGGCGGCATCTACGGGCTCCTGCTCGCCTTCGGCATCTACTTCCCGCACCGGCGGGTGCTGCTCCTTTTCCCGCCGATCCCGCTGCCGGCGCGCGTCTTCGTCTTCGGCTTCGCCGCGCTCGAGCTGTTCCTGGGCATCACCCAGACCGCCGCGGGGGTCGCGCACTTCGCGCACCTCGGCGGAATGCTCGGCGGCTGGCTGATGATCCAATATCGCCGTAACGGTTTCCCCTTCCGCCTGTAGAGGGCCGGCGACACAGGTAGCTGCGACATATTTCACGCCCTATCGTCGGCGCATGGAGCACGTGCTGCAGCTTTACCAGGAAGAGAGCTGCCTGCTCGATGCGCTCGCCGACTTCACCGCCGCCGGGCTGCGCCTCGAGGAAGCCGTGGTGGTCATCGGCTCGAAGCCCCGGTGGGAGCTCCTGCTGGATCGCCTGCGCAAGTCGGGCGTCGACGCGCGCGCGAGCGTGCTGCGCGGCCAGATCAGGCTGCTCGGCTCGCATCTGCTGCGCTCGAGCCTCGGCAAACGCCAGCACTTCAACGAGCTCGTCGGGGGCGCGCTGTCGCTCGCGCGGGCGCGCTTCGAGCGCGTGCGCGTGTTCAGCGAGCTGACCGATGCGCTCTGGCGCGAAGGAGATCGCGAGAACGCGCGCGCGGTCGAGCGCTACTGGAAGCCGCTCCTCGGCGTGCACGAGTTCAGGCTGCTCTGCGCCTGCCCGATCGACAGCCTCGAGGGCGAGGCCTACGACGGCTCGCTGCAGGCGCTGTGCGAGACGCACACGCACGTGCACCCGGCGTTCGACGAGGCGGGCTTCGAGAACGCGGTCAGCGGCGCGGTCGCCGAGGTGCTCGACGCGCAGCTCACGCGCATGCTGCACGCGCTCTCCGTCGCCCACCGCCCGGCCGCGCACATGCCGCCCGGGCAGGCGATGCTCTTCTGGCTGAAGGCGAACATGCCGCGCACCGCCGAGAGAATCATGTGCCGCGCGCGGGCGCGCTGGAGCGAGCAGTAAATTATCATTGAGCGATGAAAGTCATCGCTCTCGAAGAACACTACCTCGACCCCGAAGTCGCGCGCCATTTCAAGGAGGGCGGGCCCGAGGCGCGGCCGGGGCCGCTGCGCGAGCGGCTGGAGGACGTAGCCGCGCTGCGCATCCGCGAGATGGACGAGGCCGGCATCGACATCCAGGTGCTCTCGCACAGCGCGCCCGCTACGCAGCGCCTGGACGCCGAGACCGCGGTTCCAGTGGCGCAACAGGCCAACGACCGGCTGCGCGAAAAGGTGCAGGCGTCGAAGGGACGCTTCGAGGCATTCGCCGCGCTGCCGACGGCGAATCCGAAGGCAGCCGCCGACGAGCTCGAGCGCGCGGTAACGAAGCTCGGCTTCAAGGGCGCGATGGTTCATGGCCTGACGAACGGCAAATGGTTCGACGACCGGCAGTTCTGGCCGATCTTCGAGCGCGCGCAGGCGCTCGATGTGCCGATCTACATCCACCCGGCGGTGCCGCATCCGGCGGTGGTCGAGGCGTACTACCGCGACTACCTCAAGGACTTCCCCGGGCTGCTCACGGCGGCGTGGGGATTCACGGTCGAGACGGCGACGCAGGGCATTCGCCTGGTGCTGTCGGGCGTGTTCGACCAGTATCCCGGGCTCAAGATCGTCATGGGCCACCTCGGCGAGTCGCTGCCGTTCTCGCTCTGGCGCATCGACATGGCCCTGCAGCGCCAGGGCAACCGCCCGACGCCGTTCCGCGAGACCTTCCGCGAGCATTTCTGGATCACGACGAGCGGCAACTTCTCGACGCCCGCGCTGCTCTGCTGCGTCCTCGAGATGGGCGTCGACCGCATCCTCTTCTCCGTCGACTATCCGTTCGTGCCTAATCCACCCGGGGTGCGATGGATGGACCATGTGCCGCTCGGGCCCGACGATCGCCAGAAGATCCTGAACGGCAATGCAAAGCGCCTGCTGAAGATCCAAGGCATGTAAGTTGCAAGCAGGCGTGCATGCTGCCCCGCCTGCTCGCCGCAGCAGTCTTCGCGCTCGGCGCCCTCGCGGCGCGGGCGCAGTACGCCGATCCCAATTTGCAAAATCTGCTTGCCGGGCTGACGAGCGGCAATCCGGTGACGCTCATCACGCCGCTCAACACCGGCATGCTGCAGGTCACCAGTTTCCGCGCGCCCGTGCGGATGTCGGCCGCCGACGCCGCGGCGTATGTCGATCGCGCGCGGCAGGAGCTCGCCCGGATCGGCCTGACGAGCGCCACCGCCGAGGAAATCGCGCGCATGCTGGCCGGCGGGCCGATCGACACGCCCACCGGCCGCTACACGCTGAGCGGACTGCTCAACGCCTACGGCGTACCGGCGACGCTCGCGAGCCAGATCGTCGCGCCCGGTACGCCTGTGCCTTCGTATGGAGGTAGTGCCGCCGCGGGCGGTACCGCACCCGCCGCGCCGGTGCCGGCGCGCGAGGCCGCGCTGCAGCAGCTCGCCAGCATCGGCATCCTGAATCCGTCCGAAGAGCAGATCCGCACGGCGCTCGTCGGCGGCACGATCACCACCGTCAACGGCGCCTACCAGCTGCCGGGCATTCTTCCGAGGTCATCGCCATGAGAGCTCTCGTCCTTGCCGCCGCGCTCGCGTTCAGCACCCACGTGCTCGCGCAGGCGCTTGAAACCCAGACCCTTCCGCAATCGCAGATCTCCCCCGCGCTCGAGGTGCAGCGACTCGCGCCGCAGCTCGTCGCCTTCGCCGGCGGCGATGCCAACTTCCAGAGCCTGGTGAACGGCCTCGCCCAGGGCACGCCGATCACGCTGGCCGACGGCACGCAGGTCGTCAGCTTCACGCCGGGAAGCACGATGAGCGCGGTGCAGATCGCTCAAACGCTCGAGAAGGTCCGCCAGCAGCTCATCGCGCGTGGCATCGCGGCGCCGACTGCGCAGCAGCTCGCGATCATCCTCACCGGCGGCGCTCTGCCGACCACGCTCGGCACCACGCCGGTCACCGGCGTCGTGCCGGCGTCGACGCCGATCACCACCAGCACCGCCGCGCAGCAAAGCCCCGCCGCCGCCCTCCAGAAGGGAATGAGCCCGGCCGCGGCAGGCGGCCCGGCGCCGGTGCGCTCCAATGTGAGCGACAGTCCCTTTCCGCGCGGCATCAGCGACACGCCACCGACCTCGGTGCCCGGCGCAACTCCGCCGGCAGGCAGCGCAGCGGCGTTCGGCGCCGCGCCCGCGGCCACCGTCACCGTTTCCCCCGCGACCGGCACCACCGCGCCCGCCGGCACGGCGAGCCTGCGCAGGTAGGACGATGGGCAGCGTGCTCTACCTCGATCGCGGCATGCGGCGAAAGGACGCCGCGGCCGCCGCGCGAACGCAGGCGGGGCACGCGACGCCGTCGATCCTGCGGCCCGGCTATAACGTCTGGACGGTGGCACGCGCCGAGCGCGTCGCCCTCCTCGTCGACGCCGCCGACTACTTCAAGGCGTTCACCGAGGCGGCGCTCCGCGCGAAGCGCTCGATCACGATTCTTTCGTGGGACTTCAACAGCCAGACCCGG
>DASQAW010000622.1:0-3728 GCA_035635495.1 Burkholderiales bacterium
TTTTCGCGCGAGTTCCAGCGCCCGGTGTTCTGGCCCCTGGTGCGCACGCCGCCGGAGAAGCGCGATCAGAAGGCGATCGCCGAGGCGGTGAAGAAGTGCGGCGAGATGCTGGGCATCGTGGACGCCGCGCTGGCGGGACGCCACTATCTCGGCGGCAAGCAACTCACCATGGGCGACATTCCGCTCGGCTGCCACGTGCAGCTCTGGATGCGGCTGCCGATCGACAGGCCGCGCCAGCCGAACCTGGAGGCGTGGTTCGCGCGCCTCTGCGAGCGGCCCGCCTACCGCAAGATCGTCGATATCCCGCTCAGTTAGGCGCGCGCGCCAGCACGGCATCGCGCTCGGGACGCCCGCTGGCGGCGAGCTGGCGCGTGCGCTCGTAGAAGGCATCGAGGCTGCCAGCCTGCGCGAGCAGCCGCTCGAAGGCCGGCACCAGCTCGTTGTACAGCGCGATGGAAACCAGGAAGGCGTTGTTGGGCTCCGCCGGCACGACGCCGGGGAACGCGGCGCGCAGCCGGTCGAACTCGCCGCGCTTCTGCTCCATCATCGCCTCGGGCGAAAGCTGCATGGCGTAGATGCTCTTCAGGCGCTCGCGCGTCTCCTTGATGCGCGCGGCGAGCTCGCGCTTGCGCGCCTGCGCGGCGTGGAACGCGGCGAGCTCGGCGGTGCGGCCCTCGGCTTCGAGCCAGCGGCGCACGCCCTCCTCCTCGACCACCACGGCGAAGGACTCGTTGAACGTGGTGTCGTTCTTCGCGTAGACCAGCTGGTGCGCGAGCTCGTGGAAGACGAGCCGCGCGACCTGCGGGTCGGGATAGCGGATGAAGGTCGAAAGCAGCGGGTCGTCGAACCACCCCAGCGTCGAATACGCGAGGATGCCGCCGACATAGACGTCGTAGCCCTCGGCGCGCAGCTTTTCGGCGTGGCGCAGCGCGTCCTTCTCGGAGAAGAATCCCCGGTAGGCGACGCAGCCGGTGACCGGGAAGCACTCGGCCTTCGCCTCGACCGAGAACTTCGGCGCGGCGAACACGTTGTACACGGCGAAGCGCCGACCCACGTCGGCGTAGGCCGTGTAGCTCGCATTGTCCGGAAGATGCAGCTCGCGCGTGGCGAATTCGCGGATGCGGCGCGCGGTCTCGAGGCGCTCTTTCAGCTCGGGCGGCGTCTGCGGGTCGGCGAGCCAGGAGTCGACGGGCCGGGCGGCCGACAATAGCTTGAGATGGCCGCCGATCGCCTGGCCGTAGTAGGAAACCGATTCGCAGCCGGCAAGCAGCGCGAGCGCGAGGATGGCCAGCAGCCGTGTCATGCGAACTTGCCCGCGCGCAGGAAGTGCGTCACCAGCGCCGCGACGCGACCGGAGACTGCGAGCATGCTGTGGCCCTGGCGCAGCAGCACGCGCTCGGCCATGCCCTCGACGACGGTTTCCTCGACGCGCACCACGCCGTCATTTTCGCCCGGAAGGGTGCCCAGCGCGCGGCCGAGGCCCAGGGGCAGCGTGCCGGCGACGACGCCGAGCGCCTCCGGGCGCTGCCAGCGCGCGTCGCGCGCGTCCCAGCGCGGCGCGCAGGCGCCGAGCATCCAGCGGCCGAGCGCGCCGGCGCCCAGGCGCCGTCCGGCATGGCAGCCGCGCACTGGCGAGCCGAGCAGCACGACGCGGCGCGCGGCAATGTCCCGGTGAGTTTCCAGCAGGTCGAAGATCAGCACGCCCCCGAGACTGTGACCGACGAAGTGCACCGATCGTTCGCGCACCAGCCGCGCGAGGCGCTCGATCGTCGACTCCAGCGGATCGCGGCCGCTGTACGCGAAGCTCTGCGTGCGGAACCCGGCGCGCCCGAGCCGCGCCGAGAGCAGCGCCAGGGCGGCCGCGGGCATCCAGAGGCCCGGGACCAGCACGACCTCCTCGGTCACTTGTTGTTGAGGCTCAGAACTGCGTCCAGCAGCGCCTGCGCGCGGTGCGCGACCGGGTAGTCGACCATCTGCCCGTCGACCTCGATCGCCGCGGCGCCGCGCTTCTCGGCCTCGGCGAACGCGGCGACGATGCGCTCGGCGGCGGCGATCTCCTGGCTCGTCGGGCGATACGCTTCGTTCACCGGCGCGATCTGGTCCGGGTGCACGCAGCAGCGGCCCTGGAAGCCGCCGCGGCGGCTGCGCTCGAGCGCGCGCGAAAACGCCGCGGTCTCCTTGAAATGGAACCAGGGGCTGTCGATCGGGTTTTCCATGCCGGCGGCGCGCGAGGCGAGCACGACGCGAGCGCGGGCGTCGGCGAGCTCCGGTTCATCGAGCGTGGGGGAAAGGCCCAGGTCGTTCGCATAGTCCGCAGCGCCGAAGCACACGCGCTTGACGCGCCAGGGCCCGCGGTAAGGCCGGAGATTGCGCGCCTGCAGGATGCGGTCGACGCGCTGCACGCCGGCGGCGGTCTCGACCTGCGGCATCAGGTCGAGCGAGCCCTCGGCGATGCCGCGCTCGCGCTCGAGCGCCGCCAGCAGCCAGTCGATCGCGTGCAGGTCGGCCGCGCTCTCGATCTTCGGCACCACGACGCCGTCGATGCCCTTGCGCACGGTGGCGACGAGGTCCGCGTAGCACCACTGCGTCGAGGGCGCGTTCACGCGGACGTAAAGCAGGCTCTGCCACGGACGACCGAGCGCGGCGACGATCGCGCCGCGGCTCGCCGGCTTGTCCGAAGGCGCGACCGAGTCCTCAAGGTCGAGGATCACGGCATCGGCGTTCAGCGTCTGCGCCTTCTCGACGCGTCGCGGCACGTTGGCTGGCACGAAGAGGAAGGAGCGGATCATCGCAGGATCTCGCGCTCGGCCCACGGCATAAAAGGAAGCAGCGTGCGTTCGCCGGCGAGCGCCTCGGGCCATACCGGGAGCGCCCTGCCCTTCACGATCTGGGTGACGGCCGGTCTCATCCCGATTTGAGCGCCGTTTGCCGGATCCGCGCGGTAGGGACCCAGCACGGTCTCCACCTGCAGCGCAGCGAGCGCGGCGCGCAGCTTGGCGGTGTCCACGGTGCCTGCACGGCGCAGCGCCTCGCCGAGCACCGTGCCGGCGGCGTAGGCCTGGGCGGCGAGCGCGCCGGGAGCGGCGGACCATTTCGCGGTGAAGGCCTGCACGAACTGCGCGTTGCCCTCGGTCGGAAAGCGCGCATCGTACTCTTTCGAGCCGAGGATGAATTCCGCGTCCTGGCCGACGTAGGAAATGAAGCGCGGGTCGGTGCTCGAGCGCAGGTAGAAAAGCTTTGGCGCGTAGCCGTGGCGCTTCAGCGTCTTCACCATGTCGGCGCCGTCGCGCGCCTCGGCGAAGGCGATCCAGGCGTCGGCGTGCACGGCCATCGCCTTGTAGAGCTGCGGCAGGAAATCCTCCGTGCCCGGCGGATAGATCTCGATCTCGACCGGGCCGAAGCCGAGCTTCTTCGCCTGCGCCTGCGCCGCCTCGGCCATCTCGCGCGAGGCGGCATCGTCGCGCGCCACGATGTAGAGCGATTCGGCCTTCGCCTCGCGCGCCGCGGCGAGCACGCCTTCGGCGTAGGCGGTGTAAGGCGGCACGGTCTGAAACACGTAGCGCAGCGGCCGCTTGTGCACCTGGCCGGAGGGGCCGGCGGCGTTCAGCAGCACGCGGCGTGCGCGCTCGGCCTCGGCCGCGGCGGTCAGCGTCGCCGCCGAGCCGTAGGGACCGATGAGAAGCTGCGCACCTGCGGCGATGAGGTCGGCGTAGGCGGCCCCTGCGCGT
>DASQAW010000623.1:0-2510 GCA_035635495.1 Burkholderiales bacterium
GGTGGCCGATGCGCTTCAGCGCGTAGGGCAGCGTGATCTCGCCGCCCTCGCAGTTGAAGTACACGCGGCCGGAACGGATGTACTCGCTCGGCTTCTTCTTCAGCCACGGCGAGAACTCCTGCACCTGCTTGCCCGACCACACCTCGAATGAGCGATCCAGGCGGTCCATGATGTAAGGCACCCAGCCCGCGCCGGCCTCGAGGTACGCCACGCGCAGCTTCGGGAAGCGCTCGAACACGCCCTCCATCACCATGCTCGTGAGCTGGATGATCTGCGCGATCGGATGCTCGAGCGCGTGCGTCTGGGCGAAGCGGTTGAAGAAATTGATGCCCAGGCTCGCCGAGGGCGCGCCATGCAGCGCGATCGGCACGTCGAGGCGCTCGGCCTCCTCGTACAGCGGCCAGAAATCCGGATGGCCCAACGGCCGGCGCACGCCGAGCTCGGCGCCGTTCGCGCCGAGCACCGCGCCCACCATGCCGAGCTCGGTGACAGCGCGGCGCAGCTCCTTCACCGCCTCGGGCACGTCCTGGATCGGCACCAGCGCGACCGCCCTCAGGCGCTGCGGGCTCACCTTGTGGAACTTGTCGGTGAACCAGTTGTTGTAGGCGCGCGCCAGCGGCACCGCCCACGTCGGGTCCTGGATCATGTTGAAGGCAAGGCCGGCGGTGGGATAGAGCACCGTGCTCTCGATCCCGGTGCCGTCGAGGAAGTCGATCCACGTCTTGGCGTTGATCGTGTAGCCCTTGTGGATGCCGAGGCGCGCCATGATCGCGCCGCGCTGGTAGCCGTCGAGCGTCGGGAAGAACGGGAAGCCGAGCAGCGTGTTGTTGCCCTTGTAGGGCGCCTCCATGTACTCGAGCAGCTCCTCGTCGCGCTCGATCAGGTGGCCATCCGCGTCCAGCATGCCGCCTTTGAGTTTCATGCCTTTCCTCCTTTGGCAGCCTTGGCCATCCTCTTTTGCTGCTTCGCGAGCTGGTGCAGCTTTTTCCTGATCTGCTGCTTGCGCCTGCGGTTGCGAAGATTGCGACCGGTTGATCTGCCCATCTGGTGCACCTCCTGCGGTTGTCTGCGCTAGAGCGGCCGGCCGAGGAACCACGCCGGCCGGAATCGGCGTCACTTTGGCAGAAGGCGGGCGAATCCACCACGACAACAGCACGTCATTCGAACTTGAGGTTCGCCTCGCGTACCACCTTACGCGTGTTCTCGAGCGCGCTGGCGACGACTTTGCGGAACGCCTCCGGCGAGTTGCCGACCGGCACCGACGCGGCGTCGGCGAGGCGCTTCTGCGCCTCCGGCTGCTTCAGGGTCGCGACCAGCGCCGCCTGCAGCCTGGAAACGGTTTCCGGCGGCAGCCGCGCGGGGCCGATGAGGCCGAACCAGGACGGGTCGTTCACCAGCGGATGCCCGGTCTCCGCAAAGGTCGGCACGTCCGGGAGGCTCGTGACCCGCTTCTCGCTCGCCACGGCGAGCGCGCGCAGCTTGCCGGCGTGGATGTGCGGCAGCGAGGAGGGCAGGTTGTCGAAGAGCACCTGCACCTGCCCGGCGAGCGCGTCGTTGAGCGCCGGGCCGGCGCCGCGGTAGGGCACGTGGGTCATGTCGACCTCCGCCGAGTACTTGAAGGTCTCGCCGATGAGGTGCCCGAGGCTGCCGATTCCTGGGGTGCCGAAGTTGAGCTTGCCGGGGTTCTTCTTCGCGTAGGCGACGAACTCGGCCATGTTCTTGGCCGGGACGGAGGGGTGCACCGAGACCACGTTCGGCACGGCGGCGATCTGGCTAATGAAGCTGAAGTCCTTCAGCGGGTCGTAGCGCAGGTCGGCGTGCACGATCGGATTCACCACGTGCGTCGAGATGGTGGCGATGCCGAGCGTGTAGCCGTCAGGCGCGGCGTCGGCGATCGCCTTGGCGCCGATCGCGCCGCCCGCGCCGCCGCGGTTGTCGACCACCAAGGGCTGGCCGAGCTCGCGCGCCATGCCGTCGGCGGCGATACGCCCGACGATGTCGGTCGAGCCGCCGGGCGGGAAGGGGATGATCAGCGTGATGGGCTTCGACGGATAGGGCTGGCCGAACGCCGGTGAGCAGCAAAGTGCAAGGAGTGCGAGCAGTCTTGTCATGGTTTTAGCGATTGACCGGCGGACGCGGATGGAGTGAGATTGTCTCCATGTTCCTGATCTCGGTCGAGTGGCTGGATGAAGCGAAGACGCGCGCCCGCTTCAACCTGCCCGGACGCGAAGAATGGCGCGCGGAGCACCTCGATGCGCTGATGCAGGCGCTGGCGCAGATCCGCGAGGAGATGACCCCCGCGGTCGCCGCCGAACCGCCGCGCCTGCAGGAGATGCAGCCGCTGCACAACCCGCGTTACCGCACGGAGTTGCACCAGTTCTCGGGCGGCTCGCTGGTCTCCTTCCGCCATCCGTCGCTCGGCTGGCTGCCGTTCCTGCTGCCGAGCCTGGAGCGGCAGAACATCGTCACCATCCTGGAACAGCAGGAACAAACCTGGAAGGGGATCCGCC
>DASQAW010000624.1:0-18012 GCA_035635495.1 Burkholderiales bacterium
CCCGCCGAGCATGCGAGCCGCATGCGCGCGGTGCTCGCCTGGCTCGACGACTCCGCGACGCTCGCGCAGAAAGGGCGCGTCGGCCTCGTCGTCGTGATGCAGGGCAATCCCTTCATCGTCCTGCCGCGTGACGGCTACCAGGCGCTGCGCGAGCGGCTCATCGTCTTGGGCGCGAAGATGGGAGGTCGCCTGCTTCTCGTGCACGGCGACACGCACACTTACCACGACGACGAGCCGCTGCCGGGGGTGCGGAGGCTGGAAGTCTGGGGCTCGCCGATCGTGAGCTGGATTCGCGGCGCGGTCGAGGACGGCGAGCTGCGCTTCAGCGCACCACGCTATCGATGAGCACGTTGACGCCGGCGGCGTCGTTCGCCACCGGCGCGCTCTTGCCCTCGAGGTCGCCGGACGCGGGCTTCGCGCTGCCGGATTTCGCGACGCGCGCCGTGACGACGATGCGCGGATGCGCCGAGACCGTGAGGCCCTGCGCCATGGCCATCGAATCGTTGAGGTTGAACGCGAGCGGCAGCTCCGCCGCCCTGGCGCGCAGCACGGCGAGCGGCATCGGCGGGCCGTCGACGGCCCGCGCGAAGACATACACCACGTCGTCCGGCTTCACCTCTTTCTTCAGCCCAGGCGCGAGGCGCACCGTGCCGCGCACACCGGGATGCGCCTTTGCTTGAGCCTTGGGAGCCGCTCCGATGCCCGCCATCTTCTTCGCCTCGTCGACGTTCTCGCCGATCATGCGCGCATCCTCGGAGTCCGCCGGCACGAGCGGCAGCATGCGTCCCCAGATCTCGGCGGCCTTGGCGTAGTCCTGCCGCTCGTACGCCGCGGTTCCCGCGAGCGCCAGCGCCTTCAGGTTGTTCGGGTCAATCTCGAGCGCCCGCGCGATGAGCTTCTCCGGCTCGCCCGCGAGTCTCTGGCCCCGCGCCATCGCCAGCGTGTCGGCGAAGTCGGCGAGGAGCTGCGCATCGCGCGGCGCGCGTTGCGCCGCCTTGGCGTAGGCGTCCACCGCTTCCGCATAGCGCCCCATCACGGCGTAGGAGCGCCCGAGGAGCTTCCAGCCGTCGGCGTCGTCGGGGTTCTCGCGCAGCTTCGCCGCCAGGCGCGCCACCATTCCATCGACCTGCGCGGCGGTCGGCATCGCCTGCCGCGGATCGAGCGCGCCCGGCGTGCCGGTGGCGAGATAGACCGCCACCGCGAGCAGCGGCACCGCGATGCCGACGGCCAGCGCCGCGCGGCGTCCACTGCCCGTTGCGCGCTCCAGTTCCGCGGCCGGCACGTCCTCCAGGAGGCGCGCCTCGAGCTCGAGCCGCGCCCGGGCGTGGTCGTCCGGGCTCAGCGTGCCCGCGGCGAGCTCGGCGTCGAGCTCGCGCAGCTGGTCCTTGTAGATCGAAACGTTGGCTTCGCTGCGGCTGAGGCGCTGCCCGCCCTGGCGCCGGATGAACGGCGGCAGCACCCACGCGAGCGCGCCCGCCGCGAGCGCGGCGGCGATGAGCCAGAAGGCGATCATTCCAGCAGCTTCGCCGCCCGCGCGCGCTCCGCGTCCGAGAGCTGCGGCTCGGGAATCTGGCGACGGCGCAGGAAACTGATCAGCAGGTAGAAACCGGCGATGAGAGAGGCGAACGGCCCGACCCAGAGGAGCACGGTGCTCGCCTTCAGCGGCGGCCGGTAGAGCACGAAGTCGCCGTAGCGCGCGACCATGAAGTCGACCACGTCGCGCTCGGACTTGCCGGCGGCGAGCTGCTCGCGGATCTGGTTGCGCAGGTCGACGGCGAGCGGCGCGTTCGAGTCGGCGATCGTCTGGTTCTGGCACACCAGGCAGCGCAGCTCGTGGGCGAGGTTCGTGACGCGGCGCTCGAGCGCCGGGTCCTGCGCCGAGGCGCACGCCATCCAGAGAACGAGGAGCCATCTAGCCACCGGCGTTGAGTTCCTTCACCAGTGGTTCCACCTTCTTCTGCACCACGTCCGGGGTGAGCGGGCCGATGTGCTTGTAGCGAATGATCCCCTTGCGATCGATGACGTAGGTCTCCGGCACGCCGTAGACGCCGTAGTCGATGCCGATGCGGCCGTTGGCGTCGAACACGATGAGCTGGTAGGGGTCGCCGTTGCGCTTGAGCCAGGGCAGCGCCTCGTCGCGCGTGTCCTTGTAGTTGAGGCCCACGACCGGCGCCATGCCCGAGCGGGCGATCTGCGTCACCACCGGATGCTCGACCAGGCACGGCGGGCACCACGACGCCCAGACGTTCATGATCCAGACTTTCCCGAGCAGGTCCTTCTCCGAGAAGCGCTTGTCGGGCTCGTTCAACAGCGGCAGCTCGAACGCCGGCGCGGGCTTGCCGATCAGCGGCGAGGGCACTTCGCGCGGATTCAGGCGCAGGCCGACGGCGAGCACCGCGACCAGTGCCACGAACGCGCCGAAGGTCGAGATGAGGGTCCAGGCGCGCTTTTTCATGCAGGGACTTCGCGCGTCCTGATTGGCAATGCCACGCGGTAGCGCCGGTCGCTCGCGGCGAGCAGGCCGCCGAGCGCCATGATGACGCAGCCGAGCCAGATCCAGTCGACGAAGGGCTTGTGCTGCACCTTCACCAGCCACGAGCCGTCGTCGAAGGGGTCGCCGAGCGACACGTAGAGATCGCGCGTCGCGCCGGGATCGATCGCGGCTTCGGTCATCGGCATGTTCTGCACGACGTAGAGCCGCTTTTCCGGATACATCACCGTGACCGGCGCGCCGTCCCGCGTGACCGAAACCCTGGCGCGCGCCGCGACGTAGTTCGGCCCCTTGACGTTGGCCACCTCGTCGAGACGGAAGACGTAGCCGGCGAGGGCCACCGTGTCGCCGGGCTTCATCTTCAGGTCCTTGTCGCTCTCGTAGGTCTTGACCAGCGTCACGCCGACGACGAACACGGCGACGCCGATGTGCGCCACCACCATGCCGAGATACGCGCGCGAGCCGCGCGGCCGCTTCTTCAGGCTGATGAGCGCAGCGGCGACGATCCAGATGGCGAGCGCCAGCGCGAATCCCGTGAGCGCATGCCACTGGCCGAAGGCGAGCGGCAGCAGCAACCCGACCGCGAGGCTCACGGCGAGCGCCCAGCGCAGGAGCACCGCGAGCTCGGGGATGCTCGAATGCTTCCAGCGCGCGAGCGGCCCGACGCCCATCAGGAAGAGCGCCGGCGCCATCAGCGGCACGAACACCGCCTCGAAGTACGGCGGGCCGACCGAGATCTTGCCGGCGCCGAACGCATCGATCAGCAGCGGGTAGATGGTTCCGAGGAACACCGAGCCGGCGGCAGCGACCAGCAGCACGTTATTGGAGAGGAGGAACGACTCGCGCGACACCGGTGCGAAATCGCCGCCGAGGCCGATGCGCGAGGTGCGCCAGGCGTAGAGCACGAGCGCGCCGCCGATCATGAGGGTGAACAGCCCCAGGATGAATATCCCGCGGCGCGGGTCCACCGCAAAGGCGTGCACCGAGGTGAGCACGCCCGAGCGGACGAGGAAGGTGCCGAGGAGCGAAAGGCCGAACGCGATGATCGCCAGCAGCACGGTCCAGCTGCGGAAGCCGCCGCGCTTCTCGGTGACCGCGAGCGAATGGATCAGCGCCGTGCCGACGAGCCACGGCATGAAGGACGCGTTCTCCACCGGGTCCCAGAACCACCAGCCGCCCCAGCCGAGCTCGTAGTAGGCCCAGCCCGAGCCGAGCGCGATGCCGAGCGTGAGGAACATCCACGCCACCGTGGTCCACGGCCGCGACCAGCGCGCCCACGCCGCGTCGAGCTTGCCGGAGAGGAGCGCCGCCACGGCGAACGAATAGGCCACCGAGAACCCGACGTAGCCCATGTACAGCATCGGCGGATGCAGCACCATGCCCGGGTCCTGCAGGAGCGGATTGAGATCGCGCCCGTCCATGGCCGGTGGAAGCTGGCGATCGAAGGGATTCGACGTGAACAGCATGAACGCCAGGAACCCGGTGCTCACCACGCCCATCACGCCGAGCACGCGCGCGGTCATCTCGTCGGGCAGATGGCCGCTGAAGACGCTGACCGCGGTCATCCACACGCCGAGCATCAGCGTCCAGAGAAGGAGCGACCCTTCGTGGCCGCCCCATACGCCGGCGATGCGGTAGTGCAGCGGCAGCGCGCTGTTGGAATGCTCGGCGACATAGCCCACGGAAAAATCATTGGTGACGAACGCGTACGTGAGGCAGCCGAACGCGAACGCGACGAGCAGCGCCTGCGCCTGCGCCGCCGGCCGCGCCACCGCGATCCAGGCGGCGTTGCCTTTCGCCGCGCCGGCGATCGGCAGCACCGCTTGTATCAGCGCCACCGCGAGCGCCAGCGCCAGCGCGACCTGTCCGAGCTCTGGAATCATGGCACCTTGATCGTTTTCTGCGCCTTCGCACCCTGCTCCAGCGCGTGCGCCGCCTCCGGCGGCATGTAGTTCTCGTCGTGCTTTGCCAGCACCTCGCGCGCGGTGAACACGCCGTCCGCGCCGAGCTGCCCCTGCGCCACGACCCCTTTGCCTTCGCGGAACAGATCCGGCAGCTGGCCGCGGTAGACCACCGGCATCGACTTCGCCGTGTCGGTGACGACGAAGCGCACTTCCACCCCTGCGCGCTTCACGCTCCCCGGCACCACCATGCCGCCGATGCGGAAAGTGCGCCCCACCGGCGCCTCGTTCGCCGCCACTTGCGACGGCGTGAAGAAGAACACCAGGTTCTTGTTGAACGCCGTCAGCACCAGGGCCGTGGCGACGCCGAGCGCCACCACGCCGAGCGCGATCCACGCCATGCGCTTATGCCTTGGTTTCACGCTTCCTCTTCATTACCAAATAGACCTCAATCGCCAAAAGGGCGAAGGTCACGCCGTAGGCGCCCCAGACGTAGAACGCGTAGCCGCCCATCGCAAAAAATTCGCTCACCGTTTCTGCCCCCTGATAAGGGGGGTGGCAAGAACATGTCCGCTCATTGTGTCTCCACGATCTCGCAGCGCAAGCGGACCATTGCGACTGCAATGCTGTACGTCCAGAACGCGAGCGCCATCAGGATCATTCCCGTGAACATGGTCGCGGCCATGCTCGGCGCCTTGGTGAAGCTCACCGACGCCCCCTGGTGCAGCGTGTTCCACCACTTCACCGAGTAATAGATGAGCGGAATGTTCACCACGCCGACGATCGCGAGCAGCGCGCCCGCGCGGTCGGCGCGGCGCCGCTCGTCGATCGCCGCCTGCAGCGCCATCACACCGAAATAAAGGAACAGCAGGATGAGCTCCGTCATCAGCCGGGTGTCGCCCCAGACCCAGTACGTGCCCCAGGTCGGCCTGCCCCAGAAGGCGCCGGTCCATAGTGCGATGAAGGTGAAGAGCGCGCCCGTCGGCGCGAGCGCCCGGACCATCATGAACGAGAGGCGCGTGTTGAGCGCCAGCCCGGCGGCCGCCCAGACCGCCATGACGACGTAGACGAACATCGACATCCACGCCGCCGGCACGTGGATGTAGATGATGCGATACGCCTCGCCCTGCTGCGCGTCGGTCGGCGCCACAAGAAATCCGACATAGAGGCCGGCGAGCGCAAAGATCACCGCGAGCACGGCGCAGACGCGCGCGATCTTCCCGGCCAGCGGGAAGAAGGTCTGCGGCGAGGCGTACCAGAACCACCTGATGCCTTGCGTCGTCATTCCGAGGAAATCCTTAGCGCGGCGGCGGTCGCCCAGGGGGCGAACACCGCGGCGACGATCAGCATGGCGCCGAGGAGCAGGAGCTGGCCTTCGGGCGACAGGCCCGCCGCCGCCATCTCCACGCTGCCCGCGCCGAGGATCAGCACCGGCACGTACAGCGGCAGCACGAGGAGCGAGAGCAGCACTCCGCCGCCGCGCAGCCCGAGCGTCAGCGCCGCGCCGATCGCGCCGATGATGCTGAGCACCGGCGTGCCGAGGAGCAATGATAAGGCGAGAACGCCGTAGAGCCCGGCCTCGACGTCGTACTGGAGCGCGATCAGCGGGGCGATCAGCACCAGCGGCAGCCCCGAAACCAGCCAGTGCGCCAGCGTCTTGGCGCTCACCACCACGCCGAGCGGCGCGGCGCCGAGCAGCATCTGCTCGAGCGTGCCGTCGGCATGGTCGGCGGCGAAAAGCCTCCCGAGCGAGAGCATCGATGAGAGGAGCGCGGCGACCCAGATCACGCCCGGCGCGATCGCGCGCAGCAGGTTCGGCTCGGCGCCGACGCCCAGGGGAAAGAGGCTCGCGACGATCACGAAGAAGAGCAGCGCCGTGGCGACGTCGCTCCTCCGGCGCAGCGCGAGCAGCAGGTCGCGCCGCACGATGGTTTTCACCGCCGGAAAGATCAAAGCTGGACCACGCGCGCGAGCGCATCGATGGCGGCCGGCTGGTGCGTCGTGTACACCACGCTGCCACCCGCGGCGAGATGACGCCCGATCAGCTCTTCGGTGTAGCTCGCCGCCGCGATGTCCAGGGCGGCGAACGGCTCGTCGAGCAGCCACAGCGCCACCGACTCCGACAGGAGCAGTCGCGCGAGCGCCGCGCGGCGCCGCTGCCCCTGCGAGAGCTTGCGCACCGGCAGATCCGGCACCGCGAAGGCGTTCAGCGCCCAGGTCAGCGCTTCCTGGTGCGCCTGCATTCCGACGAGGCGGCACGCGACGTCCAGGTTCTCGAGCGGCGTGAGGTCGTCCTTCACCGCCGGCGCATGCCCGAGGTAAAGGAGCTCGCGCGAGTAGTCCTCGCGCAGCCCGCGGATCGGCGCGCCTTTCCAGCGCACCTCGCCGCCGCCCGGTGTCAGGAGGCCGCACAGGATCCGCAGGAGGCTGGTCTTGCCGCTGCCGTTCGGCCCGCCGACGCGCAGCAGCTCGCCCGCCGCGAGCGCGAACGAAAGGCCGCGGAACAGCGTCCGGCCGCCGCGCTCGCATTCCAGCTCCGTCGCCTCAAGCACATTGATATTGTTGCAGATAGGTCCTCCGCCATCGCGCGCCGCCGCGCAACGGCCGTGGACCTCGGTGCGACCGGCGCTACTTGGGCGCCTTGTCCTCGCCCTGCTGCCTGCCCTGCTGCAGTCCCTCGGTAAGGCCGATCAGGATGCCGCTCGCGAGCGTGGTGAAGTTCTCCGCCATCACCTCCGCCGCCTTGAGCGCGGTGCGCCGCTGCTGCTTCACCGCCTCGCGCATCTTGTCGCCGAACTCCTCCATCGTCGCCTCGATCTGCGCCGCGGTCTCGAGGCCGGCGGCCTGCTTCTGCTGCAGCACGCTCGCCCACTGGTCCTTGAGCTGCTTGCTGCCCTTCTTCGTCGCGTCCTTGACGGTCGCGACGAATTCATCCTCGAGGCGCTCGAGCTCGGCGAGCGCCTTCTTCACGTGCGACTCGCGCAGGTTCTGGCCCTGCTGCGAGAGCTGCTGGAGCGCGATATGGTTCGCCTGCACCGCCTTCAGCACCGCCTCGTCCATGCCGGCGAGCGCCTCGCCGAGCACCCGCTCGGGGTCGATCTTCATGCTCGCCGCGCCGAGGTTGACGCCCTCGGTCACCGCTTTCACCACGCGCTTGATCTGGCCCAGCGTGAGCTCGCGGCCCTTCAGCCCCTTGAGCGTCATCTCGCGCACCGCCGAGCGCAGGTTCTCGCTCTGCTTCACCGATTCGCGCGCAAGGCCCTTCAGTACTTCGTCGGCATCCATGAGGTCTCTCCTCTTGTCTGGGACTGAAGCTCGCATGCCAATGTAGCACTTGCGCGGATTGCCGAGGCATTCAGTTGATGACTGCTGCTAGGATGCCGACGCCTTCCTCCCTTCGACGACCCCATGCCCGCCGCCTTCATCGAGAACCGCACCTACGACGAGATCAAGGTCGGCGACAGCGCCGTCCTGACGCGGACCCTGCGTCCGGAGGACATCCAGCTCTTCGCCATCATGTCGGGCGACGTCAACCCGGCGCACGTCGACCCCGAGTACGCGCACTCCTCGATGTTCCAGGAGGTGATCGCCCACGGCATGTGGGGCGGCGCGCTGATCTCGACGGTGCTCGGCACCGAGTTCCCCGGCCCCGGCACCATCTACATCGGCCAGACGCTCAAGTTCTCGCGCCCGGTGAAGGTCGGCGACACGATCACGGTGAAGGTCACCTGCAAGGAGAAGTTCGACCGCAACAAGCACATCGTCTTCGAGTGCCTGTGCACCAACCAGGATGGATTGAAGGTGATCGCGGGCGAGGCCGAGGTGCTCGCGCCCACCGAGAAAGTGAAGCGCGAGCGCTTCGAGCTGCCCGAGTTCACCATCTCCGACCGCTGGAGCCGCTACAAGAAGCTGCTCGCGCGCGCCAAGGGGCTGCCCGCCGCCACCGCCGTCTTCGCGCAGCCGGTCCACGCGGAATCGCTGCAGAGCGCGGCGGCCGCGGCCGAGTCGGGATTCCTGCGCCCGGTGCTGATCGGACCGGAGAAAGAGATGCGCGAAGTCGCGAAGGCGAACGGCATCGAGCTCCTGCGCTGCCGCCTGGTCGACGCGCCGCACGCCCGCGCCGCGGTGGCGCGCGCGGTCGAAATGGCGCGCTCGGGCGACGCCGGGATCCTCGTGCAGGGCGACGTCACCACCCAGGATTTCATGGAGCGCGTCATCGGCCATGACGGCCTGCGCGGCGTGCGGCGCCTGTCGCACGTCCTCTACATCGACGTGCCGAACTACCCGCGCCCGATCATCGTCAGCGACATGATGGTCAACATCGAGCCGACGCTGGAAGAAAAAGTCGAGATCACGCAGAACGCGATCGACTTCGCCCACATGATGGGCATCGCGGAGCCGAAAGTCGCGATCCTGGCCGGCATCGACACCGTCACGCCCAAGATGCGCGCCACGGTGGATGCCGCGGCGCTCTGCAAGATGGCCGACCGCGGCCAGATCTCGGGCGCGATCCTCGACGGCCCGCTCGGCATCGACAACGCCCTCTCCATCGTCGCCGCGCGCAGCGCCCACCTCAAGTCCGCCGTCGCCGGCCAGGCCGACGTCCTCATCGCGCCCGACTTGGAAGCGGGCAACATGCTCGCCAAGCAGCTCGAGCATTTGTCGGACGCCATCTCCGGCGGCGTCGTCCTCGGCGGCAAAGTCCCGATCGTCCTCGCGACCCGCAACGACTCCATCGAGAGCCGCGTGGCTTCGCTGGTGTTGTCTCTATTGGTCGCTAACCAGCAAGCGCGCGACAGTAAGCGGTAGTCCACTGACCGCCGGCTTGCGCAGCCTCACCTACGGGAGAGTGTCGCCTCAAAGTCGATCTTGACTTCTCCGCCCAGCCAGTTCGTATTCGACCATTCGCCGGTGCCGATGCCGTAATCGAGGCGGTTGATCGCAAGCGTGCCGGAGACTACCGGCACGCCGCTGTCGCGCCGGAGGTTGAACAGAGCGTCGAGATCGCGGCGCTGGCCCTTCATTTGCAGCGTTCCGTGGGCCAGCTGCGCCGTTGCGCGCAGCTCGATCGAGCGGCTGGCGTACGCGACGCGCGGGTACCGCTCGACCGCGAAGAACTCCTCGCCCTTCAGTGCCGCGTCGATTTCGGGCAGCCCCGAATCGGCTGAAGCGGGATCAAGCCATACCTCGATGCGAGTCGCGCGGTCCGCGGCGAGGCAGATTTCGCCTCCAAAGCGGCGGAACGCACCGCGAAAGGCCGACCCAGCCTGTTTCACTTCGTACCTGACGCTGCCATGGGCGGCATCGACGGAATAGCACTCGTCCGCGAGTGCCGGCAGCGGCGCCAATGCGGCAGCCAGCGCAATCGATCTCAGCATCAACCCGTTCTCCTCGGCTTCCAGGGGAGCAT
Organism: Burkholderiales bacterium; assembly: GCA_035635495.1. Classification (GTDB taxonomy): domain Bacteria; phylum Pseudomonadota; class Gammaproteobacteria; order Burkholderiales; family SG8-39; genus SCGC-AG-212-J23. The sequence goes on from DASQAW010000624.1 coordinate 9,803, forward strand.
TCGATGCACGACGCTGTCGCGGAGCAGGAACGCATGTCGCAGGGCCGCGCCGGTGTGTGCCAGGAGCAGTACCGCGAGGCTGCCGACGCAGATCCTGTGGAGCAGCTTGAACAGGTCCGACAGCTGCGGATTCTTCGGCACCAGATCGGGAACCTGAAACAGGCCGAACCAGCTGGCCGAAAGCCCGGCCGCCGAGGCTTGGAGCCATCCTGCGAGCGGCGCCAGAACGAGGAGCACGTAGATCAGCGAGTGATTCACCGCCGCAGCGCGGCGCTCCCAACGAGGCATCGAGCCGGGCAAGGCCGGCGGCCGGTTCATGGCGCGCCACCCGAGCCGCAGGAGCACCAGCGCGAGAATCGTCAGCCCCAGCGCCTTGTGGCGCGACAGCCATTGCAGCCGCGCGAGGCTGAACGGCAGGCCGGCCGCGTACAGCCCCAGTGCAAGCTGCGCGAATACCAAGGCCGCGATCAGCCAATGGAACGCCTGCGCTATGATCCCGTAGCACTCCGGCGAATTGCGCCAGCGCACCATGTCGGAAACTCTCCGAGGAAAATGCCTCGCTCGATTGTATGAGACGCCTCGCCTGGCGCTCTTATTCCCGTTGCTGCTGCTTGCCGCGTGCCAAGCCGTGGCGCCGGCCGGGGACTCGGCGGTGCTCGTCGATCGCGCGGACTCGGCGGTCAGCCTTCCGGCGGACGCGCCGCGCTACATTGTGGACCCGGATAGCTCCGAGATCAGGCTGCTCGTCTACCCCGCAGGGCCGCTCGCGCGCTTCGGCCACCATCACGTCATCACCGGCCGCGTGCGCGGTGAGATCCGCGCCGGCAAAGACGCGGCCGGAAGCGGCTTCAGGCTGGAGATGCCGGTTGCGGCCTTCGTGGTCGATCCGCCCGGCGCCCGGGCGGAGGAAGGCGGGGAATTTTCGTCCCCGGTGTCCGAGCCAGCACGTCAGGGCACACGCGAAAATCTGCTGGGCAAGGAGGTGCTCGATGCCGAGCACTATCCGCTCATCGAGATCGGTTCGATTGCGTTGGTCGGGCCGCGCTGGAACCCGACAGTGCTTGCGCGCGCAACGCTGCGCGGCGCGACTCGCGACCTGCGATTCCGGGCTGCGGTGTTCGAGCAGGATGACCGGCTCACCGTGATCGCCAGCCTGCGGATCCGCCAATCCGACTTCGGCATCACCCCTTTCCAGGCGCTGAGCGGCGGTCTTCAGGTAGGCGACGCAATCGATATCCGCATTCGCCTCGTAGCCCACGCGGCGCACGGCTGAGAGCCATGCGCTGGAAACGCCCGTCGCTCGGCGACTACCGCTCGTCGGCGCCGCCGCCCGCGCCAAAGCAGGCGCCGCAAGCCTATCTGCCGCTCGGGAAAAGGGTCGTGATCGAGCGCTGAAATCGCAGTTGTAAATCCTGACGCTGTCAATCGCTCGGGCACGCCGCCGATATTGCGGCAGTGTTACGTTTTTTGGGGTGCAAAAGCGCGTGTAACATAGCGCCGCAGGGAGGTATTTCGGTGGGTGCAAGAAATCCCCGGCTGCGCGGTTTCACGCTGATCGAGCTCCTGGTGGTCGTGGTGATCATCGGGCTGCTCGCGGGCTTCGTGGCGCCGCGCTATTTCGGGCAGGTGGGTAAATCGGAAGTCAGCGTCGCCAAGGCGCAGATCGATGCGCTGGAGAAGGCGCTCGACCAGTTCCGGCTCGACACGGGCCACTATCCAAGCAGCGAGCAAGGGCTGAAGGCGCTCGTCGAGCGGCCGGTGAACGAGGCGAAATGGTCCGGACCGTATCTGCGCAAGGACGTGCCGGTCGATCCGTGGGGCAAAGCGTATGTGTACAAGATCCCGGGCGAGAAGACCGAGTTCGAGCTGCTCTCGTACGGCCGCGACGGCCAGCCCGGCGGCAGCGGCGAGAACGCCGACATCTCGAACCGCTAGCTCGCCATGCAATTCAGGCTGAAAGCGATCGGACCCGGCGGCGGCGTCGAGTCGATCGACTCCCAGGCGCCCGACGAGACGACCGCGCGCAGCCAGCTCGAAGGCCGCGGCTACACCGTCCTCAGCGTGCGCGCGCGGCGCCCGCTCGCCTTCTGGCAGAGCGCGGGCGAGCGCTTTCCCGTCACGCTCTTCAGCCAGGAGCTGCGCGTGCTGCTCGCGGCCGGCCTGCCGCTCGTGGAAGCGATCGAGACGCTGGCGCAGAAGGAGGGCCGCGGCGGCTCCCGCGCCGTGCTCGAGCGCATTGCGGCGAGCCTGCGGCAGGGGCGCACGCTTTCGGCCGCGCTGGAAGAGTTTCCCGGCGCCTTCCCGCCGCTCTACATCGCCACGGTGCGCGCCGCCGAGCGCACGAGCGACGTCGGCGCGGCGCTCCTGCGCTACATCTCGAACGCGAGCCAGCTCGACGCCATCCGCCGCCGCGTGGTCAACGCCTCGATCTACCCGGCGGTGCTGCTGGGTGTCGGCGCGCTGGTCACGATTTTTCTGCTGGTGTACGTCGTGCCGCGCTTCGCGCACGTCTATGAAGAGCGCGGCGGCGACCTGCCGGTCTTCTCACGCCTGCTCCTCGCCTGGGGCAAGGCAGTCGACACGCATGGGCTGCTCATTCTCGGCGCAGTGGCGGCGCTCATTGTCGTGGTCGTGCACGCGCTCCGCCGGCCGCAGGTGCGCGATCGCCTGGTCGAGCTCGCGTGGCGCATCCCGGCGGTGCACGGCCGCCTCCAGCTCTACCAGCTCTCGCGCTTCTACCGCACCGTCGGCATGCTGCTGCGCGGCGGCGTGCCGCTGGTCGGCGCGCTCGAGATGGCGGGCGAGCTGCTGCATCCGCTGCTCCGCGCGAGGCTCGCGACCGCGACGCAGGCGATCAGCGAAGGCCACGGCGTGTCGCAGTCGATGGAGGCGAACGGGCTCACCACGCCGGTGGCGCTGCGCATGCTGGCCGTGGGCGAGAAGAGCGGCAACATGGGCGAGATGCTCGAGAGCATCGCCGTATTCCACGACGAGGAGCTCGCGCGCTGGGTCGACTGGTTCACGCGCCTCTTCGAGCCGGTGCTGATGGCGATGATCGGCCTCGTCATCGGCGTGATCGTGATCCTGATGTACATGCCGATCTTCGAGCTGGCCGGGAGCGTGCAATGATTACCGCTGACGAAATATCGCAGGCCCGCGCCGCCGCCACGGCGGCGCGCCGGCGCTTGGTCGAGGTGCTGGAAGAGTCGCTCGGTCAGGATCCGGACAGCTTCACCGAGCACCTCGCCGGAACACTGCGCCTCGAGCGCATGACGATGACCGAGCTGCGCGCCGCCGCCCCGCTCTTCGAGCAGCTGCCCTTCGCCGAATGCGCCCAGCGCGGCTGCATGCTGCTGCGCGCGACGGACGGGCGCCTTCTGCTCGCTTTCGACGATCCGTTCTCGGCCGAGCTGCAGTCCTGGGCGGAAGAGCGCATCGCCGAGCCCTTCCAGTGGTGCCTGGTGCATCGCGGTGACCTCGTCGCCTACCTCGCCGGGCACGAGGAGTCGCTGCGCGCGCTCGACGACGTGCGCGCCACCCTGCCCGCCGCCGGCGACGACCGCGGCCGGGTCGAGGACCTGTCGCTGAAAGCCATCGGCGACGAGACGAGCGAGGTCGTGCGGCTCGTGCGCTCGACGCTGCGCGACGCGCTGCTCATCGGCGCGAGCGACATCCATATGGAGAGCCTGCCGGCGGGCCTGTGCATCAAATTCAGGATCGACGGGATTCTTTCGCAGGTCAAGCTGATCCAGGACCCGGCGCAGGCCGAGCAGGCCATCGCGCGCGTCAAGGTGCTGGCCGAGCTCGACATCACCGAGCGGCGCGTGCCGCAGGACGGGCGCTTCAAGGCGCTCGAGCGCGGCCGCGCGGTCGACTTCCGCGTCTCCATCATGCCGAGCATCCACGGCGAGGACGCCGTGGTGCGCGTGCTCGACAAGCAGTCGCTCTACGAGCAGACGCAGCAGCAGCTCTCGCTCGATTCGCTCGGCTTCGACGCCGCCGACGTCAAGGCGCTGCGCCGCCTGACGCACGAGCCCTACGGCATGCTGCTCGTCACCGGGCCCACCGGCAGCGGCAAGACCACCACGCTCTATGCCGCGATCAGCGAGATCAACAACGGCCAGGACAAGATCGTTACCATCGAGGACCCGGTGGAGTACCAGCTGGCGGGCGTCCTGCAGATTCCGGTCAACGAGAAGAAGGGCCTCAACTTCGCGCGCGGGCTGCGCTCGATCCTGCGCCACGATCCCGACAAGATCATGGTCGGCGAGATCCGCGACCAGGAGACCGCCAACATCGCCGTGCAGTCGGCGCTCACCGGCCACCTGGTCTTCACCACGGTGCACGCCAACAACGCCTTCGACGTCATCGGCCGCTTCATGCACATGAACGTCGACCTGTACGGCTTCGTCTCGGCACTGAACGCGATCCTCGCGCAGAGACTCGTGCGGCTGAATTGCCCGCACTGCTCGGAGAAGACAAAGCCGGACGAAGAAGTGCTGACCGAATCGGGCCTCACTGCCCAGGGCACGACGGGCTGGAAATTCATGGCCGGCCGCGGCTGCCGCGAGTGCCGCGGCTCCGGCTACAAGGGCCGCAAAGCGGTGGCGGAGCTGATGGTGCTGAACGACGAGCTGCGCGAGCTCATCACCGGCAAGGCGCCGCTGCGCCACCTCAAGCAGTCGGCGCAGGCGGCGGGCATGCGCTTCCTGCGCGAGGCGGCGCTCGACGCGGTGAAGAACGGCGAAACCACGCTCCCAGAGATCAACCGTGTCACCTTTGTTAACTAAGTTGTTTCCCAGCCGCGTAACCATCGCCCTCGCGCCCGACCACCTCGTAGTGGGCGAGCGCCGGGTCGATTGCGACCCTACCTTCGGTGCCGAGCCCTGGCACGGTGCCATCGCCGCGCTGCGCGGCGTCGAATGGAAGGAGCGCGTCCGGGTCACCGCCGTGCTGTCGAACCACTTCGTCCGCTATTCGCTGGTACCGTGGAACACGGCGCTCGCCGACCCGGCGGAGGAAGAGGCGTACGTGCGCCACCATTTCTCCAAGATCCACGGCGAGCGCGCCAAGGCGTGGGCGCTGCGCTGGAGCGCGGAGAGCGCGGACGCGCCGCGCCTCGTGAGCGCCGTCGATGGCGGCCTTATCGCCGCCCTGAAGGAATCCATTAGCGGGAAGGCGCGGCTGGTCTCGATCCAGCCTTACCTGATGGCCGCCGCGAACCGCGCGCAGCGCGCGGTGCCGGAATCCGGCGCGTGGCTCGTGTTCGCCGAGCGCGAGCGCGCCTGCGTCGCGCTGCACGCCGGCGGGCGCTGGCGCTCGGTGCAGAACGCCAAGGGACCCTGGCTCGACACCCTGGAGCGCGAGTGGCATCGCGCCGAGGCCGTGGATGGAACTGCGGCGCCGCGGCTTGCGCTCCTCATCGGCGCCCGGCCGGTGGATGCCACCGGCTGGACGTTCCGGGAGATGCCGGCATGAAGCGCGTCGAGCTCGACTATCTCGCGCGCGCTCGCGGCCCGCTATGGCCGGGCTTGATCGTGCTCGCCCTGTCGCTCGCCATCGCCGGCACGCTCTTCATGCGCTACCGCCATACGCAAGAGCAGCTGGCGCAGCTCCAGGCGAGCGGCAAGCTGATCAGCCCGGAGCGGCGCCCGCAAGTCAGCATGTCGAAGGAACGGATGGACGCGGAGGTGAAGAGCGCCGAGTCGGTGGTGCGGGAGCTCGCCCTGCCCTGGGCCTCGCTGGTCCAGGCGATCGAGCAGGCGTCGACCCGCCAGGTGGCGCTGCTGCAGCTTCAGCCCGACGCCGAGAAGCGCATCGTCAAGCTCACCGCCGAGGCGCGCTCGCGCGAAGCGATGTTCGACTACATGCGGCGCCTCGGCGCCGCGAACGGGCTCGCCGACGTGCACATCGTGAGCCACCAGGTGCAGCGCGAGGATCCGCAGCACCCGATCCAGTTTTCCGTGCAGGCATCATTCCGGAGCCCGCGATGAGATGGCGCCTGCAGCTCCTGCTGCGCCGCCTCGGCACCAGCGGGGTGGTAGGCATCGGCGTGCTTGTCGCCTGCGCCGGCTTCTGGGGCTCGGCGCTCGCGCCGGCCGAGCAGGAGCTCGCCGCACAGCGCCTCGCGCTCGAGCGGCTGCGGGCGCGCACGCCCTACCAGCCGGTGTCCACCAGCGGCCGTGCCGAGGAGCTGCAGCGCTTCTACGGGCTCTTCCCCAGCGCCGGATCGCTGACCGACGAGCTCGAGCGGATGCACGCGCTCGCGCGCCGCTCGGGGCTCGAGCTGGCGCAGGGCGAATACCGACTCGAGCGGCCGGCCTACGGCCTGTGGGCGTACCGCGTGACGCTGCCGGTGCGCGGTGGCTATGGACAGGTGCGCGCCTTCATCGCTTCCCTCCTGCGCGACATCCCGACCGCCTCGCTCGAGGGCTTGCGCTTCGAGCGGCGCAAGGCGGCGGAAACCGAGCTCGATGCCCAGTTACGCATCACCTTGCACGTCCGACCGACGGAGACACCATGAAGCGAATCGCTCTCGCATGTCTATTCGTGCTGGCGGCGTGCGCCACCCCCGGGCCGGTCGACGAGGCGCGCAAGCACTACGCCGAGGGCCGCGGCGAGGAGGCGATCGCGCTCCTCCAGAAGACGATGAAGGAGCGGCCGAACGACCTCCTGGTGCGCGCCGAATATTTCCGGCTGCGCGAGACGGTGCAGGCGCAGTGGCTGGTGCAGGCCGACGCGCTGCGCAGCGGCGGCCAGTTCGATGCGGCGACAACCCTCTACGAGCGCGTGCGCAGGTACGACCCGGGCAACGCGCGCGCCGCCGCGGGGCTCGCCCAGATCGACACTGACCGCGGCCATCGCGCCGCCGTGGCGACCGCCGACAGCCTGTACAAGGCCGGCAAGTACCGCGAGGCGCAGGACGTGCTGCGCCCGGTGCTCTCCGAGAACCCGCAGCAGCGCGATGCGCGGCGGCTGCAGCGCCTGCTCGACGACAAGCTCACCCTGCCGGTGATGGTGTCGGTGCAGCTCAGGCCGCCGGTGAACAAGCCGATCTCGCTCGAGCTGCGCGACGTCACCGTGCGCAACGTCTTCGAGGTGCTGCAGCGCGCCTCCGGCATTTCCTTCGTCTTCGACCGCGACGTGCGCACCGACCAGCGCACCAGCATCGCGCTGCGCAGCGCGACGATCGAGGAGGCGATCCGCCTCGCGCTGCTCACCAACCAACTCGAGCAGAAGGTGGTCAACGACACCACCGTGTTCGTCTACCCGAACACGCCGCAGAAGCTGCGCGAGTACCAGGAGCTCGTGGTCAAGGGCTTCTACCTGGCCAACGCGGACGTGAAGCAGACCGCCAACATGATCCGCACGCTGGTCAAGACGCGCGACATCTTCATCGACGAGAAGATCGGGCTGCTGGTGATCAAGGACACGCCCAACGCCATTCGCCTCGCCGAGCGGCTGATCGCGGCGCAGGACCTCGCCGAGGCCGAGGTGATGCTCGACGTCGAGGTGATGGAGATCGCCACCAACCGCCTGCGCGAGCTGGGCATCAAGTTTCCCGACACGCTCGCCGTCGGCCTCGCCGGGGCCGGCGGGCCCGGCACGCTGACGCTGACCGAGTGGAAAAACCGCAACTCGGACATGGTGCAGCTCGCCTTCAGCAATCCCCTCTTCCTGTTCGCGCTCAAGCAGCAGGACGGCATCACCAACGTGCTCGCCAATCCGCGCATCCGCGTGAAGAACAAGGAGAAGGCGCGCATCCACATCGGCGACCGCGTGCCGGTGATCACCACCACCGCCGCGGCCACCGGCGGCTTCGTCTCGGAATCGGTGACCTACCTCGACATCGGCCTCAAGCTCGAGGTGGAGCCGCTGATCTCGCTCGACGACGAGGTCGGGATCAAGGTCGGGCTGGAGGTGAGCAACATCGTGCGCGAGATCAAGGGCGCCTCGTCCAACACGCTCACCTACCAGGTCGGCACGCGCAACGCCGCCACCAACCTGCGCCTGAAGGACGGCGAGACGCAGGTGCTGGCCGGCCTGATCAGCGACGACGACCGCCGCACCACCGACCGCGTGCCGGGCATTGGCGAGCTGCCGGTGGCCGGGAAGCTCTTCTCGCACTCGAGCGACAACAACACGCGCACCGAGATCGTGCTGCTCATCACGCCGCGCCTCGTGCGCCAGCTCGCGCGGCCCGAGGCCGG
>DASQAW010000625.1:0-2231 GCA_035635495.1 Burkholderiales bacterium
GCGGCGGATGTAGTTGATGATCGCCTCGTCGAACTTGTCGCCGCCGACGCGCACCGAGCCCGAGTACACCATGCCGCCGAGCGAGATCACGCCGACTTCCGTCGTGCCGCCGCCGATGTCGACCACCATCGAGCCGGTCGCGTCGGCTACCGGCAGATCGGCGCCGATGGCGGCAGCCATGGGCTCCTCGATCAGATACACCTGGCCCGCGCCGGCGCCAATCGCCGATTCCCGGATCGCGCGGCGCTCTACCTGAGTCGAGCCGCAGGGCACGCAGATGATGATGCGGGGGGAGGGCGAGAACAGCTTGTTGTCATGCACTTTCTTGATGAACTGCTTGAGCATCTGCTCGGTGACGGTGAAGTCGGCGATCACGCCGTCCTTCATCGGCCGGATGGCGATGATGTTGCCGGGGGTCTTGCCCAGCATCATCTTGGCTTCCTTGCCGACCGCCTGGATGGTCTTCTTGCCGCTGGGGCCCGCCTCCTGGCGGATGGCGACCACCGAGGGCTCGTCCAGGACAATGCCCTTGCCCCGCACGTAGATGAGCGTGTTGGCGGTGCCGAGGTCGATGGCCAGGTCGTTGGAAAAGTAGCTGCGCAGGAATCCGAACATGGGCAAGGTCGAGGCCTTTTTCGTTTCTTAAAACTGGACCTTAGCGCCGCGCCAAGGCCCCTGAAAATGGCCGCTATGATACGCTAAGGAGGCTACGGGAGATAAGGCAATCCTCCCCTCGCTTCCCCGGTCCGAAAGAAATGTCGCTAACCCCCGACGACGTGCGGCGCCTCGCGCGCCTCGCGCGCATCGCGATCCAGCCCGCGGAATCCGGCGCCGTGCTCGATCGCCTGAACCGCGTGCTCGGCCTGATCGACCAGATGCGCCGGATCGACACCGCCGGCATCGAGCCCATGGCGCACGCGGCGGACGCTCATTTGTCACAGGGGCAGCGCCTGCGGCCCGACGAGGTGCGTGAAGCCAGCCCGCGCGAGTCTTATCAGTCCGTCGCGCCCGCGGTCGAGGATGGCCTGTACCTGGTCCCGAAGGTGATCGAGTAGCGTGCTCAACGCCACACTCAGCGAGCTGTCCACCGCGCTGGCCACCGGGAAAATCTCCTCGGTCGAGCTCACCCGCCAGTGCCTCGAGCGCATCGGGCGCTTCAACCGGCAGCTGAACGCCTTCATCGATTTTGACGAATCGCTCGCCCTGGAGGCGGCGAAGCGTGCCGACGCGCGCCGCGCGAGGGGTGAAGGCCAGCCGCTCACCGGTATCCCGATCGCGCATAAGGACATTTTCTGCACACGTGTGCTGCGTACGACCTGCGGGTCGCGCATGCTCGAGAACTATAAAAGCCCCTACGACGCCCACGTCGTCGAGCAGCTCGAGCGGGCCGGCACCGTCCTGGTCGGCAAATGCAACATGGACGAGTTCGCGATGGGCTCCTCGACCGAGACCTCGCATTTCGGGCCGGCGCGCAACCCCTGGGATGCACGCCTGGTGCCAGGGGGCTCTTCGGGCGGCTCGGCCGCGGCCGTCGCGGCACGGCTCGTGCCCGCCGCGACGGGCACCGACACCGGCGGGTCGATCCGCCAGCCGGCCGCGCTCTCGGGCGTGTGCGGACTGAAGCCGACCTACGGCGTCGTCTCGCGCTACGGCATCGTCGCCTTCGCCTCTTCGCTCGACCAGGCGGGGCCGCTGGCAAAGTCGGCAGCCGATCTCGCGCTGATGATGAACGCCATGGCCGGCTTCGACGAGCGCGACTCGACGAGTCTCGAGCGGCCGCAAGAAGACTACGGCCGCTTCCTCGGCATTGACGTCAAAGGCCTGCGCATCGGCGTGCCGAAGGAATACTTCGGCCCAGGGGTGGACCCCGGCGTGCTGCGCGCGGTCGAAGCCGCAGTGCACTGGTTCGAGGCGCAAGGCGCGCGCCGGGTCGAGCTCGAGCTGCCGAACTCGGCACTCGGCGTGCCGGTGTACTACGTCATCGCGCCGGCCGAGGCCTCGTCCAACCTCTCGCGCTTCGACGGCGTGCGCTACGGCCACCGCGCCGAGGCGTACCGTGACCTGGTGGACATGTATTGCCGCACGCGCGCCGAAGGCTTCGGCGCCGAGGTCAAGCAGCGGATCCTCGTCGGCACCTACGTCCTCTCGCATGGCTACTACGACGCCTATTACCTGCAGGCGCAGAAGGTGCGACGGCTCATCGCGCGCGACTTCGCCCAGGCCTTCGAGCG
>DASQAW010000626.1:0-1826 GCA_035635495.1 Burkholderiales bacterium
TCTTTGCCCGCGGGCGCACCTAAGCCCAAGAAATCCGTCGCACTCTCCGGAGTGCCGGCCGGAAACACCGCGCTTTGCACCGTCGGCCGCACCGGCAACGACCTCCACTACCGCGGCTACGACATCCTCGATTTCGCCGACCAGGCCGAGTTCGAGGAGATCGCGTATCTATTGGTGCACGAGAAGCTCCCGACTCGCGCCGAGCTGGCCGCCTACAAGCGACGCCTGCAAGGCCTGCGCGACCTGCCGGCGCCGCTGAAGACCGCGCTCGAGCAGCTGCCGAGGTCGGCGCACCCGATGGATGTGCTGCGCACCGCCTGCTCGGTCCTCGGCACGCTCGAGCCGGAGAGGGAGTCGCACGCGCCCGAGGGCGCGCGCGCGATCGCCGACCGGCTGATGGCCAGCTTCGGTTCGATGCTCCTCTACTGGCACCACTACGTGGCCAGCGGGAAGCGCATCGAGACCATAACGGACGACGATTCGATCGGCGGCCATTACCTGCATCTCCTACACGGCAAGAAGCCGCCCGCGTCCTGGGTGCGCGCGATGCATACCTCGCTCATCCTGTACGCGGAGCACGAGTTCAACGCCAGCACCTTCACCGCCCGCGTGATCGCCGGCACCGGCTCGGACATGTATAGCGCGATCACCGGCGCCATCGGCGCGTTGCGCGGCCCGAAGCATGGCGGCGCCAATGAGGTCTCCGACGAGATCCAGAAGCGCTACCGCACGCCCGACGACGCGGAAACCGACATCCGGCGCCGCATGGCGGCGAAGGAGATCGTCATCGGCTTCGGGCACCCGGTCTACACCACGGGCGACCCGCGCAACGAGGTGATCAAGGCGGTCGCCGAAAGTCTGTCGAAGGAGGCGAACGACATGAAGCAGTACCGCGTCGCCGAGCGCATCGAGTCGGTGATGTGGGCCGAGAAGAAGATGTTCGCCAACCTCGACTGGTACAGCGCCGTCTCCTACAGCCAGATGCACGTGCCGACGCTGCACTTCACGCCGATCTTCGTCATCTCGCGCACGAGCGGCTGGGCGGCGCACGTCATCGAGCAGCGGGCCGACGGCAAGATCATCCGCCCCGCGGCCAACTACATCGGTCCCGAGAACCGCCAGTGGGTGCCGCTGGGGAGCCGATAGCCATGGCGATGTACGAATCCGAGCTGACCAAGTTCATCCGCGACTTCCTCGCCGCGCATCCCGAGGAGGTGGAATCGCAGAAGAAGGGCCGCGCCATCTGGTGGGACAAGCGGCCCGAGGAACGCTCGCCCGCGCCGCCGATGCGCCACGCGCCGCGCGCCGGCGGCAACGAACACACCTTCGAGCCGACCGGCGACGACGAGATTCCGCCCAAATAGGCGCAGCGAAATGAACGCCCCCATTTCCAACGTCCGCCCCGCGCCCGACAAGGTCCTCACCGACATCGCGGACTACGTCACCCAGTACAAGGTCACCAGCAGCGAGGCCTACGACACCGCGCGCTACTGCCTGATGGACACGCTCGGCTGCGGCTTCGAGGCCCTCGAATACCCGGCGTGCACCAAGCTCCTCGGCCCGATCGTGCCCGGCACCATCGTGCCGAACGGCGCCAAGGTCCCCGGCACGCAGCACCAGCTCGACCCGGTGCAGGCGGCGTTCAACCTCGGCGCGATGATCCGCTGGCTCGACTTCAACGACACCTGGCTCGCCGCCGAATGGGGCCATCCGTCCGACAACCTCGGCGGCATCCTGATGGCTGCCGACTGGCTCACGCGCAACGGCAAAGCACTTGCGGTAAAAGACGTGCTCACCGCGATGATCAAGGCGCACGAGATCCAGGG
>DASQAW010000627.1:0-4907 GCA_035635495.1 Burkholderiales bacterium
CATCGAGATCGCGGACGTCGAGGGCGAGAAGCAGTTCGAGGTGCTCTCGACCAACGGCGACACGTTCCTCGGCGGCGAGGACTTCGACCAGCGCCTGATCGACTACGTCGTCACCGAGTTCAAGAAGGACCAGGGCCTCGACCTGTCGAAGGACGTGCTCGCGCTGCAGCGGCTGAAGGAATCCGCCGAGAAGGCGAAGATCGAGCTGTCGTCCTCGCAGCAGACCGAGATCAACCTGCCCTACATCACGGCCGACCAGAACGGGCCGAAGCACCTGACGATGAAGATCACCCGGGCGAAGTTCGAGTCCCTGGTGGACGACCTCATCCAGAAGACGGTGGAGCCCTGCCGCATCGCCATCAAGGACGCGGGCGTCAAGATGTCCGAGATCGACGACGTGATCCTGGTCGGCGGCCAGACGCGCATGCCGAAGGTGATCGACACGGTGCGCGAGCTCTTCGGCCGAGAGCCGCGCAAGGACGTGAACCCGGACGAGGCCGTCGCCATCGGCGCCGCGATCCAGGCGGGCGTGCTGAAGGGCGACGTGAAGGACGTGCTGCTCCTCGACGTGACGCCGCTGTCGCTCGGCATCGAGACGCTCGGCGGGGTGATGACCAAGCTCATCAACAAGAACACCACCATCCCGACCAAGGCGCAGCAGGTGTTCTCGACCGCGGACGACAACCAGACGGCGGTGACCATCCACGTGCTGCAGGGCGAGCGCGAGATGGCGTCGGGCAACAAGTCGCTCGGCCAGTTCAACCTGACCGACATCCCGCCCTCGCCGCGCGGCATGCCGCAGATCGAGGTCACGTTCGACATCGACGCGAACGGGATTCTCCACGTCTCGGCCAAGGACAAGGCCACCGGCAAGGAGAACAAGATCAAGATCCAGGCGAGCTCCGGCCTGAACGAGCAGGAGATCCAGCGCATGGTGAAGGACGCCGAGGCGCACGCCGAGGAAGACAAGCGGACGCTCGAGCTGGTGAACGCGCGGAACGCCGCCGAAGCGCTGGTACACTCCGTGCGGAAGTCGCTCAAGGAGTACGGCGACAAGGTCGACGCCGCCGAGAAGGAGAAAATCGAGGCGGCGATCAAGGACGCGGAGGGCGTCCTCAAGTCCGAGAACAAGAGCGACATCGAGGCGAAGGCCCAGGCGCTGGCCCAGGCCGCGCAGAAGCTCGGCGAGAAGGTCTACGCCGAGCAGCAACGGCAGGCGCAGGCCGGCGCGCAAGGCGGCAGCGCGGACGGGGCGCAGGCCGAGGCCGGCAAGAAGGACGACGGCAACGTGGTCGACGCCGAGTTCACGGAAGTGAAGGACAAGAAAGCGGGCTGAGGCGAGGGGCCCGTTCGCTCGTATGGAAGCGAGGAGCATGGCGAAGCGCGATTACTACGAAGTGCTGGGCGTCAACCGGGACGCTCCGGAAGACGACCTGAAGAAGGCCTACCGGCGCCTCGCCATGAAGTGGCATCCGGACCGCAATCCGGAAAACCCGCGCGCGGAGGACCACTTCAAGGAGGCGAAGGAAGCCTACGAGGTGCTGTGCGACGCCAACAAGCGCGCCGCGTACGACCAGTTCGGGCACGCCGGCGTCGATCCGCAGGCGGGCATGGGCGGCGGCCATCCCGGCGGCTTCGGCGACATCTTCAGCGACATCTTCGGCGAGATCTTCGGCGGCGGCCGCGGCGGCCGCTCGACCGTCTTCCGCGGCGCGGACCTGCGCTACAACCTCGAGATCTCGCTCGAGCAGGCGGCGCACGGCTTCGACACCAAGATCCGCATCCCGGCGATGTCCAGCTGCGACGCCTGCAAGGGCAGCGGCGCGCGTCCCGGCACGGCGCCGACCACCTGCCCCGCGTGCCGCGGCGCCGGCCAGGTGCGCGTCTCGCAGGGCCCGTTCTCGATCGCGCAGACCTGCCCCCGGTGCCACGGCTCGGGCAGCATCATTCCGCATCCCTGCGCGGCGTGCTCGGGCAGCGGCCGCATCAAGCTGCAGAAGACGCTCTCGGTGAAGATCCCGGCCGGCGTCGACGAAGGCGACCGCGTGCGCCTCTCCGCCGAGGGCGAGCCCGGCGTGAACGGCGGCCCACCGGGCGACCTCTACGTGCAGGTGCACATCAAGCCGCACCCGGTGTTCACGCGCGACCACGACGACCTGCACTGCGAGATGCCGGTGTCGATCACCACGGCGGCGCTCGGCGGCGAGATCGAGATCCCGACGCTCGACGGCTCGGCCAAGATCCGCGTGCCCGCCGAGACGCAGAGCGGCAAGACCTTCCGCATGCGCGCCAAGGGCATCAAGGGCGTGCGCAGCCACGCGCCGGGCGACCTCTTCTGCCACGTCGTCGTCGAGACGCCGGTGAACCTCACCGAGCGGCAGCGCCAGCTCTTGCGCGAGTTCGACGCCATCAGCCAGCAGGACAGCGCGCGGCACAACCCGCGCGCCAAGGGCTGGTTCGACAAGGTGAAGGAGTTCTTCGAAAGCTGAAAAAAGGGGTCTGACCCCTTTTTCTGGGTACGCCGCTTGCTGCCTCACAGGGTCCGAATACAGGAGGCCCTATGGGCAAGTACGCAGCACTTCTCATCGTTGCCGCCGCGCTCGCCGGCTGCACGACCTACGACCGCACCAGCGCCGCGGGCGGCTCGGCTCCCGCCGCCAACGCCGTCGACGTGAAGATGGACAGCGACGGCAGCGTCCGGCGCTACGCCACCGACTTCAACCTGCGCGAAGGCGATCGCGTCCGCGTAACGCCGGAGGGCAAGGTCGCTCCGCTCTAAGCCGCATAGGTTCAGATGCGCCAGGAACACGGATTGCAGCAGCCGGCGTCATGAGCAGATTCCTAGCCGGGCTTTACGCCGGCCTTCTGCACGACGCGCCTGTAGCGCTCGGCGTCGCTTTTTATGCGGGCGAGAAACTCGGCCGGCGTCATGCCGACCGCTTCTCCGCCTGCGCTCTCGATGAAGCGCTTCTGCACGTCGGGCATGCCGAGGGTCTGGCGCACTTCCTTGTTCACGCGGTCGACTACGGCCTGGGGCGTGCCTTTCGGTGCGAAGAGGCCCACCCAGATGGAGGCGTCGAGATCCGGGATGCCGGCGTCGCGCGGCGTCGCCCACGACGGATCGAGCGGCGACTTCTTCGCCGTGGTGATGCCGATGACTTTGCCGCGTCCCGACTTGAGGTGCGGCGCGGCGCCCGGCACTGCCATCACCCCGAACTGCACGTCGCCCGCCGCGACCGCCGCGGCGGCCGGCGCGCCCCCTTTGTACGGCACGTGCAGGAGCTGGATGCCCGCCGCCTGCGCCAGCCACTCCCCCGCGAGATGGTTGATGCTGCCGTTGCCCGCCGAGCTGAAGCTGATCGAGCCCGGCTTGGCCTTGGCCTGCGCGACCAGCTCCTGGAAGCTGTTGAACGGCGCGTTGACGTTGGCGAGGTACAGCATCGGCGAATCGCTCACCATCGTGATCGGCAGGAAATCGCGCTCCAGCTCATAGGGCACGTTGTCGAAGAGCGCGGGGTTCACGGCGAACTCGCCGGTGTGCGCCATGAGCAGCGTGTAGCCGTCGGGCGCGGCCTTCTGCACCGCCGTGGTGGCGATGAAGCCGTTGCCGCCTGGCCGGTTCTCGATCACGAACTGCCAATTGACCCGCTGCTGCATCGCCAGCGCGAGCACGCGCGCCGTCGTGTCGACCGCGCCGCCCGGCGCGAACGGCACGAGCACGTGAATGGGTTTCGTCGGATAGTCCTGCGCCTGGGCCGGGCCCATCGCGGCCGCGAGGGCAAGACCGAGCATCCATTTCATGACTGCCTCCTCTTCTTCGCGGCCAGCTTCACCGCCTCGATGATTTCCGGGTAGGCCGCGCAGCGGCAGAGATTCCCCGACAGGTAATGGCGGATCTCGTCCTCGCTCGGGTCGGGATGTTCGTCCAGCAGTTGCCGCGTCATCAGCACGAACCCCGGCGTGCAGAAGCCGCACTGGAACGCGGAGCGCTCGATGAACGCTTCCTGCACCGCGTCCAGCTCCTTCCCTTCTTCCACCGTCTGCACGTGCGAACCTTCCGCGAGCGCCGCAAGGTACAGGCACCCGGACACGGCGGTGCCGTCGACCAGCACGGTGCAGCACCCGCACAGCCCCTGCCCGCAGCTTTCGCGCGCGCCGAAGAGGCCGAACTCCTCGCGCAGCACCTCCACCAGCGTCTCGTGCGGCGCGACCTGCGCCTCGACCGCCTCGCCGTTCAGCCGGAACTGGACAGCGCGCCTCATTTGCGCATCGCCTGGAACACCGCTTCGGGGTTCATCGGCAGCTCGGTGAGCCGCACGCCGATCGCATCGTGGATCGCATTCGCCACGGCCGGCGACACGCCGAAGGTCGCGGTCTCGCCGACACCCTTCGCGCCGAACGGCCCGGTGCGCTGCTCGGCGACCACCGCCTCGTTGACGATCTCGCCCGGCAGGTCGAGCAGCCCGGGGATCTTGTACTCGGCGAGCGACGCGTTGCGCAGCTGCCCCTCGGCGTCAAAGAGCATCTTTTCGAACAGGGTAAAGCCCAGTTGCATGATCGCGCCGCCCGAGAGCTGCGTCTCGACGATGCGCGGGTTGATCGGCGTGCCCACATCGGCCACGTTCACCAGCCTGATGACGCGCACGCGGCCCGTCTCGGTGTCCACCTCGACCTCGACGCCGGTCGCGCCGACCATCCAGAACGGCGTCGCGTTCTCGGTCTGGCCGTTCTCGTCCGGCGGCGTGTAGGGCGGAATGAAGTTGCCCGCGCCCATCACCGAGCCGGCGCGCATGCCGTACTTCTTGCGGAACACGTCCGCCACCGGCGTATCGGCCGCGAGCTTCAGCTCGGCCCTCAATTCGTTCAACTTCTTCAACGCGTCCTCCGCGGCGAGCTTCACGGCGTTG
>DASQAW010000628.1:0-2060 GCA_035635495.1 Burkholderiales bacterium
GGCGAAGGCTATGACGCACGAGACGCCCATGCAGCCGCCCATGATGTGCGCGCGCTCGATGCCGAGGTGCTCGAGCAGGAGCTTGCCCTGGCGCGCGTAGTGCGCCCAGGTGATGAGCTCGACCCGGCCCGCCGACTGCCCGCACTCGCGTCGGTCGAAGACGATGCAGCGGTACTTCTTTGGCAGGTGCTCGAGCAGCTTGACGCGCGCGTAGACGCCTTGCGTGCTCCACTTCTCGATCGTCGCATCGAAGCCGCCCGGCGCATACATGAGGAGCGGCGGCCCGTCGCCCCGCACCTCGTAGCGCGTGCGCAGGCCGTCGATCAGCGCTTCAGCCATGCTGGCCCTTGATCTGCCGCCCGGCGCGCACGTCCTCCGCGTAGGCGGCCAGCGCGCCGAGCGCGATGCTCGCCACGTGCGCGTAGGTCTCGCTGTTCGAGTCCAGCCAGCTGATGCCATAGCCGATCGCCGCATGCGCCATGCGCACGCGGCCGTCGAGCCACGGACCGCCGCCCAGGCCGCCGATCACCGGGATGGCCACCGCTTTCGTGACCGCGGCGCCCGCCTCGGGCCCCGAGTGGCGGAAGTCGAGCATCGCGGCGCCCGCGCCCTCCAGTCGCTTCGCTTCGTCGACCAGCTCGGCGACGGGCCGGCCGCCGTGGAACTCGGCGTATACCGCGATGCCCGCTCGCGCGAGCCGGCCGACGACGTCCGGCGACGCATGCACCTTGATCACGTCGGCGCGGCCTTCATCGACCAGCCGCCGCGCCGCGCTCATCGCATCGGCGGCCGTGGGCACGTCGCAGCTCACGAGCGCGCGCTTCGCGCCGCGGCGCACCGCCTTGCACACGACCAGCATCTCCTCGACCGTCACCTCGCTCTCCGTGGCGTGGCCCCAGAGGTTCTTTCCTACGGAATCGCCCACGGACAGGAAATCGACGCCGGCGCGCTCGGCGAGCTCGGCCATCGGCGCGTCCCATGCGACCAAGCCGACGATCTTGCGCCCCTCGCGTTTCATCTCGTGCAGCGCTGCGATGCCTGGCCGGTTCATCGCGGCAATCTTCCCATACAAACGGATAAGCCTGCCGCGCGCAAAGCTGCTATATCCGTCGCGGGGGAGACGATGGCCAAAGTGAATTTCACGGCTGCGCTGCGCAGCGAATATCAAACGCTGTTCGACGCCTGCCAGGTGAGCACGGCCAGGGCGAGCGAGGTCGACAAGCTCGCGACCCGGCTGCTCGCGAACCAGGCGCGCTACGAGGGCGTCGGCGACGACCTGGACATTCCCTGGCAGGTGATCGCGGTCATCCACAACATGGAGTGCTCGCAGAACTTCACGCAGCATCTGCACAACGGCGATCCGCTGACCGCGAGAACCGTGCACGTGCCGGCGGGGCGACCCAAAGACGGCACGCCGCCGTTCAGCTGGGAAGCGAGCGCGGCAGACGCGCTCACCGTCCGCAAACTGCCGGAGTGGGACGACTGGTCGGGCGCCGGCATCCTCTACTGCCTGGAAGGCTACAACGGCTGGGGATACCGCCTGTATCACCCGGACGTCAAGTCGCCGTATCTCTGGGGCGCCTCCAACCACTACGCCAGCGGCAAGTACGTCAAGGACGGCACCTGGTCGAGCACCGCCGTGTCGGCGCAGTGCGGCGCGGCGACGCTGCTGCGGCGCCTCGCCGAGAAAGGCGCGGTGGACGCGGAGCCGCATGTCGCCGACACCCGGCTCGCGGCCAGCATCGCAAAAAAGGCGCCGCTCCTCGCCTATGCGCCGGCCCGGGTGACCCCCGGCGGCCCGGAGCTGCAGCGCTTCCTCAACGGCTTTCCCGGAATCCACCTGCGCGAAGACGGCAAGCTCGGGCAGAAGACTTCCGACGCCTGCATGCAGATCTTCGGCCATTATCTGGAAGGCGACGCGCGCGCGTGAGCGGTGGAGCCCGGTGCTAGGATTCGGGCTCCCATGATCATCGACATCCACGGCCACTACACGACCGAGCCGGCCGCCCTCCTCGCGTTCCGCGACAAGCAGCTCGCGGGTCTCGCCGACGCGATGCGCA
>DASQAW010000629.1:0-6414 GCA_035635495.1 Burkholderiales bacterium
GTTGCTGCGCACGGGATTGGAGCAGCTCGAGCTGCCTTTGCGCTCGTTCGAGGTCGAGTTCGGGCCGAGCCAGTTCGAGTTCACGCTCGCGCCGCTCGCCGGCCTCGCGGGCGCCGACGCGATGGTGCTTCTGCGCAGCGCCGTGAAGCAGATCGCACGGCGCCACGGCTACCACGCCACGTTTATGTGCCGGCCGAAGCTGCCGAACGTGATGTCGAGCGGCTGGCACCTGCACCAGTCGCTCGCGAAGGGCGGGCGCAACGCATTCACTGCGGAGCGCGAGGATCTGTCGGACGCGGGCAAGCAGTACCTGGCCGGGCTGCTCGCGCATGCGCCCGGCGCGTGCGTCTTCAGCACGCCGACGATCAACGGTTACAAGCGCTACCGCCCCTACTCGCTCGCCCCCGACCGCATCGTCTGGGGGAAGGAAAACCGCGGCGCGCTGCTGCGCGTGATCGGCGGCCCGGGCAATCCGGCCACCCGCATCGAGAACCGCATCGGCGAGCCTGCCGCCAACCCCTACCTCTATTTCGCCTCGCAGATCTACTCCGGCCTCGACGGCATGGCGACGCGCCCTACCCTGCCGCCCTCGGCCGACACGCCTTACGAGGCGAGCGCCGCGCTCCTGCCGCGCTCGCTCGCCGAGGCGATCGGCGCGCTGCGCGCCGACAAGGCGCTGCGCGAAGGCATCGGTGAAACCTTCGTGGACTATTACTGCCGGATCAAGGAAGCTGAGATCGCTCGCTTCAACCTCGAGGTGAGCGAGTGGGAACACCGCGAATACTTCGATCTGTTTTAGGAGCTCGCATGGAAATGCGTACTCTCGGCAAGAGCGGCATCAAGGTCTCCGCCATCGGCTTGGGCCTCATGTCCATGTCCGGCATCTACGGCAATGCCAACGACGAGGAGTCGATCCGCGTGATCCACTACGCGCTCGACAAGGGCATCAACTTGCTCGACTCCGCCGACATGTACGGCTGGGGGCACAACGAAGAGCTGCTCGGCCGGGCGCTGCGGGGGCGGCGCGAGGGCGTGGTCGTCGCGACGAAATTCGGACAGACCAAGGGCGCGGACGGCAAGCAGGATGTGGACGGCAGCGCTTCGTACGTGCTGAAAGCATGCGATGCGAGCCTCAAGCGCCTGGGCATCGATGCCATCGATCTGTACTACCAGCACCGCGTCGATCCGAAGGTGCCGATCGAGGAGACGATCGGGGCGATGAAGCGCCTCGTGGAAGCGGGCAAGGTGCGCGCGATCGGCCTGTCGGAGGCCCGGCCCGAGACGATCCGGCGCGCGCACAAGATCCACCCGATCGCCGCCGTGCAGAACGAGTATTCGCTGCTCTACCGCGCCGAAGGCGAGGAGACGCTGCAGGCGACGCGCGAGCTCGGCATCTCATTCGTGGCCTACGCGCCGCTCGGCCGCTCGATGCTCACCGGCTCGGTCAAGGGCAAGGCCGACCTGCCCGACGGCGACCGGCGCCTGGCGCATCCGCGCTTCCAGGGCGAGCACCTCGACAAGAACGTGAAGATCGTCAAGCGCCTCGAGGAGATGGCGGCGGAGAAGAAATGCACCCCGGCGCAGCTCGTGCTGGCGTGGCTGCTCGCGCAAGGCAAGGACCTCGTCCCGATCCCGGGAACCAAGCGCAAGCAGCGCGTGGACGAGAACCTCGATGCACTGGAAGTCCGGCTGTCCGCGCAGGATCTCAAGCGCATCTCGGAAATCGCGCCGGTCGGCGCCGGCGCCGGCCCGCGCTATCCCGCCGACGCCATGAAGCGGGTCTACCTCTAGTCTGTCGACGAGCTCTGCCGCGGCCCGGTGGCTGCTGTTAGCCACCCTGTGGTCGCTGCAGTACATCTTCATGCGCGTGTCGGTGCCGGTGTTCGGCACCGGCTTCGTCGCCGAGTCGCGCGCTTTCTTCGCGGCTCTTTTCCTCGTGCCCTGGGTGCTGCTCGTCATGCGCGACACGATCGGCCTAGCCGCGCACTGGCGCGACCACCTCGCCATCAGCCTGGTCAACAACGTGCTGCCCTTCGTCTGCTTCGCCTGGGCGGCGACCACGCTGCCGGCGAGCTACCTCGCGGTGATGAACGGCATGGTGCCGCTCTGGAGCGGCATCATCGCTGGGCCGGTGCTGAAGGAGCGCCTCCGCGGGCGCCGCATAGCCGGCTTCGTGCTCGGCCTCACCGGGGTCGCGCTCATCGTGAATCTCGGCCCGATCGAGCTCACCTGGCGCACCGGGGCGGCGGCGGTCGTCGGCATGATCGGCGCCGCCCTGTGGGGCTGGGCGGGCGTCGTCATCCGCCAGCGCACCGGCCGCGTGCCGGCGATGAGCTTGGCGGCGGGATCGATCGTGTTCGCGGCGATCCTCCTCTCGCCGACGTGGATCGAAGCGCCGCCGCTCTCGGCCTGGACCCCGACGGCGACCTTTGCCCTTGTCGCCCTCGGCTTCCTCTGCAGCGGGGTCGCCTACCTGCCGTTTTTCACGCTGGTGCGCGACATCGGCCCGACGCTCACGCTGAGCGTGGGACTCGCCGTTCCGGTCCTCGGCATTCTGTGGGGCTGGCTGCTGCTCGGCGAGACCATCACGCTCAGCATGCTGTCAGGTGCGGCGCTGGTGCTCGCCGCGCTGGTGCTGGTAATGAAGCGCTGAGAAATCGTCATCGATCGGAAATATCGCCGCCTTAGGCTCGCCGGCAGTCTCGTTCAAAACCATCCAGGGGAGCCTCACCATGAACAAACTCGTCGCCTCGACGGCGATCGTCGCTAGTTTGCTGGCCGCCTTTGCAGTTCGCGCAGATGACGAAGACGAAGCGATGGACCGCCGGTCGCAGCACGCGATCACGATCGCGGTGTTCGGCGACTGGCCCTACAGCATTCCGCTGCTCGACTCCGCGCAGGTTCTCGTCGATTCGATCAATTCCGATCCGGCGGTAAGCATGGTGCTGCACGTCGGCGACATCCACTCGGGGAGCATGCCGTGCACCGGCGCCGGGCTCAACCCGCCGCCGGCCGGCGCCGCGCCCGACTGGAACGTGGGCATCTTCAACATCTTCCAGCGCTTCAGGGATCCGGTGGTCTACACGCCCGGCGACAACGAGTGGACCGACTGCCACAAGAAGAAGGAGTTCAGCACCGGCGCGCCGCTGAATGAGCTTGCCGCCGTCCGCGCGCTGTTCTTTCCCGAGCCGGGCGTCACGCTCGGCATCCAGAAGCGCCGGGTGCTGACCCAGGCGAAGAAGTTCAGCCGCACCTATCCGTCGGACGCGCAGTACGTCGAGAACGTCATGTGGCAGCAATCGGGAGTCGTGTTCGCCGTGGTCAACATGACGGGCTCGAACAACGATGGACTGCCGTGGACCGCGCCGTTCACGGAGGAAACGGCCCGCACGCGCGAGGCCGCCCAGCGCACCGGGGCCGCGATCCGCTGGCTGCAGGCGGCGTTCGCGCGCGCCGAAGAGGAGCGCGCCAAGGCGGTGGTCATCGGCCTTCAGGCCGACATGTGGGATCCGGCAGCGCTCGTCGCGGGCGGCGACGGCCTGGGCAACTACAGCCTCTTCGTGCACGAGCTCGCCAACCTGAGCCTGCGCTTCGGCAAGCCGGTGCTGCTCTTGAACGGCGACTCGCACGTCCTCGGCAGCGATAAGCCCCTCGCCGACCCCTCCAGCGCGACCGGCCGAATCCACGGCGCGCCGGCGGTGCCGAATCTCACGCGCATCACGGTGCAGGGCTCGACCAGCGAGCCGGCGGAATGGCTGCGGCTCACCATCGATCCGCACAGCGCAGACGTGTTCACCTGGCGCAACGTGGCGTACTGCGCCCACCCGGCGGTGAGCTGCCCCTGAAATGAAAATGCGGGCGGCCGGAGCCGCCCGCATTTTGCTGCCGAAGATTACTTTCAGTTCGAGCGGAAGAGGTTCTGCTCGATGTTCGCTGCCTGGAAGATATAGTCGCGCGACTCCTCGAGTTGCCGGCGCAGGTGCCGCAGGTCGACGTCGAGCAGCTTCCCTTTCCACTTGCGCACCTTGCCCGCGACGATCACCGTCTCCACGTTGGTACGGTCCATCAGCGACACCACCGCGCCCGGCACGACGTTGAGCGGCGCGACGTTGATCGCCTCGGCGTCGAGGATGATGATGTCGGCTTCCTTGCCGGGAGTGAGCGAACCCGCCTTGCCTCCGAGCTTCAGGTCCTTCGCTCCTTCGATGGTGGCGAAGCGCAGCACGTCGCGGCTGGTGAGCAGCTCGAGCTTCGGGAAGCCGGCCGCGTAGGTCTCGCCGAGCGCGCGCGCGTTCTCGAACAGGCGCTGCAGCGTCATCGCCGAGCGCATCTGGGTGAACATGTCGGCGGTCAGCGTCACCTCCACGTCGACGCTGAGCGACGGCGCGATGCCCATCTGCAGCGTCTTGATGATCGGCGGCGTGCCGTGGCGCATGTTCATCTCGATCGGCACCGCGAGCGAGACGCCCGCGCCGACGTCCTTGATCTTCTGCCACGCGTCGTTGGACATGCCAGTCATGTGGATGAACAGGTTGTCCGCGCCGAACTGCACCTTGCGCTGGCCGCGCGCGATCGCGGTGAACTCGGGCTCCATGCCGAAGCTGCCGACAATATGCGCCGCGACGGGCAGACCGAGCTCGCGGCCGAGGGTCCAGGCCCGCGTGTACACGTCCGGCTGCGGCAGCAGATAGATCTCGCCCCCCATGAACATCGTCATCAGCTGGTCGCTGGACGAGAAATAGCGGTTCCGGAGGTACTTCGCGCCTTCCGGATACCACGCGCCCGGAGGCGATCCCAGCAGGTCGGCGCGCGCGCCCTCGAAAAAGCCGAAGACGATGCGCCGCCCGGAGTCCGCGCTGCCCCTGATCGCCGCCTCGGAGTGCTCCTTCGAGTAGTGGATCTGCGAGATGTCGTGCGACGTGGTGACGCCGGCATCGAGCTGGCTGAGCGAGCCGAACAGCTCGCTGATGTACACGTCGTCCGGTCGATAATGGCCGGCGAAGGTGCCCAGGATGTACTGGAAATAGTTGATCGCGCCGTGCGGCTCGCCGTCGTTGAAGAGCAAGCCGTCGGCGAGGAAGCTGCGGATCGCAGTTTCGAACTGGTGATGGTGCGTGTCGACGAAGCCCGGCATGACGATCCTGCCGCGCGCGTCGATCTCGCCGGCGTCGCCGGCGCGGATATTCGGGCGGACATCGAGGATCTTCTTGCCTTCGACCAGCACATCGGCTTGGGCGTATTCGCCGTGGTTCGGCATGGTCGGGTCCATCGTCATCACGGAACCACCACGGATGACGTAGCGCCGGCCACGCCGGCCGCTGTCCTCCGGCGGATCATCGCGGTCATCGGCTCGCGCCGGGCGCGCGGCGAACAGGTTGAAGCCCGCGGCGGCGGCTGCCGTGGCCGTGGAAGCCTTCAGGAAATCGCGCCGCCCGAGCTGAGACTTACCGTGGGCCTGCGGCCGGCCCGCATCGCACATCCAGCACATGTTCTCCTCCCTCCTCTAGGTGGAGACTCATTCTGGACCGGCGGCCGGCTAATTCAAAGCCCTGCCCATCTCGGCACGAAGGAGGACGAGTGGGCAGCGTCCGCTGACGGAGCGGGTCAGCCTTCGACCGGCAGCGGTGCGATGCGGTATTCGTGCGCCAGCTTGCGCTTGCGCACCGGATCCTCGAGCTCCATGCGGAAGACCTTCGCCGGGCGGATGCCGCCTTTTGCCGCGAGCGTGCCGCAGAACATGGCCCATCCGAGTTTCAAGGGGTACCTTGAAAGCAGATCTTCCGGCGAGCGCATCGCGGTGACCGGCCCCTCCTGGTAGAGCTCGCCGTCGGACCACGAGCGGAGGACGAGCTTCTCCCAGTGCGGCTTCACCTGGTCATAGCGCCAGGCGTCCTTCGCGATCACCTTCGCGCAAAGCTGCTTGGAGAGCGAAACGCCGATCGTCTCCGCCTTGCGATCGGTGTGATCCGAGCCGACGGTGACCCAAAGCCCGTCGGGCTTCGCCAGCAGCACGAATTCCACTTCCCCGCTGGTATCCGGCCCGGAGACCTGGATCTCGTTCGCCTGGGTGAGGAGGTTGGCCGCGACCCGATAGAAGATCGGCGTGGTCTTCGGCGGCTTGACGCCGATCTCCTCTAGCTCGCGGATGTGTTTACGGAGCGCGGCCTCGTCGCGGCCGGTCCAGCCGGCGATGACGAGCTCCTTGAACTCCGTCATGCGACTTTGCGCCGGGCAGTCGGCGCCGGGATGTCGTAGCTCGCCATGAGGTCGTCGACCAGCTTGTGGAAGTCCGCCCACGGTGCTTCGCGGAAGCTGTGGTTGCGCACGATGAACGAGGCGCCGGCGTAGAACTTCTCGTACTGCAGGTGCCGGCCGGCGAATTCCGAGCCGATCAGGTCCCACGTAAGCTTGTAG
>DASQAW010000630.1:0-1873 GCA_035635495.1 Burkholderiales bacterium
GCGTCGGCGTGATCGGCCTGGGCACCGGGACCATCGCGGCGTACGGTCGCGAGGGGGACGTCTACCGGTTCTACGACATCGATCCGCACGTGGTCGCGCTGGCGAAGAGCGAGTTCAGCTTTCTCGCCGACAGCGCGGCGCGCATCGAGATTTCTCTCGGCGACGCCCGGCTCGCCATGGAGCGCGAGCCGCCGCAGCGCTTCGACGTGCTGGCGGTCGATGCCTTCTCGAGCGACGCGATCCCGGTGCACCTGATCACGCGCGAGGCGCTCGGCGTGTATCTGCGCCATGTCACGCCGCACGGCATCGTCGCCTTCCATGTCTCGAACCGCTTCCTCGACCTGGTCCCCGTGGTGGCCAGGATCGCGCGCGAGCACGCGGTCCATGCAGTGGTGGTGCGCGACGAGCCCGACGACGATGACGATAGCCTCAGATCGAAGAGCGACTGGGTGCTGGTGTCGCGCGATGTCGCGGCCTTGCAGGGCCGGGCGATCGAGGACGCGGGAGCAGCGCCGGCCGAGGACCGGCCGGACTGGCGGACCTGGACCGACGACTACAGCAACCTGATCCAGATCCTGAAGTGACTAGACGACGGCGCCCTCGTGCTCGTCGCGCGCGCCGCCGCGCTTGAGCGGCTTCACGAACTGGTCGCGCTTGGCGCCGAGCCACATGACCAGCGGGCTCGCGACGAGCACCGAGGAGTAGATGCCGAAGCAGATGCCGATGGTGAGGGCGAGCGCAAAGTAGTGCAGCGCCGGGCCGCCGAAGAGGAGCATCGTGGTGGCCATCATCTGCGTGCAAAGGTGCGTGATGATGGTGCGCGAGATCACCCCGGTGATCGCGCTGTCGATCACCTCGACGGTCGAGGCCTTGCGCATCTTGCGGAAGTTTTCCCGCACCCGGTCGAACACCACCACCGACTCGTTCACCGAGTAGCCGAGCACCGCCAGCACCGCGGCGAGCACCGGCAGCGAGAACTCCCACTGGAAGAAGGCGAAGCAGCCCAGGATGATCACCACGTCGTGCAGGTTGGCGACGATGGCCGACAGGCCGAAGCGCCACTCGAACCGCATCCAGAGGTAGAGCACGATCAGCACCGCGGTCACCAGCAGGGCGACGGAGCCGAGGTTGGCGAGCTCGGAGCCGACCTGCGGCCCGACGAATTCCACCCGCCTCAGCTCGGCGGCGCTGTCCCCCCTCTTCAGGATCTCGATGACCTTCTGCGAAAGGTCGGCGCTCGACTGGTTCTTCTCCAGGTGCATGCGGATCAGCACCTCGCGCGAGGAGCCGAAGTTCTGCACCTCGGCCTTGAAGCCGGCGCCGTCGAGCGCCTTGCGGATGCTCTCGACGTCGGCCGAGCGCTGGTAGCCGACCTCGATCAGCGTGCCGCCGGTGAACTCGACCGAGAAGTTGAGGCCCTGGTACGCCAGGAAGAACACGGCGGCGAGGAACGTAACGGCGGAGATGACGTTGAAGAGCAACGCATGCCGCATGAACGGGATGGTGCGCCGGATCTTGAAGAATTCCATTCAGCTCACGTCCATGCGGTGTCGCCGATCGACAGGTGCGCAACGCGCCTGCGATGACCGTAGACGAGGTTCACGATGGCGCGCGACACCACCACCGCCGAGAACATCGAGGTGCCGATCCCCAGGCAATGCACCACCGCGAAGCCGCGCACGGCGCCGGGCACCATCAGCAGCGACAGGCCGACCACCAGGGTGGTCACGTTCGAGTCGAGGATCGTGGCCCAGGCGCGCTCGTAGCCTGCCGCAATGGCGGCCTGGGGACTGGCCCCGCCGCGCAATTCTTCCCGTATTCGCTCGTTGATCAGGACGTTGGCGTCGATCGCCATGCCGAGGGTGAGCGCGAT
>DASQAW010000631.1:0-9935 GCA_035635495.1 Burkholderiales bacterium
CCCCACACCGTCACCGCGCCGAGCTTGCCGGTGATGGAAGGACCGCCGAAATTGGCTACCGTGGTGAGCCAGATGAGCGCGATCACGCTGACGCAGGTGGCGATCGGCGTCGCCGACATCCCGGGGAAGAAGCCGGCGAGGTAGCCCACCGCCGAGATGGCGATGGCCACGTTGCCGATGGCGAGCGAGAAGAAGTAGAGCATGAAGGTCATGAAGTAGCCGTCCTTGCCGTACGCGTCCTCGGCGTACGCTGCCATGCCGCCGGAGCGCTGGTTGAAGACGCCGGCCTGCGCGAAGCAGTAGGCGATGGCCATCGAGCCGAGCGCGGTGACGATCCAGGAGAGCAGCGAGATCGCGCCCACCTTCGCCATGTTGGTCGGCAGCATGATGATGCCCGAGCCCATCATGTTGACGGCGACTACCACCGTCAGCTGCATCATGCTCATCTTCTTCACGGTCGTTGCCATGGCTGCCTCCTTTATTTCTTCACGCACAAGACGTGGAACACGCCGTCGACGAACTCAGCGCCCTCGATGACGCCGGAGAACCCGGGGAAACTCTTCTCGCGCTTCTCCATGCTCTTCAGGTAGGCGATCTGCGGCGAGCTGACGGCGCCGAAGTTTTCCCCCGACATCAGCATCGGAATGCCCGGCGGGTAGGGCATCACGGCGTTGGCGGCGGTGCGGCCGGCGAGCCGCTCCGAGGACACCAGCTCGACGTCGCCCGCCACCAAACGCTCGTACGCCTCGCGCGGCGTCATGTCGGCCGCGGGCAGCGTCTCGTAGGCGGCGTTCAGCACGTCGCCGGGCCGGTTCTCGCGCAGGTACGCGAAGAGCTGGTCGCCGAGCTCGCGCATGCCGATCGAGCCGTAGCGTGCGGGGTGCTGCGCGGCGATCTCCGGCAGCGAGTGCGCGACCGGCCGGTTCGCGTCGTAGTCGCGCTTGAAGGCGAGCAGGTTGGTGAGCAGCGTGCCCCACTTGCCGCGCGTGACGCCGATCGAGAAGAGGAACATCACCTGGAAGTCGGTGACCCTCGTCGGCACGATGCCGAAGCGGTTGAACCAGGCGTTGACCAGCGCGGCGGGCACGCCGTCCTTCTCGAGCTTGCCATCCTCGCCCATGCCCGGCGCGAGGATGCTGACCTTGATCGGGTCGAGCATGCACCAGTCGTCGGCGACCTCGTCGAAGCCGTGCCACTTGTCGCCGGGACGCAGGATCCAGTGCTCCTGGCGGGTGCAGAGCACCTCGGCCGGCGCGTCCTCGAACGGCACCTTGTTCACGCGCTCGACGTTCCACGGCTTGAAGAACCAGTCGTTCTTCTTCTCGAACTCGCGGCGCACGCGGCCCACGGCCTGGCGGAAGTCCACCGCCTCGTTGATCACCTCCTGCGTCAGCGAGCGTCCGCCGCTGCCGTCCATCATCGCGGACGTGATGTCGTTCGACGCGACGATGGCGTAGAGCGGCGAAGTGCTGGTGTGCATCATGTACGCCTGGTTGAAGCGGTGGTGGTCGATCGCACCTTTGCCGTCGCGCACGTGGATATAGGAGGCCTGCGACAGCGCGGCCAGCAGCTTGTGGGTCGAATGGGTGGCGAAGACGGTCGGCCCCTTGTGATCGGCCGGGTCGCCGCGCATGGCGAAGTGGTTTTCGTACATCGGGTTGAAGCGCGCATAGCCGTACCACGCTTCATCCATGTGGACGCGGTCGCTGGTTTTCGCGAGGATCGCCTCGACGCGCGACGAGTTGTAGCAAAGGCCGTCGTACGTGCTGTTGGTCACCACCGCGTAGACCGGCTTCTGCCCGGCCACCTTCTTCGTCAGCGGGCCCGCCTTGGCCTTGGCCTGGATCGCCTCGGGCTGCATTTCGGAGGGCGAGATCGGGCCGATGATGCCGTAGCGGTTGCGCGTCGGCACCATATAGACCGGGCGCGCGCCGGTGAGCATCAGGCCCTGCTCGATCGACTTGTGGCAGTTGCGGTCGAGGACCACGAGGTCGTCGGCCTTCATGCACGCCTGCATGATGCTGCGGTTCGAGCCCGAGGTGCCGACCACGCCGGAGTAGCTGCGGTGCGCGCCGAACACGCGCGCCGCGTACTTCTCGCTCTCGGCCACCACGCCGGTGTGATCGAGCAGCGAGCCGAGCGCCCCGCGCTCGATGCCCATGTCGGTGCGGAACAGGTTCTCGCCCATGAAGTCGAAGAACGCCCGGCCCGCGGGCAGCTTGGTGAAGGCGATGCCGCCCTGGTGGCCCGGGGCGGACCAGGAGTGCTCGCGCAACTGGGAATACACGGCGAGCGCGCGTGCGTACGGCGGCAGGAGCTGGGCGCGGTAGCGCTCGATCGCTGCCATGACGCGGCCGGCGACGAAGTCGGCGGTGTCTTCCAGCAGCCAGACGAACTCGTCCACCATCTCGGCGATCTCGATGGTCATGCTGCCCTTGACCAGCTTGCGGTCGGCAGTCATGAACACCGGCACCTCGGGATGGCGCTCGCGCAGCTTGCGCAATAACGCCGGCGCCTGCTCGTGCGCGGTGTCGCCCTCGGCGCCGAGGTGCCAGTTGACCAGCACCGCGCGCAGCGACGCGTCGAAGCCGACGATCGCCTCGCCGTCGTCGAACGAGAGCGCGCGCACCACGTCGCAGTTGCGCGCCGCGAGCCCGGCGGCGATGCTTTCGGCGGCGCGGCCGATGGCGGTTGCGGGCCGCGCGAGCGCGTCGTCGACCATCAGCACGCGCGGGCGCAGCGGGCCGGTTGTCGCAGTGAGCATGGCTACCTCCGTTTAGCGTCGGCGACGCAGTCGACCAGATAGCGCCGGCCGCCGCCATCGAGGGGCTCGAAACGCAATCCGTGGATGTCGGTCTCGAAGCCGGGGAACTTCTTGTCGAACTCCCGCGCGTAGAGCAGGTAGTCCTGGATCGATTTCGTCGCCTTGGTCAGGCGCTCGCCGGGCATGATCACCGGGATGCCCGGCGGATAGGGCACCACCATCACGGCGAGGATGCGGTCCATCAGCTCGTCGATCTCGACGCTCTCGACGTTGCCGTGCACCAGGCTGTCATAGGCGTCGGCCGGGCGCTGCGCCATTTCCGGCAGCGCGGTGTACATGTCCTTCTGCGCCTTGGCGACGTTGTCGTCGCGGTAGACCTGGTGGATGCCGTCGCACAGGTCGCGCAGGCCGATGGTGGCGTAGACCTCCGGATGAGCGGCGGCCAGCGCCGGCATGGCGCGCTTCAGCGGCGCGTTGGCGTCATAGAGGTCCTTGAAGTTGAGCAGCTCGGTGACCAGCGTGCTCCACTTGCCCTTGGTGATGCCCATCGAGAAGAGCACGAGAAACGAGTAGAGCCCGGTCTTCTCGATCTCGATGCGCCGGCTCGAGAGGAACTTCACCACCACGGCCGCCGGGATGCCGCTCTGCTGCATCGTGCCGTTGGCCGACATGCCCGGCGTGAGGATCGTGACCTTGATCGGGTCGACGAGCACATGGTTCGCGGCGAGGCCTTCGAAGCCATGCCAGGCGTCCTTCGGCTTCAGCACCCAGGCGGCGCGCTCGGCACTGGGCTTCGTGCCCATTTCGTCCGGCTGCCAGACGTCGAACCACCAGCCGCTCTTCAGCTGCTGCTTCACGGAGCTCATGGCGCGGCGAAAGCCCAGCGCCTCGTCGATGGTCTCCTGCACGAGAGCGCGGCCGGCGGGCTGCTCCATCATCGCCGCGGCGACGTCGCAGGAGGCGATGATGGCGTACTGCGGACTGGTCGACGTGTGCATCATGAACGCATCGTTGAAGCGCATCATGTCCACGCGGCGCTTCTGGCCGTGCTGCATATGGATCATCGACGCCTGCGACAGCGCGCAGAGCAGCTTGTGCGTCGAGTGGGTGGCGAAAGTGACGGCGTGCGGCGAGCGTGCCGGGTTCGCCGACGAGATGCCGTGGAAGCCGTCGTAGAACTCGTGGAAGTTGGCGTAGGCGTACCACGCCTCGTCGAAGTGCAGCACCTCGACCGCGTCGCCCAAGGACTGCTTGATGGCGTCGACGTTGTAACAGAGCCCGTCGTACGTCGAGTTGGTCATCACCATGAGACGCACCTTGCCGCTCGTCTCGCGGGCGAACGGGCTGGCGGCGATCTTCTGCTTGATGGATTCGGGCGTGAACTGGTCCTTCGAGATCGGGCCGATGATGCCGAGGCCGTTGCGCGACGGCACGAGGTAGATCGGCGTCGCGCCGGTCATGATCAGCGAGTGCAGGATCGACTTGTGGCAGTTGCGATCGCAGAGCACCAGGTCGCCCTTGCCGACCATGCCGTGCCAGACGATCTTGTTGGCGGTGGAGGTGCCGCCGACGACGAACAGCGTCTCGTCGGAGCCGAAGATGCGCGCGGCGTTGCGCTCGCCGGCCGCAATCGGGCCGGTGTGATCGAGCAGAGAGCCAAGCGCGCCCACGGAAACCGATACATCCGAGCGCAGCGTGTTCTCGCCGAAGAACTGGTAGAAGAGCTGCCCGACCGGGCTCTTGCGGAAGCCGACGCCGCCGCCGTGCCCGGGCGTGTGCCACGAGTAGCTCGCCTGCAGCGTGTAGTCCATCAGCGCCTTGAACATCGGCGGCGCCAGGCGGTCGAGGTAGAGCTGCGCCGAGCGCGCGATGGCGCGCGCGAGGAACTCGGGCGAGTCCTCGAACAGCCGCATGAAGGCGTTGGCGTGCTTCAGCACCGCCGCCGGCACCGACTCCGCCATGCGCTCGTCGCCGAAGAGGAAGATCGGCAGCCGGTCGTTGCGCTTGCGCTTGGCGGCCAGCACCTGCTCGAGCAGGATCCACTGCCCGGGGCTCGCCTCCGCGCCGTCGATCGACACGAGCCAGCACGACTCGGTGTTGAACACCTGCACCAGGCGCTGCGCGTCGTCGTAGGACAGGCCCGAGACGACGCGGAAGCCCTCCTTCTCGATCGCCGCGGCGAGCTGGCGCATGCCGCGGCCGGCGGCGGTCTTCGCCTCGAAGTCCTCGTCGATGATCGCGACTGGAAACGCGTGCAGGAAATCCATCAGAACTTGAACTGCGCCGAGAACTGCAAGCGGGTGTCGGTGCCGGAGTCGCCGTTTTTCTGCTCGTGCTTGCCGTAGAGCAGCTCGCCGCCGACCAGCACGTTCCTCGCGGGGTAGTTGAGCAGGTTGACCGAAGCGTAGGTGCCCTGGTGGAAGGCGTTGAACAGCTGGCCACCGGTATTGGTCTGCCGGTGCGCGCTGGCGCCCGCGGAGCTCGACCACTTGTCGCTCCAGTAGTGGTCGAAGTAGAGGAAGCCGCCGACCGATTTCACCGTCTCGGCCTGGTTGCTGTCGTTCGGCGCGAGGTCCACGCCGCCGTCGTTCATGTAGCTGGCGATGCCCTTGCCGTAGATCAGCTGGCCGGTGACGCGGTCCTTGCCTTTGCCAACGTTATAGAACCCGTTGATGCTCACGCCGCCGCCGGTCTTCGAGCCCGCGGGCTTGAAGTCGGGCGGCGTGTTGGTGGTCTCGAAGCCGACCGAGCGCAGGATGGCGGCGGCCTGGAACTGGCCCCAGTCGCCCTCGGTGGCCCAGCGGCCGACGACGTCCGGATAGCGCGTGCGTCCGACGATGTTGAGCGACGGATCGGCGATGGCCGCCTTGCCGGTGTCGACCGCGGCGTTGGGCGCCTCGAGCGACACGGCGAGCGTCGATTTGCCTGCCAGCGGCATGGTGTAGCGGAGCTGCGGGTTCCGAATGAACGTCATCCCGTTCGGCCCCCAGTAGTCGATCGTGTTCGGGAACACGTCGATGTTCATGAACAGCGTGTAGTACTGGCCGAAGGCCCAGTTGCCCATTTGCGCCCAGGCGTTGAGCAGGCGGAACGCGGTGTTCGCGCCGCCCACATTGAACAGGTCGAGGCTCAATTCCGTCTTCACCTCGCCCATCTGCGTGGGGATGAAACCCTTGAACGCGATCGAAGTCTGGCGCACGCTGAACACCGTCTCGCCGTCCTTGCCGCAGCCCGCGTCCTGCAGCGCGAGCGTGCAGTTGATCGGGATCTGCGAGGGCCGCAGGGTCGAGTTCCACTGCGGGTTCACGCGGTTCAGGTCGTAGATCATGTCGAGCTGCACCTTGCCCGAGATCTCGACGCGCGCCTTGTCCGCGTCCTTGGCGCCTTTCTCGGCGCCCGAGTCCGGCGCGATCACGCGCGCCGGCGCCTGCGCCTGGGCCGCTCCTGCGGCCAGCGCCATTGCAATGAGAATCACCCAGCGGGACTTGTTACCGGCGTATTCCATCGACCACTCCGTTCTTCGGTGTGCTTCGGTGCAATCTAGACTCTGCGGGCGGCCGCGGACATTGGACCTTGGTCCCA
Source organism: Burkholderiales bacterium (assembly GCA_035635495.1). Taxonomy (GTDB): domain Bacteria; phylum Pseudomonadota; class Gammaproteobacteria; order Burkholderiales; family SG8-39; genus SCGC-AG-212-J23. The sequence continues at coordinate 6,347 of DASQAW010000631.1, forward strand.
TTTCGGCGCCCGGCGCGGCACGGCACGATGGGACATGCGTCTCCTATTGAGCGCCGCGCTCGCGCTCGCCGCGGCGCCCGCGCGTGCCTCATTGTTCTCGGGCGAGATGCTCGACAAGGTGGCCGACGTGATGGCGATCGTCGTGCTGGTCGTCGTGCCGGTCGTCGCGGTGGTGGTCTTCTGGCTGGTGCACATCCTGCCGGAGAAGCTGGCGCACAAGCGCCACCATCCGCAGCGCGACGCGATCCAGACGCTGTGCCTGCTGTCGCTCGTCTTCGGCGGCCTGCTCTGGCCCCTCGCCTGGCTGTGGACATTCACCCGGCCGGTGGCCTACCGCGTCGCCTACGGCACCGACAAGCATGAGGACTACTACGACGAGATCGCGGAGCGCCAGCGCGCCGGGACGCTGCTGCGCGAAGACGCGTTCCGGCTCAGGGAGGAGCTCGAGGCGATGGAGGCGAGGGGCGCGCTCCCGCCCAGGCTGAGGGCGCTGAAGGATGAGCTCGCCCGCTTGCGGGTGGCCGACGCCGAGGCGCGGGCGCCGGCGGCCAGGCCGGAGAAGGCGGCCTAGGTGGAAATCCTCCTTCTCGGCATCTACTCGGCGTTCGTCTGGCTGATCTTCATCAAGCTGAAGTGGCTGCCGTGGAACACCACGTCGCAGGTGACGGTCGCGATGATCCCGATCATCGCGCTGACGGTGCTGATCCTGACGCTCAATGTGGTCGCGCCTTCGTCGGCCGACGTGCGCGTCTACAAGTACACCATCCCCATCGTCTCGCAGGTGCGTGGGCGCGTGCTCGAGGTGCCGATCGAGGAGGGCAACCGCCTGGTGCACAAGGGCGATGTCCTCTTCCGCATCGATCCCACGCCCTACCAGCTTGAGGTCAACACGCTGGAAGCGCAGGTCGTCAACACGCAGGGCGCGATGCGCGACCTCGAGGAGCAGGCGAAGGGCGCGGCGGCGAAGATCGCCGAGGCGGCCGGGCGCGTGCGCGAGATCTCGGCCAAGCTCTCATTGACCAACAAGCGCGTCGAGCAGTATCGCGAGCTCGTCGAGAGCGGGGCCGGCAACCGCTTCGACCTCGAGCGCGCGCAGACCGACGCCCAGGAGCAGGAAGGCGCGCTCGACGCGGCGCGCAGCACCGGGCTGCAGGCGCGCGCCGCCGAGCGGCAGATCCAGCAGAAGCTCGGCGCGCGCGTGGACGGAGAGTACGCGCAGGTCGCGCAGATCCGCGCCCAGCTCGAGAACGCGAAATGGCAGCTCGACCAGACCACGACGCACTCGCCCTGCGAGTGCCATGTCGTCAACCTGCAGCTGCGGCCGGGCGCGTTCGTCGCCGGGATTCCGCTCAACCCGGTGATGACGCTCGTCGAGGCGCAGGGCCAGGTGGTCGCGCTCTACCACCAGAACGAGCTGCACCAGGTCGAGCCGGGCAACGAAGCCGAGTTCACGCTCGACACGCTGCCGGGCCGGATCATCAAGGCGAAGGTCGACTCCATCGTCTGGGCGCAGGGCCAGGGCCAGCTCCAGGCGAGCGGCGTGGTGCCGATGTCGGGCTTCGCCACCCAGCCTCCCGGGCGCTACGCGGTCAAGTTCGACATCGCCGAGCGCGACCGCGAGCAGTTCCTCGCTGCCGGCGCCGTTGGCCACGCCGCGATCTACACCGACCACGCGCACGAGATCCACATCATCAGGAAAGTGATCGTGCGCGTCGGCTCGTACGTGAATTACCTGATCCTGAAGATGCACTGATGCGATTCCAGTCCGTCCTCGTGCTGGCCCTGGCGGGCTGCGCGCTGAAGGCGCCCCCGGCGCGCGAAGAGCTCTCGGCACAGGCGCTGCCCAACCTCAAGGTGCCGCCGGCGTGGGCGCAGCCGGCGCTTGCCGAGGGGGCGGTCGGCGACCGCTGGCTCACGTCGTTCAACGATCCGCAACTCGACGCGCTCGTGCGCGAGGCGCTCGTGCACAACCCCGACCTGCGCGTCGCCGCGGCGCGGGTGGAGCAGGCGGCCGGGTACGTGAAGCTGGCGGGCGCGACGCTCTATCCGCAGGTCACGGCGCTCGCGCGCGGCGGCGGCGCGCTGAGCGGCGACTCTAGCGGCCTGCAGGGCGCCGGCATCTTCGCCAACTGGGAGCTCGATCTCTGGGGCCGCGTGCGCGCGGGGCGCGAAACCGCGAGGACGCAATACGGCTCCGCCGCGCTCGATGCCGAGTACGCGCGCCAGTCGATCGCGGCGCTCGCCGCGAAGAGCTGGTTCCTCGCCACCGAGGCGCGCCTGCAGAAAGGCATCGCCGAGGACATGGCGGGGGCGGCGTCGCGCCAGCTGGATCTCGCGCAGGAGCGCCTGCGCGTCGGCCGCGGCGACCAGAGCGACGTGACGCTCTCGCGCGCGAGCCTCGCCACCTATCGCGACAGCGTGCGCAACCTCGAGTATTCGTACCGGCAGGCGCTGCGCGCGCTGGAATCGCTCGCTGGGCGCTACCCCGCCGGTGCGCTCGAAGTGTCGGCGCAGCTCGCGCCGATGCCCGGGCCGGTGCCGGTCGGCATCCCGGCCGAGCTGCTCGAGCGCCGGCCCGACGTCGTCGCCGCCGAGCGGCGCGTGGCCGCCGCCTTCTACACCGTAGAGGAAGCGAAGGCGGCGCGCCTGCCGCGCATCTCGCTCAGCGCGGCGCTGACCAGCATCTCGAGCGAGCTCTTCGTGCTGAAGGACCGCGCCAACCCCGTGGTGAGCGCCGGCGCCGCGATTACCGCCCCGCTATTCCTCGGCGGCCAGCTCCAGTCGCAGATCGAGATCCGCACCGCCGAGCAGAAGCAAGCGGTGGCCGACTACGCGCGCGTAGGGTCGAGGGCCTTTTCGGAGGTGGAGAGCGCGCTCTCCGCCGGCCTTGCGCTCGAGGAGCGCGAGGCGATCCTGCAGGAGGCGGTCGCCGAGAACACCCGCGCGCTCGAATTCGCCAATGTGCGCTATCGCGTCGGCGTCGGCGACCTGCGCGCCGTGCAGCAGCAGAGCCTCGCGCTCTCCGCCGCGCGCACCGCGCTGCTGCGCGTGCGCGCCGAGCGCCTCGTGCAGCGCGTCAACCTGCACCTCGCCCTCGGCGGCAGCTTCGAGGCTCGGCCTTGAACTGGCTCCTGATCTTCATTCCGGTCGCGCTGGCGCTCGAGCATTTCGGCGCGTCCGAGCCCTGGGTGTTCTTCGCCGCGGCGCTCGCTATCGTGCCCGTGGCGGCGCTGATCGTGCGCTCGACCGAGCAGATCGCCACCTACACCGGCGACACGAGCGGCGGGCTGCTCAACGCGAGCTTCGGCAATGCGCCCGAGCTGATCGTCGCGGTGGTCGCGCTGCGCGCCGGGCTGCTGGACATGGTGCGCGCCTCGCTGGTGGGCGGCATCCTCGCCAACCTGCTGCTCGCGCTCGGCATCGCGTTCATCGCCGGCGGTGTGCGCTTCCACACGCAGACCTACAACGCCGCCGCGGCCCGGCTCTACGGCTCGATGATGCTGATCGCCGCCTTTTCGCTGATGGTGCCGAGCGCCTTCAGCCGCCTGCTCGCGCCCGGGGAAACCGTGCGGGCGGAGGCGCTGCTCAA
>DASQAW010000632.1:0-2619 GCA_035635495.1 Burkholderiales bacterium
GAACGAACGGCCCGCTTAGAGCTCGACGCGGCGCTCGGCGGCCCTCGCCAGCGCCTCGGTGCGCGTGCGCGCGCCGAGCTTGCGGAAGAGCGACTCGACGTGGAACTTGACGGTGTGCAGCGAGATGTCCAGTCGCCGCGCGATCGCCTTGTTGGTAAGCCCCTCGCCGATCGCGCCCAGCACCTCGATCTCGCGCGGCGTGAGGAGCGCGCGCGGCTCGTCCGGCGCCGGCGCGAAGCCGGCTGCGTCGACGACCTCATGCCCCGCCTCCTCGAGCACCCTGCGCAGCTCGGCCGCGACCTCCGGATCGTCGGCATGGATCGAGATGCGCAACCGCCCCGACGCCTTGACCGCCCTGAGCACCGCGTGGCTCATGCCGGCCGCGCTTCGATCGTCGCCTGGAGGGACATCACCATACCGCCGCGGATCAGCCGCAGCTCGGTGGCACGGCCGATGCCGACGGCGGCGAGCTCGCCCGCGAGGCGCCGCAGGCTGCGCGCGGGCTTGCCGTTCACGGTGAGCACGATGTCGCCGGCGACGATGCCGGCCTTCGCCGCCGGTCCGCCCGCGGCGAGCGACATCACCATCGCGCCGCTCGACTGTCCGGCCTGCTCCTGCAGCGCGTCGGGTACCGCGACCGGCTGCAGCCCGACGCCGAGCCAGCCGCGCGCGATGCGTCCCGCCTTCACCAGCTCCGGCAGCACGCGCTCGATGGTGGCCGACGGAATCACCAGCACCCTGCCGCGCGGCCCGAAGGTGCTGATGCCGAGGCGCGCGCCCGCCGCGTCGAGCACCGGCCCGCCTTCCTCGGCGCGCGCGAGCGAAAGGTCGAGCACGATGTACCGGTCGATGCGCCCGCCGGCGCTGCTCGCCCATTCAGGGCCCGCGGTGTTGACGACGCCCATGCGCGCTCGCACGCCGCCCGCGCCGTCGGCGCCATACGCGAGCGCCAGCGCTCCTGCCTTTGCTTCACCACTCACCAAAGCTGGTACGTCCAGCGCTCGGTCGAGGCGAAGCGCCGCGATGTTGGTCCCCGGATCGCGCCCGGCGAGCTTCGCCTTGACGGTGGACCCGCCGGCGACGACGAGCTCGAACTCATCGCCGCGCGGCAGCGACTGCTCGGAAGCGACCGCGACGTCGGGCTGCCAGAGCGTCGCGCTGAGATGCCGTGAATCGGAGATGCGGATCGCGGCGATGGCGCCGCGCACTGCTTCGGCGCGCGCGGCGAGCGCGCCGGAGAACTGCTCCAGAAGGTCGGTAGTCATGATGAAGCGAAGGTAGCTGCCGGGCCGGACGCCGGCTACCGGCCGGAAGGCCGGGTACGACCGGAGTCGCGGCTGAGGACGACGGGATAAGCAGCGCCCCCCAATCGGAGTGATGATCGCTGCGGGAAACTTCTGAGGGGAGGCTCCACCCATGAAGCGGATCATTCTCTGCGCGGACGGCACATGGAACGAGCCGGAGCAGGTCGACGAGAAGACCGGCCGGCGCCGCCCGACCAACGTCCTCAAGTCGGCACGCGCTGTGCAGCCGCGAGCGGCCGACGGCACCGAGCAGGTCGTCTACTACCTGGTGGGCATCGGCGGCGAGAGCGCCGGCCTCGACAAGGTCACCGACGGCGCGTTCGGCAACGGCATGGAGCGCAACGTCCGCTCGCTCTACCGCTTCATTGTTTTCAACTACCGCCCGGGCGACGAGATCTACCTGTTCGGCTTCTCGCGCGGCGCCTTCACCGTGCGCACGCTCTGCGGCTTCATGCACGCCGTCGGCCTGCTGGAGAAGCAGGACGAGTTCTTCACGCCGGACCTCTACAAGCTCTATGAGTCGAGCACGCCGAAGGGGGCGCCGGAATGGCAGCACGCATTCCGCCACATCAAGCAGGTGCGGCCCTGCCCCGCGATCCGATTCGTCGGCGTGTGGGACACCGTCGGCTCCCTGGGCCCGCCCGGCGCTCTCGGGCAGATCTTCAATCCCAACAAGTACAAGTACCACGACACCGGGCTCAACGAGCACATCGCGAACGCGTTCCACGCGCTCGCCATCGACGAACAGCGGGGCCCGTTCGCGCCGACGCTCTTCAAGCGGCCGGACGGCTGGCCCGGCACGCTGCAGCAGGCCTGGTTCCCTGGCTACCACTGCAACGTCGGGGGCAGCTCGGATCCGGACGGCGTCGCCAACGAGGCGCTGCACTGGATGATCGAGAAGGCGGGGCACCTCGGCATGGAGTTCGACAAGGGCTACCTCGCTCACTATACGGCGTGCTTCAACTCCAAGGTCCACGACTCCATGTCGACCATGTACAAGCTGATGCGCAAGTACCTGCGGCCGATCGGTGACAATCTTGCGCACGGCGAGGCCATTCACCAGTCCGCGCTCGACCGGATGAAGCTGGCCGAGTGTGACTACCACCCGGGAAATCTCGAGGCCGCGGTGGCGCGCGGCAACGTGCCCGTGGTCAGCACGCAGGGCAGGACCGGCAAGCCCTGCGGCCCTCTGCCGGCGCAGGGCGCGCCGGCGCCCGGCCCCGCGACGAGCCCATTCCCCAATTGACCGCTCAGAGCATGCACACCGCTTCGACGTTGTGGTGGCGCAGGCGCTCGGTCCTCGCCGACCACACGA
>DASQAW010000633.1:0-4095 GCA_035635495.1 Burkholderiales bacterium
GGCGGCGGGGCTGCGCAACCACAAGAGCTCGCGCTACGTGATGAAGGAGGCGATCGAGGAGGCCGGCCGCGCGGTCGCCCATGAGCTCGAGCGCTTCCTGACCACGCTCGGCACCATCGCCACCGCGGCGCCGCTGCTCGGCCTGTTCGGCACGGTGATCGGCATGATCGAGATCTTCGGCTCGCAGTCGCCGACCGGCTCCAATCCGCAGCAGCTCGCGCACGGCATCTCGATCGCGCTCTACAACACGGCCTTCGGCATCGCCATCGCGATTCCGTCGCTGATCTTTTACCGGCACTACAAGAACAAGGTGGACACCTTCGTCGTCGAGATGGAGCTCCTCGCCTCCAAGCTGGTCGACATCCTGCACGGCGAGCGGATGGACTATCCGCCGCTCAGGGCGTAATGAACTTCCAGCGCGGGCAGGAGAAGGAGCCGCTCGAGATCAACCTCGTGCCGCTCATCGACGTGATGATGGTGATCCTCATCTTCCTCATGATCACCACGACGTACAACAAGTACACCGAGCTGCAGATCAACCTGCCTGCGGCGGACAGCGAGAAGCAGGCCGAGCGCACGAACGAGATCGCGGTGCTGGTGAACGCGCAGGGGCAGTACGTGATCAACCGCCGGCCGGTGGCGTTCCGCACCGTCGGCGAGCTCGCCGACGAGTTGAAGCGTGCCGCCGGCGCCGCCAAGGAGCCGGTGGTGGTGATCAGCGCCGACGCCACGGCGACGCACCAGGCGGTGGTCCGCGTGATGGAAGCGGCGCGGCTCGCCGGCCTTTCGCAGATCACGTTCACGACGCAGTCGTCCAGGTAGTGCGCTACTGGTACCACCGCGGCCTGCTTGCCTGGCTGCTGTGGCCCCTCAGCCTGGTGTTCGGCGTGGCGGTGGCGCTGCGGCGGATCCTGTACAAGCTGCGGCTGCTGCCCAGCGCCCATCCCGGCATCCCGGTCGTCGTCGTCGGCAATCTCACGGCGGGCGGCACGGGCAAGACGCCGCTCGTCATCTGGATCGCCGAGTATCTGAGGAAGAAGGGCTGGTCGCCCGCGATCGTGTCGCGCGGCTACGGCGCGAAGATCCCGCTGCCCCGCGCGGCGACCATCGCCGATGACGCGGCCGCCGTGGGCGACGAGCCGATCGTGCTCTCGCGCCGGAGCGGCTGCCCGGTGTGGGTCGGCGCCGACCGCCTGGCGGTGATCAAGGCCCTGCGCGACGCGCATCCCGACGTCGACGTGCTGCTGCTCGACGACGGACTGCAGCACTACCGGCTGCGGCGCGACCTCGAAATCGCGGTGGTCGATGCGCGCGGCTTCGGCAACGGCTTCCTGCTGCCGGCGGGTCCGCTGCGCGAGCCGAAGTGGTGGCTGTACTTCGTCGATGCCGTCGTGTCGCACGGCGGCACGGTGAAGGGCTACACCATGCAGTTGAAGGGCGCGGACCTCCATCGCATGACCGACGCCGCCGACCGGCGTCCGGCGAGCACGTTCGCCGGCCAGAAGGTGCACGCGGTGGCCGGCATCGGCGAGCCCAACCGCTTTTTCCTGCACTTGGGGCGCCTGGGCGTGAAGCTCGTGCCGCATCCCTTCCCCGACCACCATCGCTTCACGCCGAAGGACCTCGACTTCGGCGACGAGGCGCCGGTGCTGATGACCGAGAAGGACGCGGTAAAATTGCGCAAGGCCGCGCGAGCGAACTGGTGGGTGCTGCCGGTGACGGCGGAGCTCGACGCGGCATTCGGCGATTGGCTCTCGAAGAGGCTCGATGGGTTCCGTCGATCCAAAGCTGCTTGAAATCCTGGTGTGCCCTCTGTGCAAGGGCAAGCTCGTCTACCGAAAGGATGCGGGCGAGCTCGTCTGCCGCGCCGATCGCCTCGCCTATCCGGTGAAGGACGACATCCCCGTGATGCTGGAGGAGGAGGCGCGCAAGCTCCCGCCCGAAGAGGAAGTAAGCTGAAGACGTGGTGTGAGCTTTAGCGTCATCATCCCGGCGCGCTACGCCTCGACGCGCTTCCCGGGCAAGCCGCTCGCCGATCTCGCGGGCAAGCCGATGGTGGTGCGCGTCTGCGAGCGCGCAAGAGAGAGCGGCGCGGTCGCGGTCCACGTCGCGACCGACGACGAGCGCGTCGCCGCCGCCGTGCGCAAGCACGGCTTCACGGTCGTGATGACGCGCCCGGACCATGCTTCGGGGACCGATCGCCTGGCCGAGGCAGCCGAACAGCTCGGCCTCGCCGACGAGCACATCGTCGTCAACGTGCAGGGCGACGAGCCGCTCATCGCGCCGGCATTGATCCGCGATGTCGCGCAGCTCCTCGAGCGGCGCCGCGCGGCAGCCATGGCGACCGCGTGCCATGCGATCCACGATGGCGCCACCGCGGCGAATCCGAATGTCGTCAAGGTGGTGCTCGACGCGCAGGGGTACGCGCTGTACTTTTCCCGGGCCGAGATTCCTTTCCCCAGGGAATCCGGTGCGCCGAGCTATCGCCACGCCGGCATCTACGCCTACCGCGTGCGCTTCCTGAAGGAGTACGCGGCGCTGCCGCCGGCGCCGATCGAGCGGGCCGAGGCGCTCGAGCAGCTGCGCGCGCTCTGGCACGGGCATCGCATCGCGGTGGTGGTGAGCGAAACCGACATCCCGCCCGGCGTGGACACGCCGCAGGACCTGCAGGCTGTGCTTAGAATGCTGCGACCAAGTTGATCCGTCACCTATGAAGCTAATCCTATTGGGCCCACCGGGGGCGGGGAAGGGGACCCAGGCCAATTTCATCCGCGAGCGCTATGCGATCCCGCAGATCGCGACCGGCGACATGCTGCGCGCCGCCGTCAAGGCGGGCACGCCGCTCGGCCAGGCGGCCAAGAAGGTGATGGACGCGGGCCAGCTGGTCTCCGACGACCTGATCATCGGCGTGGTCGCCGAGCGGCTGAAAGAGCCCGATTGCAAGCACGGGTATCTCTTCGACGGCTTTCCGCGCACCATTCCGCAGGCCGAGGCGCTGAGGAAGGCGGCCGTGCCGATCGACTACGTGCTCGAGCTCGACGTCCCTGACGACGAGATCATCGAGCGCATGAGCGGGCGGTGGGTGCATCCGGCCTCCGGGCGCACCTACCACGTGAAGTTCAATCCGCCGAAGGTCGAGGGCAAGGACGACCAGACCGGCGAGCCGCTGATCCAGCGCGACGACGACCGCGAAGAGACCGTACGCCATCGTCTCGAGGTGTACCGCAAGCAGACGAGCCCGCTCATCGGCTACTACGGGCGCTGGGCGTCGTCGGGCGATGCGCAGGCGCCGAAGTACCGCAAGATCTCCGGCCTCGGCACGGTCGAGGAGATCAAGCAGCGCGCCTTCGCCGCGCTTCGCTGATAAAATTCGACCCCTTTCCGGGGGGACAACATGACAGCAGGCCTAACCTTCGCGCTCGGTTGCGCGATCCTCGCCATCATTTACGGCGTCTGGCAGGCGAGGCGCATCCTGCGGCTGCCCGCGGGCAACGAGCGCATGCGCGAGATCTCGGCGGCCGTGCGCGAAGGCGCGGTGGCGTATCTCAAGCGCCAGTACACGACGATCGCGATCGTCGGGGTGGTGCTGTTTCTCGTCATCGGCTTCGTGCCGCAGCTCGGCTGGCCGACCGCCTTTGGCTTCCTGATCGGTGCAGTGCTCTCCGGCGCCTGCGGCATCATCGGCATGAACATCTCGGTGCGCGCGAACGTGCGCACCGCCGAGGCCGCGCGCACCGGGCTGAACGAGGCGCTGCAGGTCGCGTTCAACGGCGGCGCGGTCACCGGACTGCTGGTCGTCGGCCTCGGACTCCTGGGCGTGGCGGGCTATTTCGGGCTGCTCTACGCCAACGCCATCGACAAATCGAACCTCTCGCACATCATCCACCCGCTGGTGGGCCTGGCCTTCGGCGGCTCGCTCATCTCCATCTTCGCGCGGCTCGGCGGCGGCATCTTCACCAAGGGCGCCGACGTCGGCGCGGACCTCGTCGGCAAGGTCGAGGCGGGCATCCCCGAGGACGATCCGCGCAACCCCGCGGTGATCGCCGACAACGTCGGCGACAACGTCGGCGACTGCGCCGGCATGGCGGCGGACCT
>DASQAW010000634.1:0-8721 GCA_035635495.1 Burkholderiales bacterium
GGCTAGACGGCGGGCCGGGCGCGCGGCGCGGTGCGCGCCCAGAGCGCGTCGTAGGCGGCGAGGAGCTTCGGCGCCTCGTGGCGCCACTCGAGCTCTTCCATCACCCGCCGGCGGCCGAACTCGCCCATGCTCTTCCGCCGCTCGGGGTCGTCGAGCAGCTCGACGATCTTCGCTCCGAGGTCCAGCGGATCGTTGCGCTCCGCGTAGAGCGACGCGGCCTGCGCCGAGTAGCGGCCCTCGGCGAGATCGAACTGCACGATCGGCTTGCCGAGCGCCATGTATTCCATGATCTTGTTCATCGTCGAGATGTCGTTCATCTCGGTGGCGCCGTCCGGGTTCACGCAGACGTCGGCGGTGTTCAGCAGCGCGAGCATTTCGGCATCCGGCACCCGGCCGGTGAAGGTGACGTAGTCGGCCACGCGCAGCTCCGCGGCCATGGCCTTCATCTCTTCCAGCGAGGTGCCGCCGCCCACCAGGCCGAAGTGGATGTCCTGGCGGCCGAGGCCGTGCACGATGTACGAGACCGCGTGCAGCAGGTGGTCGATGCCTTCCTGGCGGCCCATGACGCCGACATACCCGACCAGGTATTTGCGCCCTTTCTTCAGCCGCTCGTCGCCGGGACCGATCTTCAAGCGATCCAGGCTGGGCCCGCTGCGCACGACGAAGACCCGCTCGGGCGCGATGCCGCCGCGCTCGATGGCGATGCGGCGATAGGAGTGGTTGGTGGCGATGGCTATGTCCGCGGTGCGAAACGTCCAGCGCTCGAGCGCGAGCATCAGGCGGTAGAAGAAATCCTTGCGCCCGAACTTGGCGACATAGAGCTCGGGATTGGCGTCGTGGTGGTCGAAGAGAAACTTCTTGCCGCAGAGCTTGTAGAAGCCGCCGATCAGGAAGAAGAGGTCGGGCGGGTTGCAGGCGTGGACGACATCGAAGCCGCGGCCGAACAGCACCCGCAGCGAAAGCAGGAAGGTCCAGAAGAGCGCGGCGCTGTACTCGACGAGGTAGCCGAGCGCGCCCGCGCCTTCGGTCGGCAGGTCGTAGCGCCAGATGTCGATGCCGTCGATCGCCTCGAAGCTTGCCTCATAGCCGCGGCCGGTCGGGCAGACGATCGAGACGGTGTAGCCGGCGTCGCGCAGCGCCCCCGCCTCCTGCCAGACCCGCCGGTCAAACGGCGATGGGAGATTCTCGACGAGGATGAGGACGCGCTTCGCCGTCATTCGCTTTCAGGTAGCTCCATTCGACATGCAGCGTGACGAAGCCCGCCGGGCCGCCGGGGCCGCCGCAGACCCATAGCGTCGCCGGCGCACCGGCGAGCGCGTCCCAGTTCACGGCCCTGAAGCCGTTCCAGGCGTTGTCGTAGCTCGTGCCGTCGCCGTTGCCGTAGCCCGTGCCGCACTCCGGCCTGACGTAGAAGGTGCGCATCACTTGATCGCGGCGAGGCGGAAGGGATCGTCGAGCAGCCGTGCCAGGAGATACGGCACGCGGATGCCGTTCGCGTAGAAGCGCAGCGCCGAGAAGCCCGCGTCCAGGAATGCAGCGCGCAGCTCGGCCGCCGGCCCCTTCGAGGTGGTGAAGAAGACGCCGCCGTCCTTCAGCGCGTGGCAGACGCCGGGGAGCTGCGAGATGACGAGCTGGCGGCTGAAGGCCACGTCGACCGCGGCCTCGGGCAGCGGAATGCGCACGCCGTCGTGCACCACGCGCACGAGGTTCGGCGGGCCGCCGAGGCGGCCCATGATGTCTTCGGAGACGTCGACGGCGTAAGCGCGGTCGACGTAGCCGCACGCGCGGCGCGCCAGGGCGCAGTCGCCCGCGCCGATCTCGAGGAAGACGCCGTGCAGGTCGAGCGCGTGCTTGAGCTGCCGCAGCTCGCGCTCGGCGTCGCGCTCGCGCCGCGCGTGGCGGTCGGCGCTGAAGCGGACTGCGGCGGGCGAGGAACTTACCAGCATATGCCCTCGTAGATCCCGGCGATGGTGCGCGAGTCGGACACGCGCACGAAGTCGATGATGGTCTGGCCATCGACGATCCGCTTGGGCACCTCGGCGAATTCCGCCGCGCCGTTGCCGATGACGATGGTCTGCGCGTGCGCCAGCACCTCGTCGATGGTCGGCACCATCAGCCGCGAGATGTGCGGAATCTTGTTCAGGATGTAGTCGCGGTTGGCGCCGTGCAGGCAGGCGAGGCTCACGTTGCGGTCGTAGACGCGCAGGTCGTAGCCCTTGCCGATCAGGCGCTCGGTCAGCTCGACCATCGGGCTCTCGCGCAGGTCGTCGGTGCCGGCCTTGAACGAGAAGCCGAGGATGCCGACCTTCTTGTTGCCCTTCTCCACCACGGCCTGCACGCCGCGCTCGATCTGCAGCTGGTTCGACGGCAGGACCGAAGCCAGAATGGGCAGCGAGACGTCCAGGGTTTTCGCCTTGTAGAGGAGCGCGCGGAGATCCTTGGGCAGGCACGAGCCGCCGAAGGCGAAGCCGGGCTTGAGGTAGTAGGGCGAGAGGTTCAGCTTCTGGTCCTGGCAGAAGATCTCCATGACCTTGTGCGCGTCGACCTCGAGCGCCTTGCACAGGCTGCCCACCTCGTTGGCGAAGCCGACCTTCAGCGCGTGCCAGGAGTTGTCGGCGTACTTCACCATCTCCGCGGTCTCGATGTCGGTGCGGATCATCGGGCCCGGCGTCCTGGTGTAGAGCGCGGCCAGCAGGTCGCCGCTCGCCCTGTTCACCTCGCCGATGACGGTCTTCGGCGGGTGGTAGTAGTCGTGCACCGCGGTGCCTTCGCGCAGGAACTCGGGGTTGATGCAAACGCCGAACTCCTCGCCGGCGCGCTTGCCGGAGTACTTCTCGAGCAGCGGGATGACGACGCCGCGCATGGTCCCCGGCAGCATCGTGCTGCGAAAGACGATGACCGGAGCGCCGGGATGCCCGGCGAGCGTGCGCCCGATCTGCTCGCACACGCGCTTCACGTACTTGAGGTCGATGCCGCCGTTCGCCAGGCTCGGCGTGCCGACGCAGACGAACGAGAGATCGGTGTGGCGCACCGCGTCCTCGAGGTTGGTCGCGGCATGCAGCCGCCCCGCCTTGACCTGCTCGGCGATGATCTCGTCGAGGTCCTTCTCGATGATCGGCGAGCGGCCTTCGTTGATGAGGTCGACCTTGGTGCGCTCCGGGTCGACGCCGATGACTTCGTGCCCCTCCTTCGACAGCAGGCCCGCGGACACGGCACCGACGTATCCGAGGCCCAACACGCAGATTTTCATAGCGAAGAAGGATGCGCGAACTTCGTTGTGCGCCGTGCCGCAGCACGGCCCGCGCGTGTAGTCCGCCCGGGGTGACGGGAAACCCCGACTTTTTCCGCTCGAGCGGCGCTCTTCGCAGCGACGCCGCGCTCAGCTCATCGAGTCAATAGCTCCCGCGGCCGGCGCCGGGCGCTCTCTCGCGTAGCAAAACCTGGTTCTGTCGGCGGTCCCCGGTGCTTCAGGCCGTCTGCCATGGAGGTAACCGATCGATTGACAGCCTCTCGCCGGAGGCGCACCGTGGAACACCGTGGCCGACACCATCTATACCCGCACCCTCGCGCGCGCCGCCGAGGTCGAAGGCAGCACGCAGGCGCTCGCCGGCGTGCTGCACGTGCCGGAGAACACGCTGCTGCGCTGGATGTCGGGACGCGCGCAAATGCCGCTGCGGGCGTTCCTGCGCATCGTGGAGCTGCTCTCGCAGCACGAGAGGAACGACGGTGCCGCGGCCAGCGAAGCCGAGGTACCGGGCGATGGAAAGCTGAGCTTCCCGATGGGTGAGCTGCTGGCGCGCTGCGCGCGCTGCGACGGCGCTGAATTCGTGCCGGCGGCGGAAACATCGCTGCGGATGACGAGCGAGCTTGCCTGCACGTCGTGCGGCGAGCGCGTGGTGCACGGCAACCTGATCTCGCAGCTGGCGCGGGACGCGATCCAGCAGTCGCGCGCGATGACGGTGGCGCGCGCCCGGCGCCAGGCGCGCATCCCGGGGCGCGCGGTCAAGCCTTCAGCGTGATTGTTTTGGTGCCGAGCCGGCGAGCGCGCGCTCGGAGCTGGCGATCGAGCTGCGGCTTCGCGCCATCGTCACTCGTGACGCGCCCACGCTGCGCAGCGATCGGCGCAGCACGGCTTGCCCGGTGACGTGCATGTGCGAGACCTCTGGGATTTTTATCGACGAGTCCATGTAGTCCTGCGGGTGGCGCCAGGACAGGATGGGCCCGGCGCGCCGCGGCGTCAATGCAAATCGCGAAGGTAGTTTTCACCGACCGAGCGGCGTATGGTGCCCGCAGGGGGAAGTCGATGGCGCAAGAGCTCGAGGAGTTGAGGATCGCCTGGCTGGGCCTCAAGGCCCGCGTCGAGCAGCTTGCCGCCGAGCGCCAGCAGTATCTCGAGTTTTTCGAGCAGGCCGCCGAAGCCTACGTGGTGACGGCGTCCGACGGCCGCATCGTGGAGGCGAACGGCGCGGCCGTCGACGTGCTCCAGTGCCGCAGAGGCCATCTGCTCGGCAAGCCGCTCGCCGTTTTCGTCGCGCTCGACCGGCGCCTCGAGTTCCGCGGCCGCCTCGCGGCCATCGCCCGCCGCGCTCCTGCCGCCGAGCCGGGTTGGCGCACGGTGCTCGCCTCGCGCGGCGAGCGCATCGAGGTGCGCCTGACGGCGCGCGTCATCGAGCGCCCGGACGGCGGGATCTGCTGGCGCCTGGAGCCGACGCAGTGAGCGCGGTGCCCGGCCGGGCGCCCGAGTGGCTCCTCACCACCGTCACCGCAGTGCGCGAGCTGATGCTCAAGCGCCTGGAGGCGGCGGCAGGCGATCCCGACGCGCAGCGCGAGATGGAGATGGCGCTCGAGGAGCTCGACGTCATGTGGGAGGAGCTGCAAGGCCAGGCGGCGCTGCTCCTGCGCGAGAACGAGCGCTATGCGCAGTTCTTCGAGTACGCGCCGGACGCCTACCTCATCACCGACGTCGGCGGCAGCATCCGCGAGGCGAACCAGGCGGCGCTCGAGCTGCTGAAAGCACCCCACCGCGAGCTCGTCGGCCAGCCGCTCAGCGCCTTCGTCGCCGCGGAGGACCGCGTCGGCTTCCTCGCCCGCTCGGTCGAGCTGATGTTCGGCGCGGCGGGCACGCCGCCGCCCGGCTGGCGCGCGCGGCTGCAGACCGCGGAAGGTGACGCGATCGAGGTCGAGTTTTCGGTGCGCGCCATTCCGCTCAAGAAGAGCGGCATCGGGGGCGTTTGCTGGCTGCTGCGGCCGCTAGCCTAGCGGGCTTCGAAGTGGTCGCGCTCGCCGCGTCGGCTGGGGGCCTGAACGCGCTGACGCGCGTGCTGGGCGAGCTGCCGGCCGACTTCGCCGCGGCGCTCGTGGTCGTGCAGCACCTCGACCCGCGCCACCGCAGCCTGATGGCCGAGATCCTCGCCAAGCGCACCGCCCTCACCGTGAAGCAGGCGAACGAAGGCGACGCGCTGCGCGCGGGCTGCGCGTTCGTCGCGCCGCCCAATCATCACCTGCTGGTCAATGCCGGCGGCCGGCTCTCGCTGGCGCAGACCGAGCTGGTGCATTTCGTGCGCCCGTCGGCCGACCTCATGTTCGAATCGACCGCCGCCGCCTACCGGGAGCGCGCCATCGCCGTGGTACTTTCGGGCAGTGGGCAGGACGGCGCCATGGGCGTGAGGGCGATCAAGAAGATGGGCGGCACGGTGATCGTGCAGGAGCCGAGGAATGCCGAATTCGCCGGCATGCCGGAGGCGGCGCTCGCCACCGGGGCCGCCGATTTCGTGCTCGCGGTGGACGAGATCGCGCCGGCGCTGCAGCGCCTGTGCTCGCCGGGCAATGACTGAAGCCGCGGACGCAAAGTTCGAAGCCCTGCTGCAGTTCCTGCAGCAGCAACGCGGCTTCGATTTCACCGGCTACAAGCGCCCTAGCCTGGTGCGGCGCGTCGAGCGGCGCATGCAGATGCTCGCGGTCAAGGGCTACGACGACTACCGCGACTACCTCGAGGTGCATCCGGAGGAATTCGCCCACCTCTTCAACACCATCCTGATCAACGTCACCTCGTTCTTCCGCGACGAGGCCGCCTGGGACTACCTGCGCAAGGAAGTGGTGCCGCGCATGCTGGCGGCGAAGCACAGCCACGACAGCCTGCGCATCTGGTCGGCGGGCTGCGCCTCCGGGCAGGAAGCCTACTCGCTCGCCATCGCCTTCGCGGAGGCGATGGACATCGAAGCGTTCCGCGAGCGCGTGAAGATCTACGCCACGGACGTCGACGAGGAGGCGCTCGGCCAGGCGCGCCTCGCGAGCTACACGCCGAAGGAGATGGAAAGCATCGAGGGCGCGCTGCGCGATCGCTACTTCGAGGCCGGCAGCGGGCGCTACGTGTTCCGCACGGATCTGCGCCGCTCGGTGATCTTCGGCCGCCACGACCTGCTGCAGGACGCGCCGATCTCGCGCCTCGACCTGCTCGTCTGCCGCAACACGCTGATGTACTTCAACGCCGAGACGCAGGCTAATATCCTGCAGCGCTTCCACTTCGCGCTCAACAGCAATGGCGACGGCGGCACCGGGTTTCTGTTCCTCGGCCGTGCGGAGATGCTGCTCTCGCACGCGGCCCTGTTCGCGCCGGTCGAGCTGCGCTGCCGCGTATTCGAGAAGCTGCCGCTCCCGGGACAGCGCCAGCGCGCGCCGGCGCTCGCCGCGCTGGAGCCGAACGAGCATGCCGTGATCCGCAACGGCCGCCTGCGCGACCTCGCGCTGGACGAGAGTCCGGTGGCGAAGATCGTGATCGATGCGCAGGGCAATCTTTCCGCAGCCAACGCGCGCGCGCGCCTGCTCTTCAGCATCAACCCGAAGGACATCGGGCGCGCGCTGCAGGACCTCGAGATCTCGTACCGGCCGCTCGAGCTGCGCGCGCTCATCGAGCAGGCCTACGCCGAGCGCCGGCCGATCACCCGCACATCGGTCGAGCGGCGCTTCGCCGACGCCGACAGCCAGCTGCTCGACATCACGGTGGCGCCGCTGCTCGACGAGGCGCGCAACGCGCTCGGCGTCGGCATCACGTTCCTCGACGTGACGCGCCACGCGCACCTCGCGCAGGAGCTGCAGCGCTCGCGCGAGGAGGTCCAGACCACCACCGAGGAGCTGCAGTCCTCGAACGAGGAGCTCGAGACCACCAACGAGGAGCTGCAGTCCTCCAACGAGGAGCTGGAGACGACCAACGAGGAATTGCAGAGCACGAACGAAGAGCTGGAGACCATGAACGAGGAGCTGCAGTCCACCAACGAGGAGCTGCAGACGGTCAACGATCAGCTGCGCCAGCGCACCGAGGAGTCGAACCAGCTGAACGCCTTCCTCGAGTCGGTGCTGACCGGCCTGCGCTCGGCGGCGATCGTGGTGAACCAGGACCTGAACGTGCTGATGTGGAACCCGCGCGCCGCGGACCTGTGGGGCCTGCGCGCCGACGAGGTGCAGGGGCGCTCGCTCCTGAACCTCGATATCGGCCTGCCGGCCGGCGAGCTGCGCACCGCGATCCGGCCCTGCCTCACCGGCGAGCGGGATCACCACGAGGTCGCGCTCGACGCGGTCAACCGGCGCGGCAAGAAGATCCGCTGCCAGGTCACCTGCACGCCGCTCCTGTCGGCAGCCAAGAAGCGCGAGGGCGTGATCCTGCTGATCGACGAGCTCGCCTGACCTAAATCAGGGACAGACCACGTTTTTCTCTCATGCGTCAACGACGCCGCCATTCGGCGCGTTGAGCACCGCATGCCGAGGCGCGCGCGCATCATGCTTCCGGGGGTGCCCGTTCACGTAGTCCATCGAGGCAACAACCGGCAGGCATGCTTCCACGAAGAGCAAGACCGCAGCTTTTATCTATTCCATCTGCGACGGCTGCTCGGTCCCAGCGGATGCGGACTGCACGCCTACTGCCTGATGACCAACCACGTTCACCTGCTGCTCACCTCTTCGACCGATGGGGGTTGCGCGAGGCTGATGCAGCGAGTGGCGCAGCTGCATACGCAGTACGTCAACCGCACCTACCGACGCAGCGGCAGCCTCTGGGAAGGGCGCTTCCGCTCCTGCCTGGTGCAGTCCGAGGAGTACCTGCTCGCCTGTTACCGCTACGTCGAATCGAATCCGGTGCGTGCCGGAATGTGTCCGCGTCCACGCGAATACGAGTGGTCGAGCTATCGCGGCAACGCCGAAGGGCTCGCCGATCCTCTCCTCACGCCGCATGAGGAGTATCTGCGGCTAGGCGTCACCGGCCCCATTCGCCGTAGTGCGTATGAAGATCTGTTCTGCACCGATCCCCGCTACTGGCGCACGGACGAAATCCGCAAGGCGACCAACGGAAACTTCGCGCTCGGTGACAATAACTTCAAGCGCGACATCGCTGCCCGACTGGGCAGACGAGTCGAGTGCGGCAAGGCCGGACGGCCGATCCGGCGCCAGCACGACGACCGTCAGGTCGATTTACCCTTGCCGGCGGCTTGAATGAGAAATAAACGTGGTCTGTCCCTGATTTAGGGCTCTGATTTAGGACTTCTCGATCTGGATCGTCGTGCGCAGAAGGGTCGGCACGCTGAGCTTCGTGCGCCAGGCGATGGTGCCGGTCGGCTGGCGGCGGTCGAAGCCGCGCGAGACCCAGCCGAGGAGCGGCGACAGGCTTCCTCGATACAGCTCGCTCGTGCCGCCGGCGGGAAGCCGGAGCTGCAGCGTGATGCCGTCGCGCTC
>DASQAW010000635.1:0-1914 GCA_035635495.1 Burkholderiales bacterium
TCGTCAGGAAGCCGATGGTGGCGAAGGTGCCGATGAAAACGGCGACGATCAGCCACGCGAAGCGCCTGAGTAGCGCGAGCAGCGACGGACCCGCGGCCATTTGCCAGATGTTGGTGCCCAGCGCCGGCATCACCATCAGCCCCGCCGCCTGCGCCGGCGGCATGACGATGCTGAGGAGTCCCATGACCACGGTCGGCAGGCCGACGCCGATCGCGCCCTTGATGAAGCCGGCGAAGAGAAACACCGCGGCGATGAAGACGAGGTCTATGCCGAAGTCTATGCGGCGGGCGGCGCGGTCGCCGCGAAGGACGGGCGCCTGCTCATCTCGCCGAACCAGCCCGACAGCTTCGGGCGGCCCGGGCGCCAGTGCAGGTCGCGATTGCGCGCTTCCATGCCGAGCGCGCAGCCAAGGGTGAGCTGCGCCATGTTGAGCGCGCCGCGCATCAGGGGATGGTCGATCTCGCGCTCCCACAGGTCTGCCATGCGCCGGCTGCGAGCCGTTTCGTGCTCGATCAACGCCGGCGAGCGCTCGTTCTCGGGGCGCGTGAGCTCGCGTCCCCACACCGCCAGGCCGTCCACCAGGCTCCGGGCGAGGGCTTCGAGCCGGCGCGACTCGAGCGACGGCGGCTCGAACAGCGGGTGGCCGTCGAGCCCGTCGAGGTAGGCGCAGATCAGCGCCGATTCCTCCAGCCCGACGCCATCGTCACGCACGAGATAGGGCACGCGGCCCGAAGGATTGATGCGGTAGTACGGACTGTCGGCGCGCCGGGTCTGCGCGACGATGATCTCGACACGGTTCGAAAGGCCTTTCTCGATCACCACGATGCGCGCCATGCGAGCGTACGGCGAGCCCGGCGTGATGTGCAGCTTCACGAGTCCTTGGCGATGAACGCCATCACGGTGCCGAGAAGGAGCAACGCGGTCAGCCCCTCGCCCAGGATCGTCGCGTTCTGCACCAGCGTATGCGCCGACATCGGCGCCAGCGTGTAATGGGTGAACGCGAGCAGGCCGTACGCGGCGTACAGCCCCATCGCGCCGAAGCCGAGCAGCCGGCGGCCGGTGCACGCCCAGTAATAGCCGGCCAGCCCGATCGCGCTCGTCACCGTCCATATCGCGACTGCCATGGCCAGCGACAGCCTTGGCGGCACGCCTTGCGGCATGTTCGGATACTCGTCGATGAACTGGCCGTTATGGATGTGGTGCCAGAGGCTCGCCGCCATGTGCACGATCAGCAAGGCGAGCAGCAGGTTCGAGCGAGCGGGATCGCGCTCATTCATCGCGCGCATTCTAGGCTAAGGCGACTTCAACGCCGCCCATGCGAGGCACAGCCATCCGGCGAGGAACGCGATGCCGCCGAGCGGCGTGATCGCGCCGAGCCAGCGCACGCCGCTGAGCGCGAGCGCGTAAAGGCTGCCCGAGAAGACGACGATGCCGGCGACGAAAAGCCAGCCCGCCGCGTTCGCCCACACGCCGGGCCAGCGCGTACACGCCCACGCGACCGCGAGGAGCGCGAGCGCGTGGTACATCTGGTAGCGCACGCCGATCTCGAAGGTGGCGAGGGCCGCGGGGTCGAGGCGGCTCTTCAGTCCGTGCGAGGCAAAGGCGCCGAGCGCGACGGCGATGAATGCGCACAGGCTGCCGAGTGCGAAGAACAGGCGATCCACTACTGCGCCACCACCAGGCTCGCGAGGCGGTCGGGGTCGGCGAGGAGCTGGGCGCTCGGGCCGTGGTGGATGACGCGGCCGCGCCTCATGACGAGCGCTTCGCGCGTCACCTGCAGCGCCAGCTTGGCGTGCTGCTCGACGAGGACGATGGCGAGCGAATCCTCGCTGATCAGGCGCTTTAGCGACGCGAGTAGCGCCTCGACGATGATCGGCGCGAGGCCCTCGAGCGGCTCGTCCATCAGGAGCAGCG
>DASQAW010000636.1:0-2378 GCA_035635495.1 Burkholderiales bacterium
CTGCGCTTTCCCCACGGACCATCCGCTGCACGCTGCGCCGCCGGCGACCTTCCCGGACGGCAAGCTGCTGCGCGAGTGCGACGTCATCGTCTCGTTCGATTGGATCGACACCGCAGGCACACTGAAGGTGGCGTGGGGTGATGCGCCGATCAGCGCGAAAGTGATCCGCGTCTCGACCGATGCGCATGTGCACCGTGGCTGGAGCATGGACTACCAGGGTCTGCCGCCGGCCGACGTGTATCTCATGTGCGAGCCCGACGTCGCGGTGCCGCTGTTGCTGGAAGCGGTGCGCGCGCGGCCTGCGGTCGTGCACCCGAAACAGGAAATAAAGGCCGACAAAGACGAAGCGCTTTCCATCCGCGCGCTGGCGCGCACGTTCAACGAGCTGACCGAGGGCATGGATATCTGCCTGTCGAAGCTGCCGCTGGGCTGGAACGGCGCGTATCGCCACTTCCGCCATCCGCTCGACTATCTCGGCGCGGACGGCGGCGGAGGAGTAGGGGCGGGGCCTGGGCTGACGGTGGGCGCGGCGCTGGCGCTGAAGGGCAGCGGACGCATGGTCGTGGGCATCGTCGGCGACGGCGACTTCCTGATGGGCAACACGGCCATCTGGACTGCCGCGCATTACAAGCTGCCGTGCCTCTTCCTGGTCGCGAACAACCGCTCCTTCTACAACGACGAGATGCACCAGGAGCGCGTCGCCAAGGAGCGCGGCCGCCCGGTCGAGAACAAGTGGATCGGGCAGCGCATCGACGAGCCGGACATCGACATCGCGGCGATGGGACGCGCGCAGGGCGCGGTCGGCATCGGGCCGGTGACGCAGCTCGCCGAGCTGAAGCCGGCGATCGAGCAGGCGATCCAGCACGTAAGAGCCGGCGCAGTGTGCGTGGTCGATGTGCGCGTGCTTCCGGGCTACGACGCGCCCATGGCGGGAGCGCCGGCCGCAGCCGCAAGACGCTGACTGGTGAAGAAGCCTGCCGCGAGTAAGCAGCTGGTCGACGATCTGGTCGCGGGCAGCCGCATCCTCGCCCACCACGGCGTGCTCGATGCCTACGGCCATATCAGCGTGAGGAGCGACAAGCGCCCCGAGCATTTCCTCATGTCGCGCTCGCGTGCGCCGGCGCTGATGACCGCGGCGGACGTGATGGAGCTCGGTCCCGATAGCGAGGCGGTCGGCGGCGACAAGCGCAAGGGCTTCATCGAGCGCTACATCCACGGCGAGGTCTACCGCGTGCGGCCCGAGGTGATGGCGGTGGTGCACAGCCATTCGCCGTCGATCATCCCTTTCGGCGTCACCCGCACGAAGCTGCGGCCGATCTACCACATGGGCTCTTTCCTCTGGTCGGGCGCACCCGTGTGGGACATCCGCAAGGTGCGCGAGCAGAACGACCTCCTCGTGCGTGACCGGCCGCTCGGCGAGGCGCTCGCCGGTGCACTGGGAAAGTGCAATTGCGTCCTGATGCGCGGCCACGGCATGACCGTCGTCGGTGCGACGGTGCAGGAAGCGGTCTTCCGCGCGATCTACACCGAGATGAACGCGCGCCTGCAGATGCAGGCGATGCAGCTCGAGGGACCTATCGAATTCCTGACCGACGAGGAAGGCCGCCGCTCGACCGCGGCGAATGCGGGCACGCTCGAGCGCCCGTGGGAGGTGTGGAAGAAGAGGGCGCTCGGAAGATAGGCGTAGCATTATCGCGTGACCGGTGGAGGATTCACGCAACGGCTGACCGCGATACTCGCGGCGGACGTGGCAGGTTACGCGAGGCTGATGGCTGCCGACGCGGGTGCTACGGTGACCGCGCTCGACAATACGCGGGCGATCTTCCGCCGGGAGATCGAAGCAAACGACGGTCGCGTCGTCGACATGGCCGGCGACTCGGTGCTGGCCATTTTCCCCACCGCTACTGGCGCATTGGAAGCCGCGCTCGCGGTGCAGAAGGCGCTCGAGGCCGTCTCGGCCGCGGTCGCCGAGGAGCGCCGCATGCGCGTGCGCGTCGGCGTGCACCTCGGCGACGTCATCGAGAAGATCGACGGCACGATCTACGGCCATGGCGTCAACGTCGCCGCGCGCCTGCAGGCGCGGGCCGCGGCCGGCGGGCTGTGCATGAGCCAGACGTTCTACGACAGCGTGCGCGACAGCCTGCCCGCCGAGGCGCAGTTCGATGGCAGCCAGCGCTTCAGGAACATCGAGGAGCCGATCGCCATCTGGCACATCGCGCCCGAGGGCAGCACAGCCCCCGCCGGCTACGACGTCGACGCGACGCCGAACAACCTGCCACTGCAGCTCACGTCGTTCATTGGCCGCAGCGGCGAGCTTGCCGAGGCGGGCAGGCTCCTCGCGCAGTCGCGCATGGTCACCCTGGTCGGCGTCGGCGGCA
>DASQAW010000637.1:0-3259 GCA_035635495.1 Burkholderiales bacterium
TCGCGGCACCGCAGAGGATGAAGGAATCGAGCGTCAGCTCGTTCACCGCCGCATAGCCGATCGTGCGCGCGACGCTCAGGGTGAGGAGCATGGCGGAGAGGGTGGCACGCAAGGTCTGCTTGGTGGCGCCGCTCGCATCGAGGTACATCGCGAAGAAGATCGAGGCCATCGAGCCGAACATGGTGCCGACGGCGCCGGAGAGGAAGCTCGCGAGAGGACGCAGCAGCGCCGGCGGAACGGGAGGCGTGCTGCCGGGTGGCCGGGCCGACATCCAGAGCGAGTAGATGGCGTAGAGGATGATGAAGGCGTCGAGCGCCCGCGCGAGGAGCACGGCGTCCAGAGTCGAGAAGATGAAGAGGCCGGCCGCGACGCCGAGGGCACAGCCGGGAAGGAGCCGCAGGAAGGCGCGCCGATCGATGTGCTCGCGGTCGCGGCCGATGATCGCGGCGGAGGAGACGATGCCGATCAGCGACCAGGCCGGCGCCAAGACCTTCACCGGGATGACGAGCGCAAGGAGCGGCAGGCCGATCGCGCCGCCAAAGCCGAGGCTGCCGCGCAGCGCGAATGTGAAGAGCAGCACCGCGATGCAGTAGGCGAGCTCGAGGGTCGAGAGATCGTGGATCACGGCGTTTCCAAAATACTTAGGTACCTAAGGACCCCTTAGCCGAGGGCACCTAAATTCGGGGTCAGACCCCAGTAGAGCAGAACCAGGAAGATTCGGTCTAATCGCGGCGGACGCGCGACAAGCTGACCGCAAGCGCCACAGCGGTCACCGCGGCCAGCACCCAAAAGGCGGTCCGCATCGTCGCGATGTACCGCGCCGGATCGGCGCCGACCGGCTCGTGGCCGAGGTTGACCGACACGAGCGCGCCGACGATGAGCATGCCGCTCACCATGCCGAGCGAGCGCGCGGTGGCGGAGAGCGCGGCGGCGAGGCTCGAACGCTCCCGCGGCACGGCGTTCATGACCATGGCCATGTTGGGCGAGGAGAAGAAGGCGAAGCCGACGCCCTGGATCGCGAGGACGAGAGCCACGGCGACGAGGGACGAGCCGGCGTGAAGGAAGGCGGCGAGCACCGCCGCTGCGAGCGCCACGGCGACGCCGCAGCTCGCGATGATCCCGGGGCGCGTGCGGTCGGCGAGCGCGCCGGCGGCGGGCGCGATGACCGCCATGAGGAGCGTGCCGACAGCGAGCACTTCGCCCGCGATGTCGGGGTCGTAGCCGAGCACGCTCTGCAGATAGAGCGAGAGCAGGAACACCGCGCCGAAGGCGTTGCAGTAGAGAAGCGCCTGCACGAGGAGCGCGAAGGCGAGGACGCGGTTCTTCACCAGCAGGCCGACATTCAACAGCGGCGCCTCGAGCCGGCGCTGCAGGAAGGCGAACGCGGCGAGGAGCGCGAGGCCGAGCGCGATCGCGCCCCAGCCTGCGGTGCCTTCGCGCAGGGTCGCCGCGCCGCCGACGAGCGCGAGCATCGCGGCGGTGACGAGGACCGTGCTCGGCGCGTGCACCGCGCGCGGCGCGGGGCGGCGCCACGAGGCGCGCAGCATGAACTGCACCGGCACCAGCAAAAGCAGCACCACCGCGCCGCCGACCAGGAACACCGCGCGCCAGCCCCAGTGGCCGACGAGGAAGCCGGCGCAGATCGGCCCGAGCGTGAGGCCGGCGTAGATCGCGCCGATGGTGATGCCGTAGGCGCGACCGCGGCGCTCGGGCGGTACCGCGTCGGCGATGATCGCGGGGCCGCTCGCCTGCACCGCCGCCGAGGCGGCGCCTTGCACGAAGCGCAGCGCGAGGAGCGCGGGCATCGAGGTGGCGAGGCCGCAGAGGATCGTGGTCGCCGCGAAGGCGACCATGCCGAGCTTGTAGAGCGCCACCTTGTCGGCGGCGTCGCCCAGGCGCCCGGCGGGAAGGAGCAGCGCCACGGAGGCGGCGAGGAACAGCGTCTCGACGAGCGACAGCGCAGTCGCTCCGGCGTTGAGGTCGGCGCCGAGCGCGGGCAGCGCCACCGCGACGCCGGAGATCATGAAGGGCGGCGCGAACTGCGAGGCGGCGAGCGCGGGGACGAGGAAGGGGTGTTCTGGGCGCATAAGAAAACGGGGTCGTCGTCAGGCTACCAAGAAGTTCTCTGGGCAGAGGGAGATAATGAGCGCGACGATCTCCACCGTGCGGCAGTACGTCGAAGCGGGCGCTCTCATGTCCTATGGGTCGAACTTTCTTGAATTGTTCCGGCGCGCCGCCGATCTTGTGAACCAGATTCTGCGCGGGACGAACCCTGGAGATATACCGGTCGCCCAGCCAACCAAATTTGAGCTCGTACTTAACCTTACGACGGCCAAAGCGCTCGGCCTAACAATTTCTAAGGAATTGCTGCTGCGCGCCGACGAGGTGATCGAGTGAAAAGACGAGAGATTTTACTCGCAGGCGGTAGCTATCTTCTGTTGGTCTCGGTTCCTTCATTTGCTCAGCAGCAATCGAAGGTATGGCGCGTTGGTATTCTGTCTCCGCGTGCGCGTCGCGCTTCAATCGAATCCGAACCTCATGAGGAATTTCGGAACGGGATGCGTGATTTGGGCTATGTGGAAGGTAAGAACGTTCAGTATGAATGGCGGTATGCGGACGGAATGTATGAGAGGTTGCCAGACCTTGCCGCTAGTTTGGTTAAGCTCAAGATCGACGTGATCGTCGCTGCGACTACGCCAGCAGCGCTCGCCGCCCAGCATGCAACCAGGGTGATCCCAGTCGTATTCGTGGCGGTAAGCGATCCGCTTGGCAGTGGCCTCGTGGCGAATCTTGCGCAACCTGGCGGCAACATCACTGGAATCAGTAACCTCATGGGGGATACAAGTCAGAAGCAGCTCAGTCTTCTCGTCGCTGTGCTCCCCAAGTTGTCCCGGGTAGGCGTGCTCTCGAATCCGGGCAATCGATCTAATGAAGGAGCGTACAAGAGTGTTCAAACAGCGTCGAAGACGCTCGGAGTGATAGTTTTCCGCGTGCAGGCACGTACGGCGGCAGAGATCGCGCAGGCCTTCTCGGCTATGGCACGAGAGCGTGCCGACGCATGCTATGTAATCGGAGACTCCTTTTTTTTCAGTCAACGCGAACAACTGGCGGAATTGGCCGCCAAGGCTCGCTTACCCGCGATCTATTCTCAGCGGCAACATGTGGTAGTTGGGGGCTTGATGAGTTACGGTGCCAATCCCGGCGGGCTGTACCGACGTGCCGCGACTCACGTGGACAAGATCTTAAAAGGCGCGAGACC
>DASQAW010000638.1:0-9369 GCA_035635495.1 Burkholderiales bacterium
GCGCGCGGTGTTGTCGGCGCGCTCGAGGAAGGTGCCGAGGCGCGAGAAGTTGAACGCTTCGCCGCGCACGATGGTGCCGTAGGTCACGCCGCGGAAAAGATGCGAGCGTTCCTTCACCCAGTCGAAGAACTCGGTCGCGCCGGCGCCGGTGACGCGCTGGCGCGGGATGGCGCGCACCTCGAGCCAGGTGGCGTTCAGCGTCTCCCACATCTCGGAGGTGATCAGCCAGCGCACGGCGTGCCCGTTCTCGCGCGCCCATTTCAGGCACGAGTAGATCGAGGACGGGTTCTTCTCGTCGAGCGCCATGAATTCGATCAGCGCGGGCAGCGTCAGCTTGTCGTGGCGTTCGCGGTACGCCGCCTCGGTCTCGGTGATCGACAGGGGGGCGAGCAGGTTCTGCTCGTGCAGCTTGCCGGTATCGAGCAGCACCAGGTTGGAAGTCACGCCGAGAATGCGCGCCATGTTCTCCGCGCGCTCCATCTGGCGGCTCATCCAAAAAATGCGGTCTGCTACGCGCGAGAGCATTCAGTCGACCACCCAGGTGTCCTTGGTTCCGCCGCCCTGCGAAGAATTCACCACCAGCGATCCCTCGGTCAGGGCGACGCGCGTAAGGCCGCCGGGCACGAGCTTCACCTCCTTGCCCGAAAGCACGTAAGGCCGCAGATCGACGTGACGTGGCGCGAGGCCCCGCTCGACGAACGTCGGGCAGGTGGAGAGCGAAAGCGTGGGCTGCGCAATGTAGTTCGAGGGATTCGCCTTGATGCGAACCCGGAAGGCCTCGATGTCGGCCTTCTTCGCCGCGGGGCCGATCAGCATGCCGTAGCCGCCCGAGCCCTGGACCTCTTTCACGACCAGTTCGGGAAGCCTGTCGAGCACCAGCTCCAGATCCTGCGGCCGCTTGCATTGCCAAGTGGGGACGTTCTGCAGCAGCGGCTCCTCGCCGAGATAGAAGCGGATCATCTCCGGCACGTACGGATAGGTCGACTTGTCGTCGGCGACGCCGGTGCCGATGGCGTTGGCGAGCGAGACATTGCCCGCCCGGTAGACCGATAGCAGACCCGGCACGCCGAGCAGGGAGTCGTGTCGGAATGCGAGCGGGTCGAGGAAGGCGTCGTCGATGCGGCGGTAGATCACGTCGACGCGCTGCGGGCCGCTGGTGGTGCGCATGTGGACGAAGCCGTCTTTCACGAAAAGGTCCACGCCCTCGACCAGCTCGACACCCATCTGCTGCGCCAGAAACGCGTGCTCGAAGTAGGCGCTGTTGTGCTGGCCGGGCGTGAGCACCACGACCACCGGATCGCGCGCCGCGGCGGGCGCGACGGCGCGCAACGTCTCGAGCAGCAATCCGGGATAGTGCTCGACCGGATGCACGTGCTGCCGCGCAAAGAGCTCCGGAAAGAGCCGCATCATCATCTTGCGGTTCTCGAGCATGTACGACACGCCCGAGGGCGTGCGCAGGTTGTCCTCGAGCACGTAGTAGGTGCCGTCCTCGTGGCGGATGAGATCGATGCCCGCGACGTGCGAATACACGCGGTTCGGGAGTTCCAAGCCGAGCATGGCGACCTGGTAGGCGTCGTTCGTCAGCACCTGCTCGGCGGGCACCACGCCGGCCTGCAAAATCTCCTGCTCGTGGTAGATGTCGTGGAGGAAGCGGTTCAGCGCCTTCACGCGCTGGCGCAGGCCCTTCGCCAGCTCGTCCCACTCGGCCTTGGGAATGACGCGCGGGATGGTGTCGAAGGGAATGAGCCGCTCCGCGCCGGCGTCATCGCCGTAGACCGCGAAGGTGATGCCCACACGGTGGAACAGCAGGTCCGCCTCGCGGCGCTTCTCGGCGACGCGATCGGCGGGGGTTTCGGCGAGCCAGTCGGCGAGGGCGCGAAAATGCGCGCGGACGCCACCATCCGCGCCGTGCATCTCGTCGTAATGCCGGCCTTTCACCACTGTCCCCTTTTCGGGGAAGACAAAGCAACCGCTATGCCGGGAGCGCTACGCGGGGGAAGACTAGCGGTTTTGCACGCCGGCAACCACCCCCGGCGCACCAGAAACGGGCGCTACGCCTCGGGATGGGGCTTAACGGGTGGGCTCGGCTCGTCGCGCTGCTGGCTCGTCGTCGCGCGGCGGTACTCCGAAGGTGGCACGCCAACCTGGTTCAGGAAGAAGCGGGTGAAGTTGCTCTGCGCGGAGAAGCCGAGCTCCGCGGCCACTTCGGCGATCTTGCCGCGGCCCGAGGAAAGGCGCGAGATCGCCGTTTCGACGCACAGCATGTCGAGATAGGCGCGCGGCGAGAATCCGGTGCAGAGCTGGAAGAGATCGTAGAACCGCGAGCGCGAAAGCCCGA
The DNA here is from genome assembly GCA_035635495.1 of Burkholderiales bacterium. GTDB lineage: Bacteria > Pseudomonadota > Gammaproteobacteria > Burkholderiales > SG8-39 > SCGC-AG-212-J23. The sequence goes on from DASQAW010000638.1 coordinate 2,339, forward strand.
CCTGGCTCGCGAGCTCGTCCATGTTCAGTTCTTTGTTGGGCCTCGCGCGCAGGAGCGCAATCGCCCGCCGGATGCGCGTGTCCTCGAAGCGCGAGCCGCGCCAGAGCGGCGACGCGCCGCGCCGGCGGGCGAGGTAGGTCTCGACGATCGAGAGGAGCAGCTCCTGCAGCATGAACTCGAGCCGCTCGGGCGAGAGGAAGCGGTCGTTCGTCACTTCCACGGCGAGCGTGTCGGCGAGCTGCCGGATGCGCGGCGTGATGGCCTCGACCGGCTGCGTGAAGGGGTGCGCCTCGTCGTCCTCGAAGGCCGCCGGGAAGCCCGAGCGCAGCCAGCCGCGGGCAGCGTGAAGCACGAGCACCCGCGTCGGGCCAGGAGTTACGTGGACTTCGCCGGGGTTCAGGAACAGCACGCCGTCGTAGCGGCTCTGCAGCACGATGACCGGGTCGCCCTGCGCCTCGACGCGATCCTGCGCGGCGAGCTCGGTCAGGACCAACCGGCCGAAACGCCCTTCACAGAGCCTTAGCGTTCTCCCCATGGGACGAAAAGAATACTCCAGTCTGGGCCTTAATAGGCGAGCCAGCGGGGGCGTTTGGCCGAGATGATGTGCGTATTTACACCAACCCAGTTCAGTCCCCCGAAAAGCCGGCCATGCTCGATCTTGACGCAGCGGTCCATGACCGCCTCCAGCCCCGCCGCCCGGGCCCGGGCGGCCGCCGCCTCGTTCCTGACCCCCAGCTGCTGCCAGAGGACCTTGGCGCCGACCGCGATCGCGTCATCTGCGACCGGCATGACGTCCTCGGTCTTGCGGAACACGTCGACGATGTCGATCTTGACCGGTACGTCGCGCACCGACCGGTAGCACTTCTCGCCGAGTATTTCGGCGTACTTGGGATTCACCGGCACGATGCGGTAGCCGTGCTCCTGCATGTACTTCGCGGCGAAATAGCTCGGCCGGTACCAGTCGGCCGAGAGCCCGACGACCGCGATCGTGCGGGCCTCGCGCAGGATGCGGCGGAGCGTGTTGATGTCGTCCATGGTGCGGCCACTATAATCGAAAGCTCTCCGGAGGCTCATGAATGTACGTCGAAGAGCGCATGTACACGCTGCGGGCCGGCACCGCCCCCGAATACCTCAAGTACTACCAGAACGACGGCATGAAGGTGCAGCTGAAGCACCTGCCTCACATGGTCGGCTACTACGTCACCGAGGTCGGCACGCTCAACATGATCGTGCACATGTGGGCCTACGAGAGCCTCGACCAGCGCGAGCGCTGCCGCGCCGCGATGTCGGCCGATCCGGACTGGCAGGCGTACGTCGCCAAGATCCGGCCGCTGATGAAGCGCCAGGAGACGCGCATCATGAAATGCGCGCCGTTCTTCGTCGAGCGGCTGAAGAAAATGCTCGCCGCCGTCCAATGAGCCTGCATCCGCAGGTACGAGCACTGTTGGACAGGGTGGCGCGCTCACCGCTGCCGCCGTATCACACCGTATCGGCGCCGGTCGCGCGGCGCATCTATCGCGACACGCGCGCGGTGCTGGCGCCGAAGGCGCCCGAGCTGCCGGAAATCAGGCTGATGGCGTTCGAGAACTTCGCCATGCGCGTCTATCGGCCCGTGGTCGGCGAGACCCTCCCTGCGCTGATGTACTTCCACGGCGGCGGCTGGACGATTGGCGACCTGGACACGCACGACGTGCTGTGCCGGAGCCTCGCCGTGGGCGCGCGCTGCGCGGTGTTCTCGGTCGACTATCGCCTCGCGCCGGAATATCCGTTTCCCGCGGCGGTGGACGACTGCTGGGCCGCGACGCGCCACGTCGCGGAAAACGCGGCCAAGCTGAGGATCCACGGCTTCGCCGTCGGCGGCGATAGCGCGGGCGGCAACCTCGCGGCGACCATTTCCCTGCTGGCGCGCGATCAGGGCGGGCCGGCGATCAACTTCCAGCTCCTCATCTATCCGGCGACCGATCAGCGTTGCGCCGCCGCCTCGCACGAGCGCAACGGGCAGGGCTACCTGCTGACGCGCGACTCGATCGGCTTTTTCCGCCGCTCATATCTGCCGAACGAGAAGGACTGGACCGACTGGCGCGCCTCGCCGCTGCTGGCGAAGAGCCACGCCAACCTGCCGCCGGCGCTGGTCATCGCGGCGGGCTATGACCCGCTGGTCGATGAATGCCGCGCCTACGCGGACAAGCTGCGAGCCGCAGGCGCGCAGGCGACCTATCGGGAATTCGCCGACATGGTCCACGGCTTCATTCTCTTCGGCGGCGTGATCGACACGGCGAGCGTCGCGGTCGCCGAATGCTGCGCGGCGCTGCGCGCTGCTTTTGAAAAGGTGCCGGCATGAAATCCGATCTGAAGACGCGCCACGGCGGCAAGATTCTGGCCGACGCGCTCGCAGCGCAGGAGGTGAAGCTCGCGTTCGGCGTGCCGGGCGAGAGCTACCTGCCCGTGCTCGATGGCCTGCACGATCTGCAGGATCGGCTGCGCTTCGTCATCTGCCGCCAGGAAGGCGGCGCCTCCTACATGGCCGAGGCCTATGGCAAGCTGACCGGCGAGCCGGGCATCCTTTTCGTCACGCGCGGCCCGGGCGCGACCAACGGCGCGATCGGCGTGCACACCGGGCTGCAGGACTCGACGCCGATGGTCGTCTTCATCGGCCAGGTGCCGAACGAGTTCGCCGAGCGCGAGGCCTTCCAGGAGGTCGACTACCGGCGCATGTACGGCCAGATGGCGAAGTGGGTCGCGCAGATCGACCGCGTCGAGCGCATTCCCGAATACGTGAGCCGGGCTTTCCACACCGCCGTCGCCGGTCGGCCTGGACCGGTGGTGCTCGCGCTGCCCGAGGACACGCTGTTCTCCGAGGCAGCGGTGGCCGACGTGCCGAGGCACCACGTCGTCCGAGCCGCGCCTGCGCAGGCGCAAATGGCGGAGCTGTACAGGCTGCTCGAGCGCGCGCAGCGTCCGTTCGTACTGCTCGGCGGCGGCGGCTGGGACCGCGAAACCTGCACCCGCCTGCAACGATGGGCCGAAGCGAACGGACTCGGCGTCGGCACGTCGTTCCGCTGCCAGGACCTGTTCGACAACCGCAGCGCGAGCTACGCCGGCGACGTCGGCATCGGCATCAATCCGAAGCTCGCCGAGCGCGTGAAGGAGGCCGACGTGCTGCTCGTGATCGGCGCGCGCCTTGGCGAGATGACTACGGGCGGCTACACGCTGGTCGAAGCGCCGGTGCCGAAGCAGACGCTCATCCATGTGCACGCCGGTGCCGAGGAGCTCGGCCGCGTGTACCGTCCCGCGCTCGCCATCAACTCGGGCATGGCGCAGTTCGTCGAAGCGCTGGAGAAGCTGAGCCTTGGCAACCCGTTATGGAAACAGCGGAGTGCCGAGGCGCGGAAGGAATTCCTCGAATGGACCGAGCCGCGGCCCATGCCGGGGAAGGTGCAGTACGGCGAGGTGATCCGCTGGCTATCGGATCATCTGCCCGACGACACCATCGTCGCCGGCGGCGCCGGCAACTTCGCCGGCTGGCTGCACCGGCATTTCCGCTACAAGGGCTTCCGCACGCAGCTCGGCTCGACCAACGGCTCGATGGGCTACGGCTACCCTGCCGCCGTGGCGGCGAAGCTGGCCGCGCCCAACCGCACCGTGTTCGCGCTCTGCGGCGACGGCGATTTCCTCATGACCGGGCAGGAAATCGCGACCGCGGTGCAGTACGGGGCGAACTTCGTCGCGGTGGTGGTGAACAACGGGCTGTACGGCACGATCCGCATGCACCAGGAGCGCGAGTACCCGGGACGCGTCTACGGCACGGAGCTGAAGAACCCGGACTTCGCCGCCTATGCGCGCGCCTTCGGCGGGCACGGCGAAACGGTCGAGCGCACCGAGGACTTCGCGCCCGCGTTCGAGCGCGCGTCGACCGCGGGCAAGCCCGCGATCATCGAGCTGCGAATCGATCCCGACGCCATTACACCGGCTACCACGCTGTCCGCGATCCGCGAAAAAGCACTCAAGTCAAAGCGATGAAGTCCGGATCGGCCTGGTGCGCGCGCTCGAAGCGCAAGAAGTCGTAATAGCCGCAGTGCTTGCTCTCCGGGTACGCGCGGCACACGCCCGGGCGCGACTCGTACACCGTGCAGCGGCGCGTCTCCTGGTCGAGGAACATGCAGACGGTCTCGAACACGGTGTCCTTCCTGTGCCGTAGCAGCCGCACCTTCTCCTTGGCGTCGTGCTTGGTGAAGCGCTCCTCGGCCTCGCGGTAGTCGAGCTCGAAGCGCTTGCCGAGGCGCTCGATGTCGCGCGGCGTGACCTCGATCTCGGGATAGCTGCAGCAGTATGCCGGGCACTTGGAGCAGGAGTAGCGCGCGCGCACGGGAATGGGAAATGGCTTGCCGTTCTTCATTCGGGATTTTTCTGCAGGAAGCGGCGCATTCTACGCGAGCGCAGCTACAACGCGAAGTCGTACGTTATGTAGCAGAAACAACGACGCACGAAGGCGCGCAATTCGTTCGCGTCGCCGCGCCCAGCAGATCGTCAACCCGCGCCTGGAGAACCTGATTTAACCCCTTCTCCGTTCCGTTCCGTTTCACGCTGCAGGGGCCGCCATGGGGTGGCCTCCAGGAAAAAAGGAGAAGAAAGTGACAGCGCGAACGGCAATTGCGGCTTTGGCATTGCTTTGCGCCGGCGAGGCCGCGGCGCACGGCGGGCTGGTGGATCTGTCGGTGTATGACCGCACCGAAGGCAGGCGCCTTCCCGTGCATTGGCAGGACGGCAGGGCATACGTCGTCGGCAAGCCCGGCAACGAGTACCAGGTGACGGTGCGCAACCGCCAGCGTGATGATGTTCTGAGCGTGGTATCGGTGGACGGCATCAATGTCATCAGCGGCGAGACCGCCGACCCGGGCCAGACTGGATACGTGCTGAGCCCGAGTCGCTCGTACGACATCCTCGGCTGGCGCAAGAGCCTCGCGGAGACGGCGGCGTTCTACTTCACCGCGCTGCCCGATTCTTACGCCGCGCGCACCGGACGCCCGGACAATGTCGGCGTGATCGGCGTAGCCGTGTTCCGCCGCAAGGTACAGCCGCCGCCGGTCTCGGTGGCGCCGCCGCAGCCGGTTTCCCCGGCGGCGGCCAAGCGTGAAGCGGCAGGCGATAACGCGGCCGAAGCGCGTCTCGGCACGGGTCACGGGCGCCGCGAGCAATCCGTGGTGCAGCATGTGGCCTTCGAGCGCGCCAGCGGCGCGCCCGCTGAGACCATCTCGCTTTACTACGACAGCTACAGCAACCTGCTGGCGCGCGGCATCATCCGCGAGCCCGCGCCCATCGCCACCTTGCCGCGTCCATTTCCTGGCTTTGTACCCGACCCGCGATAATCGGAGGGGATGGAGGCCCCGGACGAACAGCTCATGCTCGCCTATCGCGACGGCGACACCGCGGCCTTCGACACCCTCTACACGCGCCACCGCGCGCGCCTTTACCGCTTCGTGCTGCGCAGCGTGAAGAGCCGCGCGGTCGGCGAGGAGCTCTTCCAGGAGATCTGGATACGCGTGATCGAGGCGCGTGCGCGCTATGCGCCCCAGGCGCGCTTCACCACCTGGCTGTACACCATCGCGCACAATCACCTGGTGGACCACTGGCGAAAGCGCGGCCTGACGCTCGTCTCGCTCGAGGACGATGACACTCCGGGCTCGAGCCCCGATCCGGCCGATCATGCGCAGGCGCGCGAGAGCCTCGCGCGCTTCGCCGCGGCGCTCGCGGCGCTGCCGCCGCTGCAGCGCGAGGCATTCTTGCTGCACGAAGAAGGCGGCCTGACCGTGGCGGAAATCGCCGCGGCGACGAAGACCAACGAGGAAGCGGCCAAGAGCCGGTTACGCTACGCGATGGCCAAGCTGAAAGCCGCAATCGACGATGGCTGACGAACGCGACCCCAAGCTTTCCCAGCATTATCGCGAGCTCGAGCCTATGGAGCCGCCGTCCGCGCTCGACCAGACCATCCTCGCGGCCGCGCGGCGCGCCGCGGACAAGCCGCGCGCGCCGCTCGTCGCGCCGGCCGGCAGGCATCGCTGGTACTACGGGCTCGCCGCCGCCGCGGTGCTCGTCTTCGCCGTCGCGCTCACCCTGCACATCGAGCGAGAGCGCCCCGATCCCGAGGGGAACGTCGCCTCCACGGCGCCGGCGCCGCAGTTGCGGCTCGAACGCGAGCTGCGCGGCGTCATCAAGCGCGCGCCGGAGCCTGAATCGCAGCCCGCAGCGAAGCCCGAGGCTTTCGCCCCCGAGCCGCAGCCGCAAGCTCAGGAGGCAAAGAAGCCTTCGGAGGCACCAGCCGCGCCGCCGCCCGCTCCGCGCCGCGCAGCGGCGGACGAGGTGCGTGCGCGCCAGGATGCGGCACTCGAGCGGGCGAAAGTCGAGGCGGAGCGAGCGCGAATGCAGCTGGAGCGGCGTACTTCCAACCCCGACGCGAACTCCATCCAGCAACGCGCTGCTCCTGCAGCCGCACCCACGGGGGGACTTGCAATCGCAGGGGCGCCCGAAAATCCCGAGCGCTGGCTCGAGCGCATCGCCGAGCTCCGCAGCCGCGGCAAGCACGCCGAAGCCGACAAGGCGCTCGCCGAATTCAGGCGCGCGTATCCCGACTACCGGCTATCTGAAGTGATGCGGGAGAGAGTCGAAGGGAAATAAAAGGGGTCAGAGCAATTTTCCTGAAATGGTTGTTACCGGAAAATTGCTCTGACCCCTTTTCAGTGGTGCAGGATCTTCGACAGGAACTGCTGCGCGCGCTCCGAGCGCGGCGTGCCGAAGAAATCGTCCTTCTTGGCGTCCTCGACGATCTTGCCGGCGTCCATGAAGATCACCCGGTGCGCGACCTTGCGCGCGAAGCCCATCTCGTGGGTGACCACCATCATCGTCATGCCCTCGCGCGCGAGCTCGACCATGACGTCGAGCACTTCGTTGATCATCTCGGGGTCGAGCGCCGACGTGGGTTCATCGAACAGCATCGCGATCGGGTCCATCGACAAAGCGCGCGCGATGGCGACGCG
>DASQAW010000639.1:0-4253 GCA_035635495.1 Burkholderiales bacterium
ACAAACTGCCAAAAACGGAGAAAGCATGAGCGTCATCACGCAAGCTGAAATCGACCAGCAGGTCTTCGACCTCTACGACGAGTACTGCCACGGCCGCATCGACCGGCGCGAGTTCCTGAAGCGCGCCGGGGCGCTCGGCGCGCTCGCCTTCGCCATTTCGCTCTTGCCCGACTACGCGCGCGCGCAGACCATCTCGTTCACCGATACGCGTATCAAGGCGCAGTACGTCACCTATCCCTCGCCGGGCGGCAACGGCCCGCAGATGCGCGGCTATCTGGTGCAGCCCGCATCACATCCCTCGGGGAACGGCCCGTTCCCCACGGTATTGGTGGTGCACGAGAACCGCGGGCTCAATCCCTATGTCGAGGATGTCGCGCGCCGGGCGGCGGTCGAAGGATTCCTCGCGCTCGCACCCGACGGCCTGACGCCGGCCGGCGGCTATCCCGGCAACGACGACGACGGGCGCGACCTGCAGGCGAAGCTCGACCAGGCGAAGCTGCGCACCGATATGCTGAATGGCGCGCGGTTTTTGAAATCCCATAAATTGTCGAACGGCAAGCTGGGCGCCACGGGTTTCTGCTGGGGCGGCGGCACCACCAACTGGCTCGCCGCCACGATGGGCCCGGACCTGCAGGCGGCCGCGCCCTACTACGGCGTGGCCGCGGCGACCGCCGAGGCGCCGAAGATCAAGGCGCCGCTACTGGCGCATCTTGCCGAGAATGATCCGCGCGTCAACGAGACCTATCCGACGTACGAGCAGGAGCTGAAGAAGGCTGGCGTGCGCTACGAGATCCATGTGTATCCGGGCACGCAGCACGGCTTCCACAACAATTCCACGCCGCGCTACAACGAGGCGCAGGCGAAGCTCTCCTGGGACCGCACGGTGGCGCACTTCAAGAAATACCTGGCGTGAAGCTGCTCGCGCTGCTTTTCGCTGCGGCGCCGGCGTTCGCGCAGGTGGCGAACATGCCGGCGCACGTGCAGCAGCGGCTGGCGGAGGTCGGGCCGGGATGGGGCAAGGACATTCTCGGCAACATCGCGAAGACGCTCGAGGTGTACACGCCGCTGCTCGCCGTGGCGCCGAAGGAGGGCGTCACGGTGGAGCGCGACCTCGCTTACGGTCCCGATCCGCGCCACCGTGCCGACATCTTTCGCGCAGACGGCATGAAGAACGCGCCAGTGGTGGTGTTCCTGCACGGCGGCGCGTACGTGCGCGGCGATCGCGATGTGAATCCGGAGGTGTACGGCAACGTGCCGATGTATTTCGCCCGGCAAGGCTTGCTCGGCGTCAACGCGACGTATCGCCTCGCGCCCGCGGCGCAGTGGCCGGCCGCCGCGCAGGATGTGGCGAGCCTGGTCGGCTGGCTGAAGGGCAACGCCGCGCGCTTCGGCGGCGACCCGAACCGCATCTATCTCATCGGCCATTCCGCTGGCGCCACGCACGTGGCGACCTACCTGTACCTGAAGCAGCTGCAGCCGGCGCAAGGCCACGGCGTCGCCGGCGTGGTGCTGATGAGCGGGCGCTACCACTTCGATCCGCATCCGTCGGATCCGAACCTGAAGAACTTCCAGGCGTACTTCGGCACCGACCGCGCGCAATACCCGGCGCGCTCGCCGATCAGCCACGTGAAAGGCGCGGCGCCGCTGCCGACCTTCATCGTCGTCTCGGAGTACGACAACCCGGACCTCGACACGCAGGGCGCGCTCCTGCTCGCCGCGCTGTGCGAGCGCGACCGCGCCTGCCCGCGCTTCACGCGCATGGAGAAGCACAACCACCTCTCGATGGTCTATCAGTTCAATACCGCCGACGACGCGCTCGGGCGCGAGGTGCTGGAATTCATCCGCCGCGGGCGGTGATTTAGGCGTACGCTGCCGCTCGTACGTGCATATCCTGGGGAGGAGGCATGGACGAGGCAGATAGGAAAGATGCGGGTCGGCGCCGTTTCCTGAAATCCGTCGGCGCGCTCGGCGCCGCCGTTCCAGCCGGCGCCGTCGCGCAGCAGCACGCGCACGGCGCGGCGAAGGGCGAGAAGTACATGTTCCTCAGCCCCGCCGAAGTCGCGTTCCTCGACGCGGCGGTGGCGCGGCTCATCCCCGCAGACAAACTCGGGCCCGGCGCCAAGGAAGCGGGCGTCACGTACTTCGTCGACCAGCAACTCTTCGGCGGCTGGGGAACGATGGCGAAGATGTACCGCCAGGGGCCGCACGGCGAAGGCACGCCTCAGCAGGGCTACCAGTCGCCGCTCACGCCGCAGGAGGTCTATCGCGCCGCGATTGCCGAGATAGATGCCGGCAGTGTGAAACTGCATGGGCGCATATTCGCGAAGCTCGCGACCGCCCAGCAGGACGAAGTGCTGCGCGCTCTCGACGAAGGCAAGTTCCCGCTCGAGGCGGTGCCGGCGCGGTTCTTCTTCAACCTGCTCCTCGACAACACCATCGAGGGCTTCTTCTCGGATCCGATCTACGGCGGCAACCGCGACAAGATCGGCTGGAAGCTGGTCGGCTTTCCCGGCGTCGCCGCGGTGTACACGCAGCACGTAGAGAAGTACGGCGTGCCGTACGACGCGCTGCCGATATCGATCGTCGACATCCTCGAGGGGAAGGCGACGCTCGACGAGACCGGGCATCCGAAGCACGTGCTGCTCACGAGGAAGGACTGAGCCAATGGCCACGCGACTCAAGCCGGTGGACGCGGTAGTCGTCGGCGTGGGACTGAGCGGCACCATCCTCGCCAAGGAGCTGGCGGAAGCAGGGTTGAGCGTCGTCGGCCTCGAGCGCGGCCGCTGGCGCGACACCGATCCCGATTTCGCCATGCCGCACGTGCACGACGAGCTGCGCTACGTGAAGCGCCACGAGCTGATGCAGGACCTCTCGCGCGAGACGCTCACCTTCAGGAACAACGCAGCCGAGACGGCCCTGCCCATGCGCCAGCTCGGCTCGTTCCGTCCCGGCGAAGGCGTCGGCGGCGCGGCGGTGCACTGGGGCGGGCTCACCTGGCGCTTCCTGCCGTGGGACTTCGAGACCCGCAGCCGCACGCTCGCGCGCTATGGCAGGCAGCAGATGGCGGAGGATTGCACCAGCCAGGACTGGGGCGTCACCTACGACGAGCTCGAGCCGCACTTCGACCGCTTCGAGTACCTCTACGGCATCAGCGGCAAGGCGGGGAACATCAAGGGCAAGCTCATTCCCGGCGGCAATCCCTTCGAGGGGCCGCGCTCGCGCGAGTATCCGAATCCGCCGCTCAAGACCTCCTACGCCGGCTCGCTCTTCGAGCAGGCCGCAACGAAGCTGGGCTACAAGCCGTTCCCGACGCCGACCGGCGCGGTGTCGCGCCCCTATACCAACGAATACGGCGCGACGATCAACGCCTGCGTCTATTGCGGCTACTGCCAGTTCTTCGGCTGCGAGATGGGCGCGAAGGCGAGCCCGCAAACCGCGGTGCTGCCGAACCTGATGAAGCAGAAGAAGTTCGAGCTGCGCACGCTCGCCAACGTCACCAAGGTTAACCTCGACTCCGCGAAGAAGCGCGCGGTGAGCGTGACCTACGTCGACTCGCGCGGCCGCGAGTTCGAGCAGCCGGCCGAGCTCGTCCTCCTCACTTCATACGTGTTCAACAACGTGCGGCTCATGCTGCTCTCGGGAATCGGCAAGCCGTACGACCCAGGCGCCAATACCGGCGTCGTCGGCCGCAACTATGCGTATCAGACGCCGTCGAGCACGACGCTGTTCTTCGAGGACAAGGTCTTCAACCAGTTCATGGCCGCCGGCGGGATGGGCATGACCATCGATGAGTTCAACGGCGACAACTTCGACCACGGCGGGCTCGGTTTCATCGGCGGCGGCTTCTTCCAGGCCGCCACCAGCGGCTCGCGGCCGATCGAGGTGCGCCCGGTGCCGCGCGGCACGCCGCGCTGGGGCGCGGAGTGGAAGCACGCGGTGGCGCACTACTTCAACCGCTCGTTCCCCATCACCATCCAGGGCGCGTGCCAGAGCTACCGCGGCAACTACCTGGACCTCGATCCCACTTATCGCGACGCCTATGGGCTGCCCCTCATGCGCATGACGTTCGACCGCCACGAGAACGAGCACAAGATGTCGGTCTGGCTCACTAACAAAGCCGCGGACCTGGCGAAGGCCATCGGCCCGTCGAAGGTCAACGTGACGCCGCGCACCGAGAAGTACACGATCGTGCCGTACCAGAGCACGCACAACACCGGCGGCGCCGTCATGGGCGCGGATCCGGCGACGAGCGC
>DASQAW010000640.1:0-4872 GCA_035635495.1 Burkholderiales bacterium
TGCTGATCTGCACTCGCGTCTTCGGGCCGAGCCGCAGCTGGCCGCGCGTCACCACGCGCTCACCCTTCGCCAGCCCGCTCGCGACGATCGCCTGCTCGCCGTCGGTGCGCAGCACCTTGATGCGGCGCAGTTCCGCCAGCATGTCGTCGCCGATCACATATACGTATTGCCCTTCGGGCCCGCTCTGCACCGCCTGCGACGGAATCACGATCGCGTCGGGCTGCTCATAGAGCTGCACGCTCACGTTCACGAATTGACCGGGCCAAAGCGCGGCCTCGGCGTTCTCGAACTCGGCGCGCAACCGGATGGTCCCGGTGCTGGGATCCACAGCGTTGTCGATGAAGATCAGCCGGCCGGAGACCCGCGGCATGCCCGGGTCGGGCTGAACGACGTCGACCCGCAGCGGATCGGTGGACTGGTACTTGCGCACTTCCGGCAAGTTCTGCTCGGGCACCGCGAAGTTGACGTAAATCGGCTTCACCTGGTTGATCACCACGAGCGGGTTGACGTCGTTCGCCCTCACCAGGTTACCGGCCTGCAGCAGCACCTTGCCCACGTAGCCGTCGAGCGGCGAGCTGATGGTGCAGTACTCCAGGTTGAGGCGCGCGTTCTCGAGCGCGGCCTGGCTCGCCCGGGCGACGGCCTGCGCGGTTGCGGCGTTCGTGCGAATCTGGGCGTACGCGTCCTTCGAGATGAAATTCTTGTCGAGCAGCTCCTGGTAGCGCTTCTCCTGCGCCATCGTATGGTCGCGCGCCGCCCGGTCGCGAAGCGCGTTGGCTTCCGCCTGGCGCAGCGCCGCCTCGTAGGGGCGCGGGTCGATCTGGAACAGCACGTCGCCCTTTTTCACCGGGTCGCCCTCGTTGAAATTGACGATGACGATCTGGCCGTCGGCGCGCGCCTTGAGCGCCACGGTGCGATAGGCCTCGACGTTGCCGATCGCCAGCAGGCGGACCGGCACGGTTTCCTGCGCCGCCGTGGCGACGGTCACAGGCACCGCGGGCGGGCCCTTGGCGGGCTTGCGACCTTCCTTCGCGCGGATATCGGTGCTGAAGTAGGCCGCGACCCCTCCCGCAGCCAGCGCGACCACCACGGCACCGGCGATCAGGACGCGGCGGCTGGTTTTGGTCATTGGCGGGTTCGGGTTCTCGGGCAAGGCGGGGATTGTCATCCGGGAATCCGCTCGGCCGCAAACAGCTCTTCAACCGATTCGCGGCGGCGCACCAAGTGGGCCTCGCCCCCCGCCACCAGCACCTCGGCGGCACGCGGCCGGGAGTTGTAGTTGGAGCTCATCACCATGCCGTAAGCCCCTGCCGAGAGAATGGCGAGCAGGTCGCCTTCGCGGGCTACGAGCCGGCGCTCTTTGGCCAGGAAATCGGCGCTTTCGCAGACCGGGCCCACCACGTCGTAAACAGCCGCGCCCGCACCGGCTTCCATTTCGCGCACCGTCTTTACATCGTGCCACGCGCCGTAGAGCGGCGGTCGGATGAGGTCGTTCATCGCTGCATCGACGACGAGGAAGTTGCGCGTCGCCCCGGGCTTCACATATTCGACTCGTGTCAGCAGGACGCCGGCATTGCCCACCAGCGAGCGGCCCGGATCAAGAATGAGCTGGTGCTTGCGCTTGCCGAGCGCGGCGAGCGCGCCGCGCACGAACGCGGCGATCGGCTCCGGCGCCTCGTCCTTGTAACGGATGCCGATGCCGCCGCCCACGTCGACGTGCTGCAGGCGGATGCCCTGCGCCTCGAGCCGGTTCACGAGCTCGACCAGACGCGCGGCCGCGGCGGCATACGGCGCGGCTTCGCTCAACAGCGAGCCGATGTGGCAGCCGATGCCGATCACTTCCAGCTCCGGCAGGCGTGCCGCGCGCTGGTAGAGGCGCTCGGCATCGGCATGCGCGACGCCGAACTTGGTCTCGCGCAGGCCGGTGGAAATGTAAGGATGCGTGCGCGCGTCGATGTCCGGGTTTACCCGCAGCGCGATCGGCGCGCGGCGCGCGAGCCGCCCTGCGATGCGCGCGACGCGCTCGAGCTCGGCCTCCGACTCGACGTTGATGCAGCCGATGCCGCGTGTGAGCGCGAACTCGATCTCGAGCTCGCCTTTGCCGACGCCGGAGAACAGCGTCTTGCCCGGATCACCGCCCGCGGCGAGCACGCGTGCGAGCTCGCCGCCGGAGACGATGTCGAATCCTGCGCCCAGGCTCGCGAGCAACGCGAGAATGGCGAGGTTCGAGTTGGCCTTCACCGAGTAGCAAAGCATGGCGTCGCGCCCGGCGAGCGCCCGGGTGAACTCCGCATACGCCGACTCGATCGCGGCGCGCGAGTACACGTAGCAAGGCGTGCCGAAGCGCCGCGCCACCTCGTCGAGCGGCGCCTGCTCGACGCAGAGCAAGCCGTTACGGTAGGTGAAGGACACTACTTGCTTTCTTCCTCGGGCTGCGGCGGATACGGCACCGGCTTGTACGTATCGCGCTTTTCCGGCTTCACGCCGGGCGGCGGGTGGTCGCGCAGGTACAGCGGGCCCCTCTGGCCGCAGGCGCCTGCAGCCAGCGCCATGGCGGCGATGATCAGGAGCAAGCGCATACAATCGTCAATGGTAGCGCATGGATGAGGCCCAATTCACCGCTCTCGCCGAGCGCGCGCTCGAGCGCATCGAGGCGGCGCTGGAAGAGTGCGGCGTCGACGCCGATGTCGAGCGCAAGGAGGGCGGCGTGCTGGAGATCGAGTACGCCGACGGCTCGCGCATGGTGATCAACCGCCACGGCGCGGCGCGCGAGATCTGGGTGGCCGCGCCGAGCGGCGGCTTTCACTTCCGGTGGGACGGCGCCACGTGGCGCGACACGCGCGAGGGCACCGAGCTCTTCGCCGCGCTCTCGCGCCTGGTCTCGGCGCAGAGCGGCCAGGCGGTGCGGCTCGCTCCCTAGGCGCCGGGCACCGTCTCCGGTTGCGGCGCGATCGGCGCCGGCGCCACCGGCGGCGGCTGCAGCACCTCGGGCGGCGGCACCGCCTCGCGGTAGAAGAACTCGGGCACCAGCCGGGTCTCCCCGCCCGCGGCCGGATAAGGGCCAGTCGGCACGACCACCACGCCCGGCGGCATCTCGCGCGGCATCTCGGGGACGTCCTTCAGCGCCTTTTCCATGTACGACACCCAGATCGGCAGCGCGACCACGCCGCCCGTCTGGTTCTTGCCGAGCGTGCGCGGCTGGTCGTAGCCAACCCAGGCGATCGCCACCAGCGAGGGCTGGTAGCCGGCGAACCAGGCGTCGACGAACTCGTTCGTGGTGCCGGTCTTGCCGGCGATGTCGGAGCGCCCGAGGCGCGCGGCGCGCGCGGCGGTGCCGACGCGCGTCACGTCCTGCATCATGTTGTCCATGATGAAGGCGTTGCGCGAGTCGATCACGCGCAGCGCTTCGTTGCCCGCGCGCTGCGGTTCGGCGAGCGCCAGGACGTTGCCGCGATCGTCCACGATCTTGTGGATGAAGTAGGGCTGGACGAGATAGCCGCCGTTCGCGAACACCGAGTAAGCGCGCGCCATCTGCCACATCGTCACCGCGCCGGCGCCGAGCGCCATCGTGAGGTACGGAGGATGGCGCTCCGCGTCGAAGCCGAAGCGCGTGGCGTACTCCTGCGCGTACTTGGCGCCGATCGCATCGAGGATGCGGATCGACACCATGTTCTTCGACTTGGCGAGCGCGGTGCGAAGCCGCATCGGCCCCTCGAATTTTCCGTCGTAGTTCTTCGGCTCCCAGCGCTGGCTGCCGGTCTCCTCGGCCTCGAGCACCACCGGCTCGTCGGGGATCACGGTGGCGGGCGTGAAGCCTTTCTCCAGCGCGGCGGAGTAGATGAAAGGCTTGAAGGAAGAGCCGGGCTGGCGCCAGGCCTGCGTCACGTGGTTGAACTTCGTGCGGCCGAAGTCGAAGCCGCCGACGAGCGAGCGGATCGCGCCGTCCTGCGGATCGAGCGAAAGGAAGGCCGCCTCGATCTCCGGCAGCTGGCCGATCTGCCAGGTCTTGCCTTCGCGGTACACGCGGATGATCGAGCCGCGGCGGATGCGTTTCTGCGTCGCCGTCTTGGGGTCTAGCGCGCGCGCGGCGAAGCGCAAGCCTTCACCGCTCAGCGTGAGCTTCTCGCCGGTGCGCAAGGCGGCCTCGACTTGTCTCGCGTCCGCCGAGAGGACCACCGCCGCGAGCAGCTCATCGCTGTCGGGATGGTCGGCGAGCGCATCGTCATACTCGTCCTCGCCGACGTTCGGCCGCAGCTCATAGAAGCCTTCGGGCGCGCGATAGCCCTGGCGGCGGTCGTACTCGAAGACGCCTTTGCGCACGGCCTCGTACGCCGTATCCTGGTCCGCTTTCCGCAAGGTCGTGTAGACGCGGAAGCCGCGCGTGTACACGTCCTCCGGATAGTGCTCGGCGAGCGCCTGCCGGACCATCTCGGCGGCGAATTCCGCGTGGACAGAGTATTCGCTTACTTCGCGCCTCGCCCGCAGCGGAGCTTTCAACGCATCATCATATTGCGCCGCAGTAATGTAGCCGAGCTCGGTCATCCGCCGCAGCACATATTGCTGGCGTTGCTTGGCGCGCTGCGGGTTGGAGATCGGGTTGTACATCGACGGCGCCTTGGGCAGGCCGGCCAGCATCGCGATCTCGGCAAGGTTCAACTGGTCGAGCGACTTGCCGAAGTAGGTCTGCGAGGCGGCGCCGAAGCCGTAGGCACGCTGCCCGAGATAGATCTGGTTGACGTACAGCTCGAGGATCTGCTCCTTCGTGAGGCTGTGCTCGATCTTGAAGGCGAGCAGCGCCTCGTAGAGCTTGCGGGTCAGCGTCTTCTCCGAGGAGAGGAAGAAGTTGCGCGCCACCTGCATGGTGATCGTGCT
>DASQAW010000641.1:0-12539 GCA_035635495.1 Burkholderiales bacterium
GTGCCGCTGATCGTCGCATGGGCCGCCTGGATCGCGTCCGGCCCGCGGCGGCTACCCGTCGCGCGCTACCTGGAAGCGGCGGCGCTCTTCGCGAGTCTGCTCTTCGTATGCCTGCTGGTCTTCGACCTGCCGCGTGGCAAGGCGGATGCCTCGCCCGCCATGTTCTATGCACCGCTGCCCTTCCTCCTGTGGGCCGCGGTGCGCTTCGGTCCCGTCGGCGTCGCGACCGCGTTGCCGCTGATGACCGTGGCGACGATCTGGGGCGCCGTGCACGGAGTGGGCCCCTTCACCGCGGGCACGCCGCAGGAGACCGCGCGGGACATGCAGCTCTTCCTCGTCGCCGCGTCGGTGCCGCTCCTCCTCCTCGCGGTGGCGCTCCAGGAGGGCTGGCGCATCGAGCGCGATTCGCGCACGCAGCTCACGCACCTCTCGCGCGTGGCGATGCTGGGCGAGCTCTCCGGCGGTATCGCCCACGAGCTCAACCAGCCGCTCACCGCCATCCTCTCCAACGCCCAGGCCGCGCAGCTCTTCCTCGCCAACAAGAACGCCGAACCAGGGCTGCTTTCCGAGATCCTGCAGGACATCATCCTCGCCGACCAGCGCGCCGGCGACGTGATCGAGCGGCTGCGCGCGATGTTCAAGCGCGGGGAAACGCGCTACGAGACGCTCGACCCGAACCGGCTGGTGCGCGAGGTGCTGAGCCTCGTGCACGGCGACCTCACCACGCGCGGCGTCGAAGTCACGCTGCGCCTCGCGCCTCAGCTGCCCGAGATCCAGGGCGATCGCGTCCAGCTCCAGCAGGTGATCCTCAACCTCGTGGTGAACGCCGCCGAAGCGATGGCGGGCTGTCCGCAGGAGGATCGCATCCTCACGATCCACACGCTGGCAACCGCCAACCGAGTCCACCTCAACGTCATCGACCGCGGGCCGGGCCTGGCCGCGCCGCCGGAAAAGCTGTTCGAGGCGTTCTACACCACCAAGGCGCACGGCCTCGGTCTCGGGCTCTCCATCTCGAAGTCGATCGTCAAAGCGCACCGCGGGCGCCTGTGGGCGTCCACGCGGCGCGGCGGCGGCGCCGCCTTCCTCATCACGCTGCCGAGCCTGGCGCCCAAGCGCTGAAGGCAGCCGTGGCGGCCAACGTCAAGGTGATCCGCGCGCGCGATTTCATCCGCGCGCAGCCCGACGGGCAGGCGCATCTGGAGAGGGCCGAGCAGCTGCTGCGGGACATCGCGCAGGCCGGCGAGGGGCTGGAAGACTACGAGATCCTCGTCGACACGCGCGAGGTCTCGGGGGGCCTGTCCGCGACCGACCTGTGGACGCTTGCCGAGCGGCTGGTGCGCTTTCGCAAGACCTTCGCGCACCGCACCGCCATCATCTGCCCGATCGAGAAGTTCGATCACACGCGTTTCTTCGCGCTGTGCGCCGAGAACCACGGGTTCAATATCCAGGCGTTCACCTCGTACGAGGACGCGATGGAGTGGCTGCTGGGCGAGTAGCGCGGGCGGCGGCCCGGGGCGGTATGGGCCTTTGGTCCAATTTCTCGCGCGGGCGCGACCTGCTCCAATCGGGACACCGTGCCGTATGTCGCCATCGTCGACGATGAGGAGCCGGTCCGCAAGGCGCTGAAGCGGCTGCTGCGCGCCTCGGGCCTCGACGCCGAGACCTACGCGAGCGGCAAGGACTTTCTCGAGGCGAGCGCGCTGCGCTGGCCCGACTGCCTGATCCTCGACCTGCACATGCCCGGCATGAGCGGCCTGCAGGTGCTGCGGGAATTGCGCGCGGCGAACGCGGCGCTGCCGACGGTGGTGATCACCGCATACGACGAGCCGGCGACGCGCGCGGAGTGCCTCGCGGCGGGCGCGTCGGCCTACCTGCGCAAGCCGCTCGACGAGCGGCTGCTGCTGAACGCCATCTCTGCCACCGTCAAACGAATGCCTAAGGAGACAGGTTGATGAAGCTCAAGACGCTTGTGATCGCCGCCCTCATCGTCGGCTCGGCGCCGGCGCTCGCGCAGCCCTCACGCCGCGCGGGCACGAACGAGTTCTACATCTCGCCGATCTTCACCAACAGCAAGAACTATTCGTTCGAGGGCGGCACGACGGCGAAGACCGACACGGGCTACGGCCTGGGCATCGGCTTCGCCCGCAACTTCACGCCGAACCTCTCGGCGGGCGTCGAGCTGGCCTGGAGCGAGGTCTACTACCGCACGACCCTGCAGCCGCTTCCCGGCAATCCGGGCGCGGCGATCAACTCGAGCGGCACCATCGACACCGGGACGCTGCGCTTCACGGGCACCTGGAACATCCTGGCCACCGAGCTGACGCCCTTTCTCACGGGAGGCCTCGGCTGGACGCACATCTACACCGACATCCCGGTCGGGCCGCCGCAGAACTCCTGCTGGTATTACCCGTGGTGGGGCCCGGTGTGCACGAGCTACATCCCGACGCAGAACACCACCAAGTTCAGCTGGAACGCAGGCGCAGGCGTGCGCTGGGACATCGGTCCGTATCTTGTCCGGGGACTCGTAAACTACCAGTACGCCGACATCGGCGGCGCGCAAGGCAACGTTTACTGGACACAGTACCGCTTCGATTTCGGCCTGCGCTTCCGATAAGGAGCAGCCCATGAGACGCACACTGGTGGCTTTGGCTTGCCTCGTCGCGGCGGCCATGCCGGCCGCGGCGCAGACGCTCAAGGACGGCGCGATGATTGCCGACCAGATCGACGCCGTGGTGACGGTCGTGTCGGTCGACCAGGCGAAGCGCACCGTCACCGTGCGCGGCCCGAAGGGCGGCGTCGCCACGCTCAACGTGCCGCCCGAGGCGCAGAACCTGGACAAGGTGAAGGCGGGAGACCGCTTCCGCGTGAAATACATCGAGGCGGTGGCCGTCGGTATCGGCACGGGCGGCGAGCCGGCGGCGAACGACCAGCGAGAGGTCAAGGTAGCGCCGAAAGGCGGCACGCCCGGCGGCTTGGTGGTGCGGACGCAGAAGCGCTCGGTCGTCGTCGACGCGGTCGACTACACCAACCGCTACATCGCCGTGCGCGGCACAAGCGGCACCACGCTGGCGCTGAAGGTCGCCGACGGGGTGCCGCTGGAGCAACTCTCGGCAGGCGACCGCATCTCCGTGGTGCACACCGAGGCGCTGGCCGTCGAGCTCGAGCCGCAGCCGGCCAAGCCTTCGGCCAAGCCCCCGGCGAAGAAGGCCGCGCCGAAGAAGTAAGCCGTGTGGCGCCTCGCGGCCGCGGCGTGCTGTATCGCGGCTGCGGCGCATGCCGCGGAGCCGAGCCAGCTGGCGAAGGACATCGGCGTCGACCCGTCGAAGGAGATCGCCGACTCGAGCCTCTTCGAGGACGTGGTGGTCGCGCCGATCCCGATCTCCAATCCCACCGTCGGCACCGGCCTCGCCGTGGTGGTGATGCCCTTCTACCATCTCGGCCCGGAATCGCCGCTCTCGAACACCGCGATCGCTGCCGGCTATACCTCGAGCGGCAGCTGGGCCCTGGGCGCGGCGCAGACCACGCGCCTGCGGGGCGACGATCTGCGCATCGACGGCTTCCTCGCCTTCATCGACCTGCGCTACCGCTTCTTCGGCAAGGGCTCCGACGCGGGCAGCGCCGGCCAATCGGTGCCGATCGAGCAGAAGGCCACCGCTTTCGTCCCCGAGCTCCTCTTCCAGGTCCGCGAGCACGCCTTCCTCGGTGTGCGCTATCGCGGCGTGAGGGTCGAGACCTCGTTCGATACCACCGAGGTGCCGCCCGCCCTTGCGCCGTTCCTCGACCTTACGGGAACGATCGTGAGCTCCGGCGTCGGCCCGGTCGCCGTGCTCGACACGCGCGACAACGACATGAGCCCGGCGTCGGGCTGGCTGGCCGATTTTCGCGGCAACTTTGCCGAGCACAGCCTCGGCAGCGACTCGAGCTACCGCACCTTCACGCTCGGCGTGAATCATTACCGGCGCCTCGGGCCCGGCGTGCTTGCGCTGCGCGGCTATGCCTGCGGCGCTTCCGAGCGCACGCCGCTCTTCGACCTGTGCCTCTACGGCAGCGGCTCGGATCTGCGCGGCTATGAGATCGGCCGCTATCGCGACCGCAGCATGTTCACGGCACAGGCCGAGTACCGCTTACCGCTCGGCGGCCGCTTCGGCGCGGTGGCCTTCGCCGGCACGGGCAAGGTGGCGCCGACGTTCGGCGACATGGGCAACCAGCCTACGCTGCCGAGCATCGGCGCGGGCCTGCGCTGGCTCGCTTCGGCGAAAGCCCGCGTCAACCTGAGCTTCGACGTCGCCCGGGGGCGCGACGAAACGAGCGGCTACATCTACGTCAAAGAGGCCTTCTAGGTCCAAAGTCCAATTACGCCGCGCCGCGGATGGTTCTAGCTTGGTCACCATGAGAGCGCTCGTTGCCGCCGCCCTCGCCGCCAGCGTGCTTTTCAGCCCGCTCGTCGCGGCCCAATGGGCAGGCGTCTTCAAGGGCGGGCCGATGGAATTCTTCGACGAGGACGACATGCGTCTGTTCCTGGACGCCTCGCGCCAGGCGCTCGGCCGGCCCGCCGACGACCAGGTGCTCGGCTGGGAGAACCCGAAGAACGGGCACCGCGGCGACGTGAAGGTGCTGCGCGCCTTCGAGTCCCGCGGGCGCGACTGCAAGGAACTCCAAGTGCGCGGCGAGGCCCAGGGTCGCAAAGGCGACACGCGCCTCAACTACTGCAGCATCGACGGCCAGTGGAAGCTGCTCGGCGACTCGCAGCTCTAGCCGTGGCGCTCGCCGGCGCGCTCTGCAGCCCGGCCAGCTCGGCGCAATTCTTCGGCCTGCTGCAGAACAGCCCCGCCGAGCTTTTCGACGACGCGGACCTGCTCCTTTTCCGCGACGCCGCGCGCAAGGCGCTCGCGGAAGGGGTGGACAACCAGCCACTCGCCTGGGAGAACCCGAAAAACGGTCATCGCGGCGATATGACGGTGCTCAAGCGCTTCCGCTCGAAAGGGAACGACTGCACGCGCGTGCGCGTGCGCAACGAGGCGCAGGGCCGCAAGTCCGACATGCAGCACAACCTCTGCAGCATCAAGGGCGAATGGAAACTGCTCGGCGACTCGCAGCTTTAGCGGTGGCGCTCGCCTGCGGGGCGGCCAGCGCCGCCCCGACGCCGCAATTCATCAGCCTCCTCAAGAACAGCCCCGCCGAGCTCTTCGACGACACCGACCTGCGCCTTTTCCTCGACGCGGCGCGCAAGGCCCTCGACGAGGGCGACATGACGGTGGTCAAGCGCTACCGCTTCAGGGGGCACGATTGCACGCACTTGCGCGTGCGCAACGAGGCGCAGGGCCGCAAGTCCGACAAGCGGCACAACCTCTGCAGCATCAACGGCCAATGGCGGCTGGTCCGCGAGCCGAATACAGGAGAGACGAGATGACCGAACGACGCGGGCTCACCATCCACTTCACCGACGGCACCAAGATCCAGCTCGATTATCCGAAGCAGACGCTGAACGAGATCGCGGCGCTGCTGAAGGTAAAGGAGATCCTGGCTGCGCGCGAGATCATCGTCGAGGTCGACGGCGTGATGCTGCTGGTCCCCTTCGAGAACATCAAGTACATCGAGGCGCATCCCGCGCCGAGCAAGCTGCCGGAGCACACGATCAAGGGAGCGACCATCGGAGGTCCCCTATGAAGCGCACCGCTGCAATCTGCATCCTGCTGGCCGCCTGGGCGTGCGCCCACGAGCGCGAGCCGAGCGAGTACGACGTCGTGCTGAAACGGGCCAAGCCCGCCACCGAGGAAGCGCGGCGGCAGGAGTGCTCGTGGATCGAGACCTCGCTCGACAGGCAGAAGAGCCTGGCGAAGTACGTCGCGGCCACTTCCACGTACCCGGCGACGGCGGTGGCGCACCAGGACGCCGCCCAGAGGAACATGGTGGTGCTGCAGTCGAGGGCGCAGGCGATCAGCTGCCAGGCGGCGTCGGGTGGATTCGACGAGTGCTTCGCGCGCTGCAAGCAGTACACCGAGCGCACCAAGGAGCAGTGCTTCGACGCCTGCAACAGGTAGCTACATCTCCCGCGCGGTGGGCTTCTTCGTGGCGGCGGGCTTCTTCCTGGCCGGCGGCGCATAGACCGACGCGGCGGCGCGCCGCGCCTCGAGCGTCTCGAGCTGCAGCTTGTAGCCCACGTAGTACTTGTAGATGCTGCGCACGAAGAGCACCGTCTCCTGCCCGACGCGCCGCGCGGCGACGCGCTCGACGTTGTCGAACCAGATATCCGGATCGAGCCCCATCTGCGGCGCTTCGGCGCGCAGCGCCGCGACGCGGCCGGGACCGCAGTTGTAGGCGGCGAGCGCGAAGAGCGTCCGGTTCTGCTCGTCGGGCGAGCCGCCCGAGATGGCGCGCTCGCGCAGGATGCGCAGGTACTTGATCCCGCCGTGCACGTTCGGCTCCACCTCGGTGATGTCGCCGACGTTGAGCGTGGCGCCGGTCTCCGGCATGAGCTGCATGACGCCGACCGCGCCGACCGAGCTGCGCGCGCTCTGCTCGAGGCGTGACTCCTGATAGCCGAGCGCCGCGACGAAGAGGGGATCGAAGCCGTAGCGCGGCGCATACTTGCGGAACAGCCCGATGGTTTCCTGGAAGCGCTTCCAGTCCGCATCCGCGGTGGCATGCCCGAGCTGCAGCACATAGGCGGGGTAGTTGCGGTAGCGCGAGGCGCGCGCGCCGGGATAGCGGTCGATGAACTCTTCGATCACCGCGGCGAGCTTCGGGCTGCCGGCGCGGAACGCCCAGCCGACCTCCTGCGCCGAGGTCAGCGCGAGATCGGCGCGCGGCTTCAGCCGCCGTTGCATCTTGGCCCAGATGCCGGCTTTCCAGCCGTCCACCACGGTCAGCCCGAGCAGGCCCGCCGCCACCATGTCCATCAGGTCCTCATCCTCGAGCGCCTCCGGCACGAGCGCGATGTGCACTCCCGGCTTGCCCTCGGCACGCAGCCGCCTGTTCAGCGCCATCAGGCTCGCGTTGTAGCTGCTCGATTGCCGCACGTGCACCTCGTGGCCGCCGAGGTCGTCCAGCGTGGCGAGCTTGGGCGAGCGCGGCCCGGTCACCACGATCTCGCCGCTGTCCTGCGCGACCGGCTTGGAAAAGGCGAGCTTAGCCGCACGCTCCGGTGTGATCGTCAGGTTGCCCGCGGCGATGTCGGCGCGGCCCTCGAGCACGCCCGGCAGCATACGGTCGCGCGTCGTCGGCAGCGCGACGACCACGATGGGCTGGACCTTCTTCGGGTACTTCTTGTTGAGGAACACCTCGAAGTCGCGCAGCGTATCGGCGGTGAGCCCGCGCTGCCGGCCGCGGTCGTTGAAGTACAGCGTGCGGCTGTAGGGCACGAGCACGCGCACCACCCGCCGCTCGAGCATCGCGTCGAGGTCGCCGAACTGCGGTCGGGACTCGTGCTCGAGGCCGGTGACCGCCGCCGCGGTTGCAACGGTAGCGGCGAGCGCAAACAGCAGGTCCATTGTTCCATTGCAGCAAAACCGGCCGGCGCGAACAATGGGACCAAAGTCCACTACGCGCCGGGCGGGCAGATGGCGAAGATCGCGTGTGGCGGCAATGACAAAGGAGCGCGTGCTCTCGCCGATCGACCGGGTGTCGGAGGTGATCTTCGGCGTGCTGATGGCGATGACCTTCATCGGCACGATGAACGTGGCCACCGCGGGCCGCGAGGAGGTGCGCAGCGTGATGATCGCGGCGCTCGGCTGCAACATCGCCTGGGGGCTGACCGACGGCGTGATGTATCTGGTGAGCATCGTCACCGAGCGCACGCGCGAGCGCATAACCCCGCGGCTCACGGCGCGGGACTTCAAGGGCGCGCTCGGCGTCTTCCTGCTGGTGACCGTGTCGACCTTCCCGCTGGTCGTGCCCTTCCTGCTGTTTCGCGAGCTGGCGCCCGCGCTGCTCGCCTCGCGCCTCGTCGCCGTGGCGCTGCTCTTCCTCGGCGGCTGGCTGCTGGCACGCCACGCCGGCGGCAAGCCCTGGCCCGCGGGCCTGGCGATGGCGGCGATCGGCGCGGTGCTGCTCGGCGCCCTGGTCGCCCTCGGCGGCTGATTACTGCACAGCGGGCGCCGGGGTTGCGGGAATGGGCGCTGCAGTCAATGGCGCCGCAACCGGCGCCGCGGGAGCTGCCACCGGTACCGCGGCTACGGCTGGCGCTGCCGGCGCGACGGCGGCCGGGGCGACTGCGGCTGGCGCGGCGGCAGCGGCAGGAGCGGCAGGCGCTGCTGGAGCGACGGCGGCCGGGGCGACTGCGGCCGGTGCGACTGCGGCTGGCGCAGCAGCGGCAGCAGCGGCAGGCGCTGCAGGTGCGGCAAGCCCGGCCGTATAGGCCTCCTTCTGGATCTGGAGCACTTGCGAGTTCTGCAGCACCGTCTCTCCACCCGTCTTCTCGTCCTTGAAGGTCACCGCGGGTCCGGAACGCGTCACCTTCAGCGTGTAGAAAGCCTTGCCGCTGGAGACGTCCGTCACCTTGTAATAGGTAGCGCCGGAGCCGGCGCTGGAACCAAGGCCGGCGCACCCGGAAATGGCGAGGATCAACGGGATGATGGCAACTCTCTTCAACGCTTTCATCGAAATTCCTTTCATCTGTGGTGGAAATTCGGCTGGGGCCCGGCAAGGCCGAGCGCCATCGTCCTACCAGTCCATCAACGGCACCCAGGCGCGGAGCTTGCGCCCCTCGTAGAGGCGCCGGCTGATGCGCCTCGCCAGCGCTTCGGCGTCGAGACGGGTCATCTCCATCTCGATCAGCGCCGAGGGCGCGCCGCCCTCCTTCACCAGCTTGATGCTGTCCGCGGCGGCGAACGGCTTCAGCGCCTTGCGGATGGACTGCACCGATATGTCTTCCGGCAAATTGCCGACCACTATGCGCATGGTGACTCCGTAGATGGTTTGAGCCAGGCGCCGAGCAGCGTGTAGCCCACGGCCAGCACCACCGGCCCGACGAAGATGCCGATCAGGCCGAAGCTGACGAGGCCGCCGATCACGCCGGCGAAGATCAGCAGCAGCGGCAGGTCGGCGCCCCGCTTGATCAGGATCGGGCGCACGACGTTGTCAATGGTGGCGGTGACGAGCCCGACGGCGAGGAGGAATGTGCCCCACCCCGGCGAGCCGCTCCAGTAGAGCCAGATGATCGGCACGATCAGCACCGGCGCGCCGCCGATCTGCGCGACGGCGAGCAGGAAGATGAGCGCCGTCAGCACCGCCGCGAAAGGCACGCCGGCGATGGCAAGCCCCACACCGCCGACGAGCGCCTGCGCCAGCGCGGTCACCACGACCCCGAGCGCGACCCCGCGGATCGCCTGCGCCGAGAGGCGCACCGCTCCCTCCCCGTGCTCGCCGGCAAGGCGCGCGCCAAAACGCAGCGCCGTGCGGGCGGCGTACTCGCCGTGCGCATAGAGCACCGCCGCCGCGATCACCGTCAGCAGAAACTGCACCGAAAGCGCGCCCAGGCTGCCCATGCGCGCCAGCACCCAGCGGACCGCGTCGTGGGCGTACGGCGCGAGCTCGACGCCGAGCGCCTCGTCACCGAGCCCGCGCCAGAGCGTTGCCGCGCGCTCGCCCACGAGCGGCAGCCCCGCAAGCCAGGCGGGCGGCGGCGGCAGCCTGAACCCCTCGAGCTTGCGCGCCCAGGCGCCGATCTCGTCGGCGTTCGCGACGATGGTGCCGATGGCGGCGAACACTGGCACGAGGAAGATGAGCAGCAAGACGAGCGACATGATCGTCACCGCCGCCCAGCGCCTGCCGCCCAACGCGCCCTGCGCCTTCAGCATCAACGGCCAGGTCGGGATGACGATCATCACCGCCCAGACCAGCGCGCCGAGGAAAGGCCGCAGGATCCACAGGGACGCCACGATCAGCCCGCCGATGAACAGCACGGCGAGCACGATGCGCGCGAGGTCCAGCCGGGCCTCGACCATCCCGGCTATTTCTTCGCCTCGGCCTTCTTCGCCGCCGACTTCTTCGCCGGCTCGATCGAGACCGCCACCGCCTCGGTGTAGGTCACCAGCACCTCGTCGCCGACCTTCACGACCTTGAACTGATCTGGGTTCTTCACGTCGAGGGCGACGACGTTGCCGCGCGGGCCTTGCAGCGAGATGGTCTTCGCCTTCTCGTCGACCGCGGTCACCTTGGCGATGGCGCTTATCTCACGTGCGGCGGCGACCGCCGGGCGCTGGCCCGGGTCGGCCTTGACCGCCGTTTCGCCGACCGAGATGCCGGTGGCGCCGCTCTTCACCTTCTGCAGCTCGAGCGCGAGCGACTGCACGTACCGCACAAACAGCAGGTCGCCGAGCTTGATCTGATCGAAGTTCTTCACTTCCTCGGGGGCCACGACGTCGACGACCTTGCCCTTCGGGCCCTTGAGCGACACGGTGCGCGTCTTCTTGTCGATCGACACGACCTGCGCCGACAGCTCCGCGGCGGCCACCGCGCTCGCCCTGCCGGGCTCGCTGGTGACGACGGCGCCGCCCTTCATGTCGGGTTTCTGGGCGGCGGCGGGCGGCACCACCGAGAACAAGGCGACCGCAAGAATAACGGGGAGGGTACGCATGACTGCTCCTTTCGGTTGATCAAGTAAAGCGTTCACGGCGCCTCGGTCCGCCAGCTGGCGGGGTCGGCGCCCATCCGCTCGCCGATGTCGGCAAGCGTGTTCATCACCTCGGCATTGAACGAGTCCGGCTTCGACGGCACGAACGAATCGGGCACCGCCATCACGCGCACCTGCACGTCCGCGCCGTATTTCAGACGCACGATGTCGGCCTGCGCATGGAGGTGGCGCATCGAGTTCACCGTCGAGGTCTGCGTCGCCATGATCGTGGCGCGGCTCATGATGTCGGGCCAGCGCTCCTTCGTGATCTGCGGCGGGAAGCGGAGCTGGTTGTTGAAGATCACCCAGTAGCGCACGCGCGGCAAAGAGTCCTTCGGATAGGCGGCGCGCCAGCGCGAGAAGAAGCTGTCCTTCTCCTGCACGCGCCCGGCATAGAGGATGTTGCCGGTGATGGCGCCGTCGACGTAAAGGTAGTCGCCGATCGTGCGTGCCGGAAAGATCGCCGGGATGCCGGCGCTCGCGAGGAGCAGTGAGTACACGTGCTGCTCGTCGCCTTTCGCCAGGGCCGCCCTGGTTTCCGCGACGATGTCCCACGCGCGCATCTCGCCGAGATCGATGTTGGTCGTGTTGACGAGGAGGCTGCGGCCGCCCGCGCTTTCCGCCACGACGCGCTCGAGCATCGGGCGGTCGAGCTTCGTGCGCATCTCGGCCTCGAGGCCGGGCAGCGCGTAGAACGACGGGTTGTTCGGCAGGAAGAAGACCAGACCGCGCGACTTGATCCATCCCGCCTGCGGATGGCGGTAGAGCTGGACGATGCGCTCGATCGAGTCGTCGTCGCCGAGGAAGGCGAACGGCGCGATCATCGCGCCGGTGCTCACGCCGGTGACGACATCGAACTTCGGGCGCGCCGTGTCGCCCGTCACGCGACCCCAGCCCTTCAGCACGCCGGCGCCGAACGCGCCCCAGTCGCCACCGCCGGAAATGACCAGCAGGTCGATGGTCGGCGGCGCGCCGCCCGCGGTCTTGCCCGCGGCCACCTTGTCGTGGGCGCGCTGCAGGAATCCGTTCATCAGCACATTGAAGTCGCTCACGCGCACGCCCTCCTCGGACTGGCGCGCTGCGAAGAGCTCCGCGACCGGCCGCTCGGGCCGGCCGGTGGATTGGCAGCCGCTGAGGACGCCGGCGATCGCGAGCGCTGTGATTAACGGGATGGATTTCTTCGAAGGGAGGCTCATGCTCATTCTCAGAAGCGGAAGGTGGCGCCGAGGGTGGGACCGCTGAAGCGGAAATCCTGGAGAAGCTTGTCGCCGCTCTGGTCATAAAAGAGGGTGCGGTGGGCGAGCACCACATCGCCCCACTTGAAGCCATAGGCGATGCCGAGCGTCGCCTGCCAGGTGAGATTGGACGAGCCAGCGCCTACGTCGAGGTAGTACGGCGTGAACCATGCACTCTCCCCCCAGCGCACGCGGCCGCGCACGCCGATGATGCCGTCCCACAGGTCGGTGCGCCGGGAAACGCTGCCCGAGGCGGGAAAGGTCTGGCCGCCGCCTGGACCACTGACCGTCGTGCTGAGCTGCCAGTCGGAGCTCGCTTCGACGTGGAAGTAGCGGAAGCCACCCAGCACGTCGAGCGTGCCGCGCGGTGATTGCATCACCGTATAGCCGCTGGCGAGCGTCCACTCGAAGCCCTTGAGCGACGATTGCGTATGCACGTCGCCGCTTGCGCTGACGCGCGAACCGCCAAAGTCGACCGACTTGACGTTGCTCTTCTCGCTCTCGAAGTTGAGGTAGATGAGGTCGCTGACGATTGACCACGGGCCCTTGCGCGCTTCGCCGGAGAGCATCAGCGCCATGCTGAGGTTCTGCAGGTAGTTATTCGGGCCGGTATCGACGTCGGGCTTGCCGCCGCCCGACGGCGCGTCGTACTTCAGCGTGCCGTTGACGTTGGGCAGCCAAAGATAGGGCGT
>DASQAW010000642.1:0-5977 GCA_035635495.1 Burkholderiales bacterium
AGGCCGTCATCGACGTGGACGGGTACGCAGCATGAAAGCGCGTCAGCTCTTGCTCGCCACGATGCTCGCCGGCGCGGTCAACGCGTTCGCCGATGAAAAGCTGCCCATCGAAGGCCAGGCGCCCTCCTTCGGCGGCGCCACGGCCTGGCTCAATTCGCCGCCGCTGACGCCGGCGGACCTCCGCGGAAAAGTCGTGCTCGTCGACTTCTGGACCTATACCTGCATCAACTGGCTGCGCACGCTTCCCTACGTCCGCGCGTGGGCCGAGAAGTACAAGGACAAAGGCCTGGTGGTGGTCGGCGTGCATACGCCCGAGTTCGAATTCGAGAAGGACCTCGACAACATCCGGCGAGCGGTGAAGGACATGAACGTCAACTACTCGGTCGCGGTCGACAGCCGACACGCGATCTGGGAGGCGTTCAACAACAACTATTGGCCCGCGCTCTACTTCATCGACGCGCAAGGCCGTATTCGCCATCACTACTTCGGCGAGGGCGAGTACGCGCGCGCGGAGATGATCATCCAGCAATTGCTCATCGAGGCCGGCGCCACCGGAGTCAATCGCAACCTGGTCGCCGTCGATCCCACCGGTTTCGAAGTGGCGGCCGATTGGACGAGCCTCAAATCACCGGAGACCTACCTCGGCCTCGAGCGTGCCGAGAACCGGACAAAGGCCGCGCCAGAGCGGCTGACGCTGAATCAATGGACGGCGTCCGGGAACTGGACGACGCAGAGAAACGCCATCGTGCTCAACAAGGCCGATGGCCGCATCGCGTACCGCTTCCACGCCCGCGACGTTCATCTCGTCATGGGACCCGCCGCGCACGGCAAGGCGGTGCGATTCCGCGTCCTGATCGATGGCAAGCCGCCGGGCGCTGCTCACGGCAGCGACGTGGACGACGCCGGCAACGGCACCGTCTCCGAGCAGCGGCTCTATCAGCTCGTCCGCCAGCCGAAACCCATCGCCGACCGGCTGCTCGAGATCGAGTTCCTCGATCCCGGGGTCGAGGCCTTTGCCTTTACGTTCGGCTGATGAGCACCGTGGATTGGTTATCATCGCGATAAGGTGAACGACGGCGAGGCGCACAAGCGCACCCAGGAGCGCTATGCGCTCGCGATGCAGGCGAGCGAGGAAGGCTACTGGGACTGGGTCGTCGCCACCGACGAGTTCTACGCCTCGCCGCGCATGCTCGATCTCTACGGGCTCGCGCCGGACGCGGTCTTCCAGGGCCGCGCGGATTTCCTGCGGCGCTATCCCTTCCATGCGGAAGACCTCGAGCGCTGGAACCAGGCGGTAGCCGCCTACCTCGCGGGCGAGACGCCGCGCGTGGATATCGAGGTGCGCATGCAGCGCCATGGCGAGCCGCGCTGGATCCGCCTGACGGCGCTCTGCCAGCGCGAAGCCTCCGGGGCGCCCGTGCGCTGGACGGGCCTGGTGGGCGACATCACCGCGCGCAAGCAAGCCGAGCAGGCGCTGCGCCTCTCGGAAGAGCGCTATGCGCTCGCCATGCAGGCCTCGGGCGAGGGCCATTGGGACTGGAACATCGCTACCGACGAGTACTACGCGTCGCCCCGCAATAACGAGCTCGCTGGTTTCCCGCCCGACACCAAGTGGAACGGCCGCGCCGACATCCTGGCCAAGATTGCCTTCCATCCCGATGACTGGCCGAGGTACCGCGCGGCGGTGGCCGACCATTTCGCCGGCAAGACGCCGCGCATGAACATCGACATGCGCATCGTCCATCCGGGCGGAATACGGTGGCTGCGCATGGTCGGCATGTGCCTGCGCGACGCCGGCGGCAAGCCGGTGCGCTGGGCGGGCTCGGCGATGGACATCACCGAGCAGAAGAAAGCCGAAGAAGCGCTGCGCGTGTCGGAGGAGCGCCTGCGCCAGGCGCAGCGGCTCGAGGCGCTCGGCACGCTCGCCGGCGGCATCGCGCACGACTTCAACAACATCCTCGGCGCGGTGCTCGGCTACGGCGAGATGGCGCTGCAGCGCGCGGCGCCGGGCAGCCGGTTGCGGCACGAGCTCGAGTGCATTCTCACCGCGGGCGAGCGCGGCCGCTCGCTGGTCGAGCGCATCCTCGCCTTCAGCCGCGGCGGCATCGCCGAGCAGGTCGCGGTGGACGTGGAGAAGGTCGTGCGCGAGGCGCTGGCGCACATCTCGGCCATCCTGCCGCCCAACGTGCGCCTGGTCTGCGAGCTGACCGCGGGCCGCGCCGGCCTGCGCGGCGATCCGACGCAGGTGCACCAGATCTTGACCAACCTGGCGACGAACGCGATGCACGCGATGGCGGCGGGCGGGGTGCTGCGCGTAACGCTGCGCACCGAGCGAGCCGAAGCGGCGCGGACCGCCACCATCGGCACGCTGCCCTCCGGCAACTACATCGTGCTCTCGGTCGCCGACAGCGGCACCGGCATCCCCGCCGAAATCCTCGACCGCGTCTTCGACCCGTTCTTCACCACCAAGGAGGTCGGGGTCGGCACGGGGCTTGGCCTGTCGCTCGTGCACGGCACCGTGTCGAACCTCGGCGGCGCGATCGACGTCGCCACGGCCGCCGGCGCCGGCACCACGTTCACCGTCTATTTCCCGCGCGGCGCCGACGTTTCCGAGCTCGACGTGCCCGACCGCTCGGCGCTGCCCGCCGGCAAGCAGCAGCGCGTGCTGGTGGTCGACGACGAGGAGGCACTGGTCACGCTCGTCTGCCGCACGCTCGAGACGCTCGGCTACGTGCCGGCCGGCTTCACCTCGAGCAGCGCCGCGCTGCAGGCGTTCCGCGCCGATCCCCTCGCCTTCGACGCCCTCATCACCGACGAGCGCATGCCGGGACTCTCCGGCGCCGCCCTGATCCGCGAGGTGCGCGCCATCCGCAGCGCGCTGCCGACCCTGCTGGTGAGCGGCTATATCGGCGGCAAGGTGACGCTCGATGCGCTGGAGGCCGGCGCCGACGAGGTGCTCAAGAAGCCGCTGCTGGCGCGCGAGCTGGCAAGGAGCCTGGCGCGCGTCTTTTCCGCCACGAGCGGCGTGACCGCGTCACCGTAGCTCTCAGCGGTCGGCGAGCCAGTGCGTCGACTTGGTCGACGCGCCCTTGACGAGGAAACGGTTGGCGCGATGCTGGATCTCGCGATCGGCGACGCTGACGCGCTCGTGCTGGCGCAGGTGCTCGACCCATGATTCGTCCATGAAGGTTTCTACGTAGCGCGTCGGCTCGGCCGCTTCGTGGAACAGCTCCCAGAAGAAGGCGCCGTTGCGCCGGCGCATCTCGCGCACGTCGCGCATCGCGGCGACGAACTCGGCGCGCTTCTCCGGCTGCACCTGGTACTCGATGGTCACCAGCACCGGCCCGGCGTCGGGCTCGAGGCCTTCGGCCAGGACCGGCGCGGCCCAGTCCATCGACGGCGTGAAATCCGGCGGATTCCCCTCCCGCAGGCGGAAGCGCCAGGTGAGCGCGATGGCGGCGAGGATGCCGAGCGCCGCGGCGGTCAGCGCGGCGGGGATGCCGATGCGCGCCGCGACCTGGCCCCAGCCGATGGCGCCGAGCGCCATGCCGCCCATGAAGATCATCACGAACGCCGCAAGCCCGCGCGCCCGCACCCAGTCGGGCAGCGTGAGCTGCGCCGACACCTGCAGCGAAGCGAGGATCGCGATCCAGGCGACCCCGGTCGCGAGCATCGCCACCATCAGCAGCGGCACGTTGTGCACCTGCGCGAGCATCAGCGCGGCCGCCGCATAGAGCGCGCTTGCCGCCGCGACCAGCGCGCTGCGCGACATCTTCTCCCGCACCCGCGGCAGCAGGATCGCACCCGCGACCGCGCCGACGCCGATACAGGTCAGCAGCACGCCGTACACCTCGGGCCCGCGCTGCAGCTCCTGGCGCACGACCAGCGGGAAAAGGGCCCAGGTCGCGCTGGCGAAGATGAAGAACGCCGCGCCGCGGATCAGCACCGCCTGCAGCGCGTGCGTGTGCGCGATGAAGCGCAGCCCGATGCGGATGGCGGTGAAGAGACGCTCGGTCGGCAGCGTGCTGCGGCGCGGCGCCGAGCGCCAGCGCGCGAGCACGATCAGCACGCCGATCGAGGAGATCGCGTCGAGCGCGAACACGAGCCAGGGGCCGACCGCCGAGACGATCAGGCCGCCGATCGCCGGGCCGATGGCGCGCGAGATGTTGATGCCGATGCTGTTCAGCGCGACGGCGGAAGACAGCTCGGCCGCCGGGACGAGCTGCGGCACGATCGCGGCGAACGTCGGCAGCGCGAGCGCGGTGCCGATGCCGACAGCGAAGCTGAAAGCGAGGAGCAGCCATGGCGTCATCAGCCCAAGCAGCGTGAGCACGGCGAGTGCGCCGATCACGACGCTGAAGTAGACCTGCACCGCCATCAAGAGCCGCCGGCGGTCGACGATGTCGGCGATCGCCCCGGCGGGCAGCGCGAGCAGCATCACCGGCAGCGTGCCCGCCGCGGCGACCAGCGAGACGATGGCCGGTGAGCTGGCGAGCGAGGTCATCAGCCAGCCCGCGCCGACGTCGTTCATCCAGGTACCGATGTTCGACACCAGCGTCGCAAGCCACACCGCGCGGAACAGGCGGTTGCGCAGCGGGCTCCACGGCCCCGGCTGCGCGCTCAGCGCAACAGCGTGCATTTCGGCCGCAATCCGGCCGCGCCTCGCCGTAACGATGCCGCTGGCGCGCCGGTTTTTAATGACACAGCGTCAATCCGACGCGTACTCGAAAATGGAAACACCATGAAACTCCTTAGCAAGCTTGTTCTCATCGCCTCCACCTTCGCCGCTGCCGGCGGCGCGCTCGCCCAGGACCAGAGCGCCTTTTTCGCCATGCAGCGCATGGTCAGCGACGGCTATTACGCCACGCATCCCTCCACAACGGCCAAGCAGGAAACGACGCGCACAGCGCACGCCAGCTAAGGAGGTCATTGAGAGCCCGCCCGCACCGGGTTTTCCAGGTTGCGGGCGACAACTTTCATCATCGGCGCAAAATGCGCTCGATCGCCGCGTTGACGATGAAGGCGATCGCGTAGGCGATCCAGAAGTACTGGAGGATGCTCACGATCAGTCGATCGGCCAGGGCATGGCCTTCGGCAAGGTCGCAGGCGCCTCAGCGTGCGGCTCGCGCACGGCGGTATCGACAGTGCGCCACCATGGCTCGACGCCATTCGCGTGCGCCGGCTCGATCGGTTCGCCGAGGCGCGGCATCAGAAGGTGCGCGCCGGCCTTCGGTGCAAGTTCTAGCAGCACCTCCGCGGGTTGGTCCCAAGCGTGCATCGCGAGGCTGAACGTGCCCCAGTGGATCGGCAGGAAGGCGCCGCCGCCGAGGAGCCCGAGCGCCTTCAGCGCGTTCTCGGGACCGAGGTGCATGTCGCCCCACGAGGGATGCAGGCCGCCCACTTCCAGCATGACGAGATCGAACGGGCCCAGGTGCTGGCGGATCGCGTCGTATTCGGTGGTGAAGCCCGTGTCGCCGCTGAAGAAGACCGCGTGGCGTTCCGAACGCAGCACGAACGAGGACCAGAGCGTCGCGTTGCGGCTGTGCAGCCAGCGCCCCGAGAAATGCTGCGACGGCGCGGCGCTCACCGTCAGGTCGGCGTTCGGCAGCGTATGCGACTCCCACCAGTCGAGCTCGACGATGCGGTCCGGCCGCACGCCCCAGCGCTCGAGGTGCGCGCCGACACCGAGCGAGGTGACGAAAGGGACGTCGAACTTGGCGAGCTCGCGGATCGTCGGATAGTCGAGGTGGTCGTAGTGGTCGTGGGAGACCACCACGAGGTCGATGGGCGGCAAAGCGCCCAGCCCAACCGGCACCGGCTGGAAGCGTTTCGGGCCGGCGAGCGTCGAGGGCGAGGCCCGCGGCCCCCAGACCGGATCGGTAAGCACGCGCACGCCGTCGATCTCGAGCAGCACGGTCGAGTGGCCGAGCCAGGTCGCGCGCAGGCCGCTCGCCGGCATCCTGCGCCAGGCCTCGCG
>DASQAW010000643.1:0-4906 GCA_035635495.1 Burkholderiales bacterium
TGCGCGGCGTAACCTGGATCTCCGCGGGGTTGCGCAGCAGCGTCTTCGCCAGCGTGCGGATCTCGTCGGGGAAGGTGGCCGAGAACAGCAGGTTCTGTCGCTCGCGCGGAAGCAGCGCGATGATCCGCTTGATGTCGGGCAGGAAGCCCATGTCGAGCATGCGGTCGGCCTCGTCGAGCACCAACACCGCCACCTGGTTGAACATCACCGTCTTGTTCTGCACGTGGTCGAGGAGCCGCCCGGGCGTCGCGACCAGGACCTCCACGCCGCGGCGCAGCTCGGCGATCTGCGCGTTCATGTCGACGCCGCCGTAGACCACGGTGCTGCGAAGGGGCAGGTGCTTGCCGTAGTCGCGGAAGGACTCGGCCACCTGCACCGCCAGCTCGCGCGTCGGCGCGAGCACCAGCGCGCGCACCGGATGGCGCGCGGGCGACGTCGAAGCGCTCGCGAGCGGCGCGAAGCGCTGCAGGATCGGCAGCGCGAACGCCGCGGTCTTGCCGGTGCCGGTCTGCGCGCCGGCCATGAGGTCGCGGCCAGCGAGCACGAGCGGAATTGCTTGCTCCTGCACAGGCGTGGGCTTCTCGTAGCCGAGGTCGCGGACCGCCTGCAACAGCGGCGCGATCAAGCCGAGCTGATCGAATGAACTCAATTCAAGGTGCGCGCCGGCCGTTCGCCGGCTTCGGCCGCTTCGGTGCCGGGAAGCTTGAGCTCCATGTCCCAGTCGCTCTTCTTCACCGCCGCCTGCAGCAGGCGGCAGAGCGAGTGCAGCAGCACGGAATCGAAGGACAGCGTCACACCCTGCCCTTCCGCGGGATGCATGGCGACCACCGGCTGGCCGTTGCGGTCATGGCCGGTCTGGATGCGCGCGAGGAGCAGCGGCGCGTCGCCCAGCGGCCGGCTCGCCTCGCCGGCATCGTACGGCTTGCTGAAATCGGCTTTCGACACCGCGTGCTCGTGCTCGAGCCCGAGCAGCGCCTTGCGCGCCTCGGGGTTCGCCTGCGTGCGGATGCGCGGGCTCGCCTCCTCCGCCAGCTTCACGAGGAGCGGCCAGAGCAGCTTGACGAAGCGGCGCGTCAGCGCGAGGCGCAGCTCCACCGCCTCGCTCGTCGCGACGAGCATGATCAGCCGGTCCTGCTCGGCGTCATACTCGACCTTCAGCTGGTGCAGCTTCATGGCCCGATATTACCTCTGATGCGTTGTACCAGCGCCGTCGTCGAGCGCTCGTGCTCGAAGGGAATAGAGACCACCTTGCCGCCGCGCGCCAGCACGCTCGACGCGCCGGCGATGCGCTCGACCGGCCAGTCGCCCCCCTTCACCAGCACGTCGGGCCGGCAGGCGGCGATCAGGGCCTCGGGCGTATCGTCGTCGAACCAAGTTACGGCGCTCACCATGCCGAGCGCCGCCACCACCGGCAGGCGGTCGGCCAGGGGATTCAGCGGCCGGTCGGCGCCTTTGCCGAGCCGCCGCGCCGAAGCGTCGCCGTTCAGCGCCACGAGCAGGCTCGCCCCCAGGGCGCGCGCCCGGCCCAGGTAGGTCACGTGGCCGCGGTGCAGGATATCGAAGACGCCGTTGGTAAATACCAGCGGACGCGCGAGGCCCGCGACCCACTCGAGGGAGCGAGGATCGCGGATCTTCGCCTCGAAGTCCGGCCGCACTAAACCCTGGGCTTGGGCTTGGGCGCCGGCGACGCCTGGCGCGGCTTGCACTGGTCGTTGGCGTCGGTGCAGTACTCGAACACCTTCACCACCTTGCGCACGCCGCCGGTGTTGCGCGCGAGCTCGACCGCCTCGTCGGCCTCGGGCGGCGTGACGAGGCCCATCAGGTACACGACGCCGGACTCGGTGACGACTTTGATGTTTGCCTGGCTCAGGCTCTTGGCGTCGAGCAGGCGACCGCGCACCTTGAGGGTCAGGTAGGAGTCGTTGCCGCGCGAGGCCATCGACGAAATGCCGGAGATCTGCAGGTCGTTCGTCACCTCACGCACGTTCGGCACGGCGCGCACGATCTTCTCGGCTTCCACGCGCGACTTGTCGTCGGGCACTTCGCCGGTGACGAGCGCCACGCGGTTGTAGGAGGTGACGTTGATGTGCACGGTGCTGCCGAAGCGGTCGCTCAGCCGGTTCGAGGCGCGCACCTCGATCGCTTCGTCGTCGATCTGGGTGCCGGTCGTGCGGCGGTCCTCGAGCGAGCTGTAGGCGGCCGCGCCGCCCGCGCCGATCACCACCGGCACGCAGCCCTGCAGCGCGAAGGCTGCTGCAACCAACAGGGCTATGACGGCGCGGCTCACTTCTTCGCTCCGACGAGCTGGAAATCGATCGCGTCGCACAGGCAGTGCAGCACGAGGAGATGCACCTCCTGGATGCGCGCGGTGCTCTTGTGCGGCACGCAGATATGGACGTCGTTGCCCTTCAGCATCCCGGCCATCTTGCCGCCGCTGTTGCCGGTGAGCGCGATGACGTGCACGCCGAGCTCGTGCGCCACCTGGATCGCCTCGATCACGTTGGCGGAATTGCCGCTGGTGGAGATGGCGAGCAGCACGTCGCCGCGCCGGCCGATGGCGCGCACCTGCTTGGAGAACACCTGCTGGTAGGAGTAGTCGTTGGCGATCGAGGTCAGGATCGACGTGTCGGTGGTGAGGGCGACCGCCGCGAGCGGCGGCCGCTCGACCTCGAAGCGGTTGACGAGCTCGGCGGCGAAGTGCTGCGCGTCCGCGGCGGAGCCGCCGTTGCCGCAGGCGAGCGCCTTGCCGCCGCTCTTCAGCGATTGCGCGAGCAGCGCGCCGGCGCGCGCCACCGGCTCGCCGAGCGTCTCGGCCGCCTGCGCTTTCAGTCTTGCGCTCTCGGCAAAATGCGCTGCGACGCGGCCGAGAAGCGTTGCATCCACCGTCGCCATTGCGAGGCGATTCTACACGGTCACCTAGCGCTCATTCGGCATACACCTCGAACTCGATGCGCCGCGCCGGGTTCGGATGCTGCGTGAGGCGGCTGATGCGCGCGCGCAGCGGCTCGCCGCGATCGAGTCCCCACGCGAGCGTGGCGTTCTCGCGCCGCGGCACGTAGCCGAGCTTGCGCCCGCGCCACGAAAGGCTCACCGCATTGGCGTCGTGCGGATTGTCGCGTTCGCGCGCCATCGCCAGCGCGTCGCCGACGCGCAGCTCGTCCCACACTTCCGCCGCGGCGTGGTAGCGGAACCCGGCAAGCGCCGAGCTCTGCACCACGAGGCGCACCGTGGGTTGGGCGCACGCGCATCCCGCCCAGAGCGCGAGCGCCGCCGCGCTACTCGCTAAACGCGTTGCGAATCCATTGCACATGGCGCGGCGGGCCGTCCACCAGGAAGACATCGAAGCGGCAGATCGCTTCCGGCCGCCGCGTGAGGTAAAGCCGGGCCGCGGCGATGATCCGCGCGCGCTTGGCCGCGGTGACGCTCTCGGCGGCGCCGCCGAAGCTGCCGGGCGAGCGCATGCGCACCTCGGCAAAGACGACCGTGCCGCGATCCTCGGCGATCAGGTCGATCTCGCCGAGGCGGCAGCGCCAGTTGCGCTCGACCAGCTTGAGACCCGATGCGCGCATCAGGTCCGCGCAGAGATCCTCGGCTCGCGCGCCTTCGGAGTTCATGGCACGCTTAACGAATGGAGGCACGCGGCGGTTGACCGGAATGCTCTATGTCGTGGCGACGCCGATCGGCAATCTCGCCGACGCCAGCCCGCGCTCGATTGAAACGCTGCGTTCGGCGGACCTGGTGGCGTGCGAGGACACGCGTACCACGCGGACCCTGCTCGCGCACTACGGCATCGCCGTGCGCACGGTCGCGCTGCACGAGCACAACGAGCGCAAGGCGGCCAAGGGGCTGGTCGAGGCGCTGCGCCAGGGCAAGAACGTGGCGCTGGTGAGCGATGCGGGCACGCCCGCGCTCGCTGATCCCGGTGCCTTTTTGGTTTCCGAAGCGCATCGTGCCGGCATCCGCGTGAGTCCGCTGCCCGGCCCGAGCGCCGCGGCGGCAGCGATCTCGGCGTCGGGCTTCGCCGCCAGCCGCTTCCTCTTCGCCGGCTTCCTGCCCGCCAAGGCGGGCGAACGGCGCAAGGCGCTCGAAGCGCTCGACCTGCCTTGGCCGGTCGTGCTCTACGAGGCGCCGCACCGGATCCGCGAGGCGCTTGCGGACATGCTCGCCCGGTTCGGTGCGCAGCGCGAGGTGGTGCTGGCGCGCGAGCTCAGCAAGAAGTTCGAGGAAGTGGCGCGCCTGCCGCTCGGCGAGGCGCCTGCCTGGCTCGACCAGCGGCCGCAGCGCGAGCAGGGCGAGTTCGTGCTGGTACTGGCGCCGGGCGAGGAGCGCCCGCCCGAAAGCGTGGATGCCGAGCGCGTGCTCGACGTGCTCCTGGAGGCGCTCGCGCCGAGCGAGGCGGCGAAGCTTGCGGCGCGCATCACCGGGCGGCCGAAAGCCGAGCTCTACCGCAAGGCAATGGAGCGGGCAAAGTAAAATCCGCCGCGATGGACCGCATCACGCTCCGGCGGCCGGACGACTTCCACGTGCACCTGCGCGACGGTCCGGCGATGGCATCGGTGCTCGCCGATACCGCACGGCGCTTCGCGCGCGCGATCGTCATGCCGAACCTGAAGCCGCCGCTGCGCACGACGCAGCAGGCGCTGCACTACCGCGAGCGGATCCTCGGCGAGCTTCCGGACGGCAGCGAATTCGAGCCGCTGATGACGCTCTACCTGACCGACGACACGCCGCCCGAGGAGATCTCGCGCGCCAAGCTCTCGGGGCGCATCCACGGCGTGAAGCTCTACCCCGCCGGCGCCACGACCCATTCCGACGCCGGTGTCACGCGCCTCTCGCGCTGCTTCCACACGCTCGAGAAGATGGAAGAGGTGGGGCTGCCGCTGCTCGTGCACGGCGAGTCGACCGA
>DASQAW010000644.1:0-5037 GCA_035635495.1 Burkholderiales bacterium
CGGCAGGCGCCAGAACGTCTTCTTGTCGTCGTAGCTCGGGTATTGCTTCACCAGGTCCGGCCGCGGCGAGTAGAGCGGCTCGCGGTGAACCGGCACCGGGTCGGGGAAGTTCCACACCACGCAGCGCGCGCGGCCGTTGCCGAAGGGCGCGCAGCCGTGCTTGATCGCGACGCGGATGATGCCGCCCGAGGTATCGGTGCTCCAGCTCTTGCCATCGGCCACGGCGCGCTCGGCCGGAGTGAGCTCGTTCCACCATCCGAGTTTTTTTAGCAATACGGAATCGAACTGTGGATATCCAGTGGTGATCTCCGAGGCGGCCGTCGCCGAGCCGTCGGCGGCGAGCATGCTCTGGCCGTTGTGTTCGACGCCCCAATTGGCGCGGAAAGGGAGTCCCCCCTGGGCGACGGTCTTCGATTCGTCGTAGAGGAGCGGCGTGCCGGGATGTTTCAGCTCGGGCGTGCCCCAGCACGGCCAGGGCAGCCCGTAGTACTCGCCGTCGCAAGGCCCGCCCTCGGCGCGCATCGTGCGCACGTTGAAGGTGTGCTTGTTCAGCATGTGCAGCTTCAGCCGCTCGGGCGACTGCCCCGAGTAGCCGATGGTGAGCGAGCCGCGGTTGATCTCGCGCAGGATGTCTTCGATCACCGGCTCCTCGCCCTGCATCTCGAAGTTCCTGGTGAGCTCGGCGCCGAAGCCCAGGCGCTGCGCGAACTGCGCCATGATGGTGTGATCCTTGCGCGATTCGAACACCGGTGCGACCACCTGCTCGCGCCATTGCAGCGAGCGGTTTGAATTCGTCACCGAGCCGCTCGACTCGAACTGCGTGGCCGCGGGCAGGAGATAGACCCCGTCGCTGCGCTCCATCGCGGCCATCGCGGCAGTGGCGCTCGGAAAAGGGTCGATTACGACCAGGAGGTCGAGCTTCTTCATCGCCGCGGCCATGTCGACGCCGCGAGTCTGGCTGTTCGGCGCGTGGCCCCAGTAGAAGACCGCGCGCAGGTTCGTGCCCTGGTCGATGGCGTCGCTCTTCTCGAGCACGCCGTCGATCCAGCGCGAGATCGTCATGCCGGGCTTCTCCATCAGCTCCTTCGACGCGTAGCGTTTCTGGATCCAGTCGTAGGAGAGGCCCCAGACGCCGGCCCAGTGCCGCCAGGCCGCCTCGGTCAGGCCGTAGTAGGCCGGCAGCGAATCGGCATTCGGGCCGACGTCGGTCGCGCCCTGCACGTTGTCGTGGCCGCGGAAGATGTTGGTGCCGCCGCCGGAGACGCCGATGTTGCCGAGCGCGAGCTGCAGGATCGCGAGCGCGCGCACGTTCGCGCTACCGACCGAGTGCTGCGTGATGCCCATGCACCACACCACCGTGCTCGGCCGGTTCTTCGCCAGCGTCTCGGCCACCAGGCGCACGTCAGCGGGCTTGACGCCGGTCACTTCCTCGACGCGCTGCGGCGTCCACTGCGCGACTTCCTTGCGCACGTCCTCCATGCCATGGACGCGCGCGTCGATGAACTTCGTGTCCTCCCAGCCGTTCTCGAAGATCGTGCGCACCACGCCCCAGACGAACGGGATGTCGGTGCCCGGGCGGATGGTGACGTGGTGGTGCGCCTTGGCGGCGGTGCGCGTGAAGCGCGGGTCGACCACGATCATGCGTGCGCCGTTCTCCTTCGCGTGCAGCACCATCTGCATCGACACCGGGTGCGCCTCGGCTGCATTGGAGCCGATGAACAGCATCGCCTTGGTGTTCAGCATGTCGTTGAACGAGTTGGTCATCGCGCCGTAGCCGAAAGTGTTGGCCACGCCGGCGACGGTGGTCGAATGGCAGATGCGCGCCTGGTGGTCGCAGTTGTTCGTGCCCCACAGCGAAACGAACTTGCGCAGGAGATACGCCTGCTCGTTCGAGTGCTTCGAGGAGCCGATCCAGTACACCGCGTCGGGACCACTCGCCTTTCGCAGCTCGAGGAGCTTGGCGCTGATCTCGTCGAGCGCCTGGTCCCACGAGAGGCGGCGGTACTTGCCGTTCTCGAGCTTCATCGGATATTTCAGGCGCCGATCGCCGTTGGTCGTCTCGCGCGCGGCGGCGCCTTTCGCGCAATGCGCGCCGAGGTTGATCGGCGAGTCGAACACCGGGTTCTGGCGCGTCCATACGCCGTTCTCCACGGTGGCGTCGATGGAGCAGCCCACCGAGCAGTGCGGGCAGATGGTGTGCTTGAGCTCCGCGTTCACTGCGGCCGGGGGCGCCTCGCCCTCGGCCCGGTCGATCAGGTTGAACGGCAGCGCCGCGGCGAGCCCGACGCCGCCCGCAGCCAGGCCGGAGCGCTTGAGGAACTGCCGCCGGTCCACGGTCTTTGGAAACACCGTGACGGGGGCGAGCCGCGTCATCCGCTTCAGCAGCATGGCTAGAGCTTTCCGGCGCTGCGGTAGAAGCGCTCGATGTGCGGCGTGAGGCGATAGCCGGAGCTGGTGGCGCCCGGGATGGGGTGCGCGGCCGCGGGCTTCGCGACCAGCGCGGCGGCGCCGGCGAGCACCGGAAGGAAAAACAATCTGCGGCGCTGCGGGTTCACGAGCCGCAT
The DNA here is from genome assembly GCA_035635495.1 of Burkholderiales bacterium. Taxonomy (GTDB): domain Bacteria; phylum Pseudomonadota; class Gammaproteobacteria; order Burkholderiales; family SG8-39; genus SCGC-AG-212-J23. The sequence continues at coordinate 2,565 of DASQAW010000644.1, forward strand.
GGTGCGAAGCCAAGGTGCCGGCCGGATTACGGACGAGTTACGCCTGTAATTGGGTTACCGCGGGCGGTCGTACTAGCGGTTCGCTTTCCTCGCGCCCTCGAGCACGCCGAAGAGGAACGCGCCGGACCAGGCGATCAGCAGCAATCCATTCAGCGCCTCGACGCTCGCCACCAGACGCAAGTCGCCGGTCGGCACCACGTCGCCGTAGCCCAGCGTCGAGTAGGTCTCGGCAGCGAAATAGAAGACGTCCAGGAGCGCTCTGCCGCTGCCGCCGCGCAGGTGCCCGAGCCCGAGCAGAGCTCCAAAGTGATAGGCGAGCGCATACAACGCCACCTCGGCGACATGCAGCCCGACGAGTGCGGTGAGAAGGCCGACCACCCGGCGCCGGTGCATGGTCTGCCCGCTCGCCCTGCGGCCGAGCAGTTCCAGGGCTTCGTAATGCATGGCGGTGGTGAGCGCGAGCATGGCGAGCGCCAGCGCGGCCGCGCCAGCCGCCTGGGTATCGGCCGGATTCATCGCGTCATGCTCGGGGCCGGCGATGCCGCGAAGATTTCAGAAGCGCGGGCGAGGCTGTTACCGCTGTAGTCGCGCTGAAATTCCGCGGGAATCGCGCCGTTCAATCATTGAGGGATGCCAACTGGCCTGTGAAAGGAGCCAACTGTGCTGCACATCTTGAATTGCGCCGAGATCGACGTGGCGCCCGAGTTCCTCTGTCTGTCCTTTAACGCCTGCGGCGGGCGCGCCCGGCAGCTGCGCGAAACCATGGCTGCGCTGGCGCTCGAGGAGAACCAATGAAGACCCTCGCATTAGTTTTGGGCGCCGGCATTGCCCTGAGCGCCTGCACGACGATGGGTACCGGGACCGGTTCCGTCGCTCCCGGAGGCGAAGCGGTCCAGTTTTCATGGAGGAGCACCGACGGCGGTGTCAGCGGCACGATGTCCGCGGCACTGAAAGATGGGCAGACCTTCTCGGGCCCTTACCTGCAGGTGACGAGCACGACGCAGAGCCAGGCCCTCGAGCCGATGTGGAACGGCTGGGAACACGGCTGGGGCGGCTGGGGCGGCTTCGGCGGTTTCGGCACCTTCCCGGATACCACCTTCACGACGCACTACTCGGGCCGGGCGATGGCCAACCTGCAGACGGCGGACGGGCAGCACATGCGCTGCCACTTCCATCTCAATCATCCGGACGCGGGGATGGGCGGCGGCGGGCAGGGCCAGTGCCAGCTGAAGAGCGGGCGCTCGGTGGATGCCGTTTTCCCGCCTTCGGCGTAGCCACTCCATTGGCTCGAGTCCTCATCGCGCTGGCGATGGCCAGCTTCGCCATCGGCACGACCGAGTTCGTCATCATGGGCTTGCTGCCCGATGTCGCCGGCGATCTCTCCGTGACGGTGCCGCAGGCTGGCCTGCTCGTCTCGGGGTATGCGCTGGGCGTCGTCTTTGGCGCGCCGATCCTGGCGGCAGCGACGGCGCGGCTCGACCGGCGCCATGCGCTGCTGCTCCTGATCGCCATCTTCATCGGCGGCAACCTGCTGTGCGCGATCGCGCCGAGCTATGGGCTGCTGATGGGCGCGCGCATCGTCACCGCGCTGTGCCACGGCGCGTTCTTTGGCGTCGGCGCGGTCGTCGCATCGCGGGTCGTGCCCGCCGAGAAGAGAGCGCAGGCGCTGGCGCTCATGTTCACGGGCCTGACGCTTGCCAACGTGCTCGGCGTGCCGTTCGGCACCGCGCTCGGCCAGGCTCTGGGCTGGCGGGCCACCTTCTGGGCCGTCGTCGCCATCGGTCTCGTGGTTGCCGTCGCGCTGAATGCCTGGCTGCCGCGTGGCATGGCGCCGAGTGGTACCGGCCTCATGCAACAGGCCCGCACGCTCGGCCGCGCGCCGGTGCTGCTCGCGATGCTGATCAGCGTGCTCGCGTCCGCGAGCCTCTTCAGTCTCTTTACCTATATTGCGCCGGTGCTGGAAACGGTCACGCGCGAGACGCCGCGCCAGGTGACGTGGATCCTCGTCGTGTTTGGCGCAGGCCTGACGCTCGGCAATCTCGCCGGTGGCCGGTTGGCGGACTGGCGCCTGATGCCTTCGGTGATCGGCATTTTCGCCGTGCTGATCGCGCTGCTCGCCTTGTTCAGCGTCACCGACCGGAGCCCGGCGCTCGCCGTGATGACCATCTTCCTCTGGGGCGCGGCGGCGTTCGCGCTGGTCTCGCCGCTGCAGACGCGCGTGGTGAACGAGGCCTCCGGCGCGCCCGACCTCGCATCGACCCTCAATCAGGGCGCGTTCAATCTCGGCAATGCGGCCGGCGCTTTTGCAGGCGAGCTCGCGCTGACGCATGGGCTCGCCTACGCCAGCCTGCCCTGGCTCGGCGCGGGGCTCGCGAGCGGTGGTCTCGCGCTCAGCGTCCTGTCGTGGAGGCAGGAGCGACAAACCGCCGTCGCATGATTATCTCAATTGAATCTCGCGGGAACGAGACAGACA
>DASQAW010000645.1:0-2015 GCA_035635495.1 Burkholderiales bacterium
GTCGCTCGGGGGCGAGCTGAAGTCTTTCCACCTCGTGCAGGGTCGCTACGACGCGATCGTCATCTCGGAGGCGCCGAACGACGAGGTCGTGACCAAGTTCGCGCTCGTCACCGGCTCTCTGGGCAACGTTCGCACCGAGACTCTGCGCGCGTTCACCGAGGACGAGTTCCGCAAGATCGTCTCCGCGCTGCCGTGAGCTGGGCCGTCGAATCTCGCTCGGATGCGTCCACGGCCGGGGAAAGCATGAGGAGGAGCAGCCATGAGCCACGACAATGCGAACCCCCAAAAGAAGGTCTGGCAGATCAGCCACGCAGAGCGCGAAGCCGCGGAAGATGCAGACGGTGAGCGCTGGCGGGCGATTGACTCCCTTCGCTCTGGCGCGAGGGCGCTGCTGATGCAGGCCGTGAAGGCCCACAGGGCCGCGTGCGACATCCTGAACAACCAGATCAGGGCGGACAGCCTGCAGCTGGTGGAGTCTACGATCGAACAGGCGAAGCGTCTGCTCCAGCTCGCGGCAGAGAAGGCGGAAGAATCACACAAGGCGTTCGGGGAAGAGGAGAACCTGGAGCGGGAATGGCGCATCCGCGAAGGCGAGACTCCCGCGGCCTAGACCTCGCCTTCTCGGCGATGCTGATGGAGCAACACGCACCGCGTCGACAGCGAGAAGCGGGACGCCCGTCAAGACGGGGTCCCGCTTCCGTTTGAGAACGATGTACGTGACATTACTTATGGGGCCGTGTTACAGTTGCCAATTGCGAGAGCCTCCTGGCCTCATTCCGCGAGAGCGGCATCCCGCCATCTGGTCCCCGGCGAATTTACGGTGCCTTCATCGAGGCGTCGCCCTTGGGCTTCGTGCCCTGAGGGGGGTGGGAATGCTGCACGTCAGACATGAGGCAGGGACCAGTTCGGTGGTCTTCAGATTCGAGGGTTCGCTCGACGGTCTCAGCGCTGATGCACTTGCGGCGACCGTGGCGCTCACCCCGCCGACTGCGACGGTCGTGATCAACCTGTGCGAGGCTATCTTCGCCGGCGATGGCGCTCTGGCACGTCTGGCGCAGGCACTCGCTGCGACGGGTCGGCTCGTCCTGTTCCAAGGCTTGCGCGGCCGGCAGAAGCGCGTGGTGGAACAACTAAAAGGTGCCCTCCATGCGCCCGCTACCTTGTCGTCGATGAGAACCGGCGTCGAGTAGCGCGACGTTGGGCAGATGACGGCCCGTGTGAAGGCGGTGAACGCGCTTGCGCGGTAACTGCAACGGCGAGCGATGCCAAGCGGGGGTGCCGGCGCAGCCTGGCAAATGAGATAGGGCGGCCTGAGGCGGGCATCACGCGGGTGAGCAGACCTGGCGGAGGATGTCCAGTTCCTCGAGCGCCTTGCCCGTGCCGATCACGACCGAGCCGAGCGGGTCCTCGGCGAGGAACACCGGCAGGCCCGTCTCTTCGCGGAGCAGCGCATCGAGGCCCTTCAAGAGCGCGCCGCCGCCGGCGAGCACGATGCCGCGGTCGGCGATGTCGCCGGCGAGCTCGGGGGGCGTGCGCTCGAGCGTACCCTTCACCGCCTCGACGATGGCGTTGACCGGCTCGGCGAGCGCCTCGCGGACCTCGTCGGAGCTGACGGTCAGCGTGCGCGGCACGCCGGCGACCAGATCGCGTCCCTTGATGTCGATCGTCAGCACTTCGTCGCTCGGGTAGGCGTTGCCGATGGTCATCTTGATCAACTCGGCCGTGCGCTCGCCGATGAGCAGGTTGTACCTGCGCTTGATGTGCTGAATGATCGCCTCGTCCATCCTGTCGCCGCCGATGCGCACGCTCTTCGCGCAGACGATGCCGGCGAGGCTGATCACCGCGACGTCGGACGTGCCGCCGCCGATGTCGACGATCATGTTGCCGGAGGGCTCGGTGATGGGCAGGCCGGCGCCGATGGCCGCGGCAATGGGCTGCTCGATCAGGTAGACCTCGCGGGCACCCGCGCTCCTGGCGGCCTCTCGTACCGCGCGCCGCTCGACCTCGGTGATGCC